>CAYTTC010000006.1:0-74785 GCA_964440525.1 uncultured Propylenella sp. | reverse complement strand
CAGCGCGCGGATCGCGGTCGGCGCGGTGTAGAAAATGTTGACGCCGTGCTTGTCGATCACTTCCCAGAAGCGCGACATGGTGGGAAAATTCGGCACGCCCTCGAACATCAGCGTGGTGGCGCCGTTCGCGAGCGGCCCGTAGACGATGTAGGAGTGGCCGGTCACCCAGCCGACATCGGCGGTGCACCAAAAAATGTCGCCGTCGTGGTAGTCGAAGACGTAGCGGTGGGTGACCGACACGTAGACGAGGTAACCGCCCGTCGTGTGGAGCACTCCCTTCGGCTTGCCGGTCGAGCCCGATGTGTAGAGGATGAAAAGCGGATCCTCCGCGTTCATCGTCTCCGGCGGGCAGTCGGCCGAAACTTTCTCGACCTCTTCGTGATACCAGAGATCGCGGCCGGCCTCGATGTGGACGGGATTGCCGGTGCGGCGGATGACGAGCACGTGGCGGACGGCGGCGCCGTTCGTTGCGGCGCGATCAATTGCCTTGTCGGCGTTGGCCTTGAGCGGAATGGGTTTTCCGCCGCGCAGCCCCTCGTCGGCCGTGATGAGGAAATCGGAGCGGCAATCCTCGATGCGGTTCGCGAGCGAATCCGGAGAAAAACCGCCGAAGACGACGGAATGGATGGCGCCGATCCTGGCGCAAGCGAGCATCGCGTAGGCCGCCTCCGGGATCATCGGCATGTAGATCGTCACGCGGTCGCCCTTCTTGACGCCGCGCGCCTTCAGCACATTGGCGAAGCGGCAGACGTGCGCGTGCAGCTCGCGATAGGAGATCTTCTTGTCCTCGGCCGGATTGTCTCCCTCCCACAAGATCGCCACCTGGTCGGCGCGGTCCTTCAGATGCCGGTCGATGCAGTTGGCCGAGATGTTGAGGGCGCCATCCTCGAACCATTTGATGGAGACGTTCGGATACTCGAAGCTGGTGTTCTTCACCTTGGTGAAGGGTCTTAGCCAGTCGATGTGCTTTGCCTGCTCGGCCCAAAAACCGTTCGGATCATCGATACTGCGGCGATACATCTCGTGGTACTTTTCGGCGTTAATATAGGCCCGCTCGGCCCATTCCTTGGAGACCGGATAGAGCTTCGCTTCCGACATTAGCCTCCTCCCGAAGGGCGATGGGCGGGCATCCCGCGTTCTTCCGCTCATTATGCGGAGCAAGACGCTCCGCGTCCATCGGAGGCGGAAGGAGATATGACAGCGTCGCCACGCCGTCGCCCGCGGTCGTGGCCGACCCCCGGAAATTTCTTAGGAATCGGAAAAAGCTTAGTTCTTTCAGCTGCTTAACCGCGCACCGCTCAGACGCCGAAGCCGCCGATGATGGCGCCCATGACGATGAGCACGGCGAGCCAATGGCCGCTATCGATCACGCTGAGCTTCGCCTTCTTCATGCCGAACATGTTGTTGACGGCGATCGTGGTGGCGACGAAGCCGAGCCAGATGAAGGCGGCGGAGACGATGCCGTTCCAGACCGTGGTCTGGCCGGAGCCGAGATGGGCGAGCAGGCCGGCGAGCACCCAGGCCATGATGAGCTCGGCGACGAAGGCGAGGACATAGGGCATCCAGGCGGCCGAAGTGCCCTTGCTGGCGTCCGCTTGCGCCTTGAAGTCCTCCATGGTCCGCCCGTGCGCATCGACCCAGGGCTTGGCAAGCGACATGTACCAGGCGGCGCCGATCACCCAGCCGGCGATCGCAGCCGCGAGAACGGCGAGATAATTGATTCCTGTGAACGTCATGGCCCCCTCCCAAGCAGCGCACGCGAGGCGAAACCATAGCACGGAAAAAGGCTCTCCGCAGACGGGTGCGCAGCTTTGTGAAGCGGGCAAGAATCGGGTGGGTACGGCACGCCAGCGTCGCTAGGTTTGGGCCTTACTCCATGAAGGGATTTGAGCCATGACCGTACGCTTTGTCGCGCTTCCTTCCGAAGTGGTCGCCGCGCTCCAGGCCGGCGGGCCCGACGCGAATGGCCAGACGCCGGAAGTCCATGTCGCCGACGAGAGCGGCGGTCTGCCGTGCCGCCACTGCCTGACGCGAATCAGGGCGGGCGAGCGCTACCTCGTTCTCGCTTATCGGCCCTTTCCGACCGCGCAGCCTTACGCCGAGACGGGTCCGATCTTCCTGCATGCAGATCAGTGTCCGTCCTTTGACGGATCAGCCCGAATTCCCGAGATCCTGACGAACAGGCCGGAGTTCGTGATGCGCGGCTACGACGATCTAGACCGCATCGTCTACGATCGCTGCGAAGTGGTGCCAGGCGATCGAATTGCACCGGATGCGGAGCGGCTTCTCGAAGACGAGCGCGTCGCCTATCTGCATGTCCGCGCACGCGCCTCCACATGTTATCAGTGCCGGATCGAGCGCGCCTGAGGGCGAGGTCGCCCGAGGATCATGCAAATCTACGGACTGCACCGCCACACGCTTGTCATCTTGATCTCCGCATTGTGCCGCCGCCACTGCCGTGAGCGGCGTCCGCCGAAATACCTCGGCGCGCGGGCGCGAATCTGTACTGAGTGCGGTGGAGCTGGACGGAGGGCCTCAGGGGAGGCGTTCCAGCTCTCTTTCCAACCCTTGGGGGAACCATGAAGATTCTCGCCGCGGCGACCGCCGCAATGTTGATCATGCAGCAGTTGACCTCCGCCGCCTTCGCCGCCGGCGCCTCCGATCCGGGCGCGCGGACGGAGCGCCTGCTGCGGAAGCTCGAATTTTTGATGACGCCGCAGAACCGCGGCCCCGCCGCTCCCGTAACAGCCAGCCGCTCCGCCGCCATCCGGGTTGGCGGCACCATCAACAGGAAGAGCGCGTTCGTGGGCACGGTCCGCTGCGAGGTGAGCTTGCAGCACATCAACAACGACGCCTTTACCTTCTATACGGAGACGCTCGGCAAGCCGGTAACGTTCAGCGGCAATACCGGAACCTGCGCGATTACGATCCCCTTCAAATGGCAATTCGCCGATATCAATGGTTTTGTCTTCGTGGTTGTGAGTGTCTTCACCGACTGCGCATGCACGGAAAGCGCGGGAAACGCGGTGACACGCGAATCGAACCTCGAATTTCCGATCGTCGCCATGCCGGCCGAAGGCACGACGCGGTTCCTAGGCTTCAGCATCGACATGTGACCCGCCGGCCGATCAGCCCGACGCAAGCCGCCACACGCTCGTGGTCTTGATTTCTGCATCCTCGAGCGCGCGCGTGACGGGTACCTCATAGCGGGCGAGATGCTCGAAGCGATTCTTGGGGAAGTAGTTACGGCCCGGATCGCCGATCAGAATCGTGGCGCCACGTCGGCCAAGCGCCTCGAGCCATGGCAGAAGCCGATCGGCGAGCGGCTTTTCGTAGAAGGCGTCGCCGACGAGTACGACATCCCATCCGTGGTCGCTGCCGATGAGGTCGGCGGCGGTCGCGCGGAGCAGCACCGAATTCGCCGCCGCGTTGGCGGCGATCGCAGCACGCGCGATCGCGTCGATCTCGCTCGCCTCGATAGCTCTCGCGCCGGCCTTCAGCGCCGCGATGGCGACGAGGCCGGAGCCGGAAGCGACGTCGAGCGCGCGCTTGCCGGAAACGAGGGTCGGATTGTCGAGGATAAAGCGGGCGAGCGCCTGGCCGCCGGCCCAGGCGAAGGCCCAATAGGGCGGAGGGAGTCCGATCGCGCTCAGCTCCTCCTCGGTCTTCTCCCAAAGGGCGAGCGCCTCATGCGCCAGATAGAGTTTTATCTCCGGCACGAGCGGCGGCGCGAGTAAGGCGGTATTTTCGAGAATGAAAGCGGCGGGATCCATGCCGCCTTATGGCGGTCTTGGCTCCCGAAACACAAACGGAAGCGGCCGCGAGGATCCCGCGGCCGCCACCAGGATTTCGAGAAACGCCTAGCTGTTCGGCGTGACCTCGCTAGCGGTCATCGAACCGTCCGAGCCTTCCTCGAAGATGATCGTCACGTCCTGTCCGACCTGCAGCGAGGCCGCGTCGAATTCGGCCGGCAGCGTGTAGACCTTGCCGTCCGCCAGCGTCACCGTTCCGGCCGCCGGATCGATTGCCGTGATGGCGCCCTTTGCTTCCGCGGCAAGGCTCGCCACGGTCGAAGCGGCCAGCATGGCAGCCGCGCTCGCTGCAATGATCAACTTCCGCATTTCTATCATCCTTCTCCTGCAACGCCGCCGCTTAGAATCGCTGACGGCTTACTGCCCCGAGCCGGGCGGAAAACAGCTTCAGCGGACGATGGTTCCGGAAAAAATGCGGGTCATGGAATGACCCATGAATCGCCATTTTTCGCGCCGAAAAAATGGGCGGATTCGGCGCCCGTACTATCAATCGTGGCGACGGTACGGAAGCGCTATTCGTCGGGCAGCCCGCCAGAGACGACGTAGGCCGACGCCCAGTCGCCGGACAGGTTCACGAGCGCCCCGAATACGCGCGGTCGTAGCCCAGCTCGGCGGCGGAGACGTAGACCCGCTCGCGCAGGATCACGCGGAGCTCGGGGAATTGGCCACAGGAGCGGGCGCTTGCGAGCCCCGCATAGGCCAGACGCGCAGGCTCCACGCCGGCTTCGCGTGCGCGCACCAGTTGCTCGGCAAGCGGCTGCGAAACGCAGAGCACCCAATTGTGGACGACCATCTCGGTCTCCAGCGCATAATCGATCGCCGATGCGGCTCCGGCGACCGCCGGCACTGCGCTATCGGGCGCAGATGCGTCCGGCGCCGCGGGCCAGGCGGCCGGCGAAGCAATAGCCAGCGCGGTTCATGCCGCCGCGCGGCAGAAATGCAGAGATATGTTCATCACAGCCCCTTCCTCGTCAGATCGCGACCGGAGCCGCCGCCCTTTGGACGTGCAGCCCGTCAGCGCCCGACGCGACCTTCTCGAAAAAGCCGAAGCTTTTCCGATTCCCCCTGCGGCGCCTCTCCCGCAACGCCGATTGAGCGACTGTTCGGTGTGGCGCGCAACTCAGCTCTGTCGGCGGTTTCGAAAATACCGGCAGCGTGTAGCAGGAAAGCTTTTTTAGCCGCGTCGGCTAAGAAGGACCGCTCAACCCCACGGCCCGCGGCGTCGCTCGATCTCGAAGGGCCGATGGCGGGGCGCCTCCATGAGGGGAACGTAGCGGCGCTTGAAGAACGGGACGAGGGCCAGCCCGGCCACGAATCCGCCGACATGCGCCCAGAAAGCCACGCCCGGCTCGGCCGCCGACGCGCCTGCCGCGCTTACGAGTTGCATCAGGAACCAGATGCCGAGAACGATAAGCGCCGGCACATGCGCGACAGTCACGAAGAAGCCGAGAAAGATGAAGACCCGCACGGTCGCCCCCGGATGCAGCAGGATATAGGCGCCGAGCACGCCGGAGATCGCTCCGCTCGCGCCGATCATCGGTATCTCGGAGGCCGGGTCGACGAGGCCTTGCGCAAGCGCCGCGGCGGTGCCGCAGAGGAGATAGAAGACGAGGTAGCGAAAATGCCCCATCGAGTCCTCGATGTTGTCGCCGAAAATCCAGAGGTAGAGCATGTTGCCGGCAAGATGCAGAAAGCCGCCGTGCATGAACATGGAGGTGAAAATCGTCGCCGAGGCGGGAACCACTGCAAGCTCGGGCGGAAGCTCCCCGTAGCCGAAGAGCCGCGCCGGAATCATGCCAAAACTCAGGATTGCCTGTTCGCCGCTTTCTGTTCCCGCCCCGAGCTGCAAGAGGAAGACGAAGACGCAGATCCCGATCATCGTCCAGTTGACGTAGGGTGTGAGATGCCGCCGCGGATTGTCGTCGGAGATCGGGAACAAGCGCGGCGCTCCGACTAGCGAAGTTTCGCCGGATCGAGGCTGCCCATTTTGCAGACGAGCGCCCATTCGGATGCGCTGACCGGCTGCACCGAGAGGCGCGAGTTCTTGACGAGCACCATGTCCTTCAGCTTCGGCTCGGCCTTAACCGCGACGAGCGTCACCGGCTTCGGCACGTCGGCGACGGCCTTCAGATCGACGCATTCCCAGTTGGCGTCCTTCGATTCAGGATGCGCTTCCTTGATGACCTCGACGATGCCGACCACCGCCTTCTCGTCGCCGGTGTGATAGAAGAAGCCGCGGTCGCCCTTTTTCATCTTGCGCATGTTGCTCCGCGCCTGGAAATTGCGGACGCCGTCCCACTCCTGGCCGGCCGCGCCTTTCCCCTTCTGCTGCTCCCAGGACCAGCTGTCCGCCTCGGTTTTGAAAAGCCAGTAGGCCATCGATCACTCCCTCGTGCACGGCTCAGGCGGAAGCAGGCTCCGCTGCCGGAGCATAGCCTTTCGGGGCTTCCTGCATCAGCGCCATCAAATGGTCGTCGGGATCGCGGAAGAACGCCATCCACAAATCATGGTCGTCCATTTCGGCGATCCGATGCGGGGTATCGACAAAAGTCACGCCACGCCTTTTCAACTCGCGCACCGCAAGCGCGATATCCGCACAGCGGAAGTAGAGCGGAGAGGCGCGCGCTACGGCCTCCGGGTCGGCGGACTGTTCGATCATCAGCCTGAGCCCGGCGCAATCGAAGAAGACGAGAGTACCGAAGCGGTACAGTTTTCGAAGGCCGAGCGCGTCCTGGAAGAAGCGCTCGGCACGGTCCACATCCGCGCTGGAAAGCGCAATCTGACCGATGCGACTGAGATCAAGGAGCATGCCGTTCCCCCCTTCGCGCAAAGAATCCTCAGGCCGCTGCTCTCGGGAGCTAAGCGGTCTCCTGTTTGAGCGGGCGGCTCACCAGCCCATCGATCGCGGCATCGACGCTTATCTTGCCGTCGATCACCGCCGCGACAGCCGCGATGATGGGTGCATCGACACTCTTGCGGCGAGCAAGCTCAGCAGCAATTTTCGCCGTGTGCGCACCTTCCACGAGCGGCGCGCCGGGAGCAAGCAGCGCAGAGATCGGCTCGCCACGGCCCAGCGCCATGCCGAACGCGGTGTTGCGCGAGTGCGGGCTGGTGGCGGTCAGCACGAGATCGCCGACACCGGCAAGCCCCATAAAAGTCTCGGCCCGGGCCCCCAGCGCCGCGCCGAGGCGCATCATCTCGGCAAGGCCACGGGCGATAAGCGCCGCGCGGGCACTTTCGCCGAGCCCGCGGCCGGCGACGACGCCGCAGGCGATGGCAAGCACGTTCTTGATGGCGCCGCCGAGCTCGACGCCGACAAGGTCGTCGCTCGCGTAGGGCCGAAAAGTCTCGGTAGCGAGGGCCGCCGATAGCGCATGCGCAAGCTCGAGATCGCCGGCGGCGATGGTGACGGCGGTCGGAAAACCGCGTGCGATCTCCTCGGCGAAGCCGGGCCCCGAAAGGGCGGCCGGACGGGCATTCGGCAGAATCTCGACGATGATCTCCGCCTGCAATTTTCCGCTTCCCTGCTCGATCCCCTTGGCCGTGGCGACGACCGGAGTGCCAGCCGGGATTTTTCGGGCGAGCATCGTCGCGACCGCGCGCGTCGCTTGCGCGGGAGCCGCCAGAAGCACGAGGTCGGCGCGGCGGAAGCTTTTCGGATCGGTGGTCACCTCGATCGACGCGGGGAGCGTCACGCCGGGGAGATAGCGCGCGTTCTCGCGCGTCGCTGCGATCGTATCGGCCTGCGCCTGATCGCGCGCAAAGAGCGTGACTCGGCGGCCGGCCTTGTCGGCGACGACCGCGAGCGCTGTGCCGAAGGCGCCGGCCCCGGCGATGACCACGTGCTCGAGGCCGCTCATGCGCGCGCACCTTTTCGGCCGGCGCCGACAATCGGCGTCGAATCCTCGTCGAGCGGCCAGCGGGCGCGGGCCGGGAGACTGGGGTCGGGCGCGAGGCCTGCCGCGAGCCGTTCCGCGCCGGCCCAAGCGATCATGGCCGCGTTGTCGGTGCAGAGTTTTGGCGGCGGCGCGACGAAGCGCACCCCGGCCGCGCGGCAAAGCGAGGTGAGGCGGGCGCGGACAACTTCGTTTGTCGCGACACCGCCCGCAACGACGAGCGCGCTCGGCGGCGCGCCGGTGACTTCGAGGTAGCGATCGAGCGCGGCGCGAGTGCGATCCTCCACCGCCTCGACGGCCGCGGCCTGAAACGAGGCGGCGAGGTCGGCGACGTCTTTGTCGCTGAGCGGGGCGGTTGCTTCGGCCGCGATCCTCAGGGCCGTCTTCAGCCCCGAGAAGGAGAAATCGCAGCCAGGCGCGCCCTTCAACGGACGCGGGAGGGCAAAGCGCCTCGGGTCGCCAGCGAGCGCGGCGCGCTCGACATTCGGCCCGCCCGGATAGGGAAGGCCGAGAAGTTTTGCGGTCTTGTCGAAGGCCTCGCCTAACGCGTCGTCGATCGTCGTTCCGAGCCGGCGATAACGGCCGACGCCTTCGACCGCGACGAGCTGCGTGTGCCCGCCGGAGACGAGGAGAAGAAGATAGGGGAAGCGCACGCTGTCGGTCAGCGTCGCGGTCAAGGCGTGGCCCTCAAGGTGATTGAGCGGCAGCAGGGGAATCTTTTTCGCGGCCGACACCGCGCGGGCCGTCATGGTGCCGACCAGAAGTCCGCCGATCAGGCCGGGTCCGGCGGTGACGGCAACGGCGTCCAGATCGTGCCATGTCGTGTTTGCCTGGCGCATCGCCGCGCGGATCACGCCGTCGAGCGCCTCCACATGGGCGCGGGCGGCGATCTCGGGCACCACGCCGCCGAAGGCCGCGTGGTCTTCGGTTTGGCTGAGCACGATGTCGGAGAGAATCGTTCCGCGGCCATCGGACTCCTTGCGCACCACCGCCGCCGCGGTCTCGTCGCAGCTCGTCTCGATGCCAAGCACCGTGAAGGTGCGCGCTAGAGCCATTTCCATTCTGATGGAATCCTCATGCGGCTCTATCCGTTTGTTCAAGCATGATCTTTTCCGAAAAGCGGTAGCCACTTTTCGGGATCATGCTCTTGGGAGGCGTCATTGCGATCCGACGGGCCAGGGGCTAGTGGCTACGATACATAACTGGCGAGCCGAAGGGCTCCTAACATCCGGGGTTCGAATGGCGCAATCGGGGCCGATCCTCGTCGCCAAGCCCGCAGGGCTCGACCGATGCGGCTGATCGTGACGCGGCCGGAGCCTGATGCATCGCGCACGGCGCGCGCGCTGATCCGGCTCGGCCACGAAGCGATTCTGTCGCCCATGCTCGACATCGTGATCGACCGGAATGCGAAGATACCGAGGCGCTCGTATCAGGCAGTTCTGGTGACAAGCAGCAACGCGGTCCGGGCGCTCGCCGAGCGGGCGGTGCGACCGGTCACGGTCGATGTGCCACTTCTTGCGGTCGGCGATCAAACGGCGCTCGAGGCGAAGCGCGCGGGCTTTGGCGCGGCGCGATCGGCGGGTGGGACGCTCGAGGACCTGGTTGGGCTCGCCGCCGAGCTTTCGCCGGAGAAGGGGCCGCTCCTTTATGCGACGGGCGAGGCGCGGGAGGGCGATCTTGCCGGGCGCCTCATTTCACTTGGCTTCGAGGTGGAGACGGCGATCCTCTACCGGGCCGAGCCGCGCCCCCGGCTTGCGAAGGTGGCGGAGACGGCGCTGAAGGTGGGCACGGTCGACGGGGTACTCTTCTATTCCAAGCGGAGCGCGGCGGCTTTCGCGCTGGCGCTTCGCGCCGGCGGCCTCGCGCCGCTCGGTGAAAACGTCGCATGCTTCTGCCTGTCGGCGGCGACGGCCGAGGCGCTCTCCAAGGTGACGGAGGGCAAGGTTCTCATCGCCGAGCGCCCGGATCAGCTCGCTCTCTTTGCCATGATTGAGGGCGAGGAGACGGCGTTGCGCGGAAGCCGAGAGTGACGGCTCGCGCCATGCCGCGATTTAGCAATTGTTCGGACCTATCATGGCAGGGCAAGACAGGAACTAATCGTCGAAGGCCGGCTTGAACGGTAGGACCGGGGGATTCCTGCGCTCGATTCGGACGGAGATGGATTTGGCGAAAGAACCGACGAGCCAGGACGAACGTGTCTCGCCGCCAAAGACCCGGCGAAAGCCGCTCACCATCGACCTGCCGGCCGAGGAAATCGGGCGAAAACCGGTCGAGGGCGGATTGACGTCCGAAGCGTCACCAGTTCCCGATGGAATTGCGGCACCTCCGTCCGCGAACGCGGTTGAAACGCCCAAAGTCAACGAGCCGCCGTCCAGCCCCGCGCCGGACAGAGAGCCCGCCGCCGACAAAGTCGGCGAGCGATCCCCCCCGGCCGATCCCGTGATTCCCTCAGCCTTCGCGACGCGTGGAGCGGATCGGGAAGCGCCGCCCCGGCCAGCCCAGCCGGAAGCGCCGCCGCGCGCCCGGCCCGCCGGCGAAGACCGACCCGGCGACGATCGGCCAAGATCGCTCGCTCCGTTTCTTCTCGCGGCCTTCGCGGGCGGGGCAATCGCGGCAATCGTCATCATCGTTCTGGCGCTCGCCGGCTATCTCAGTCCAACAAAGGACACGGACGGCGCGGACATCGCCGCCGAGATCGCCGCGCTCAAGACTGAGATCGCGGACCTTCGGCAGGCAGCCGATGGCGTTGCTCCGCTCAGCGAGCGGCTCGCGACGATCGAAGGGTCTGTCGGCGAGTTCGCCGGCCGCGCGTCCGCCAGCACGGCCGACGCCGCGGCGCTGAAAGACCTGCAGAATCGCCTCGAAAAGCTCGAGCGCGCCGGCGCCGCCGGCTCCTCGGTAAGTCTCGAACCGCGCCTTGCGGTGCTTGCAGCAGAAGTTGCGGCGCTCCGAAGCGCTGCGCCGGCCGATACCGCGACCTTAGAAGCTACACTCGCCACGTTGCGGGAGGAGGTCGGTGCGCTTTCCAAACGAATCGACGCCACGCCCGGCGAAGAGCGCATCGCGGCCATCGAGGCAAAACTCGACGCGACGAGCCAGCGGGTCGAGGCGGCAGCGGCGCTCGCTCCGGCGGTCGCGGCCGACGCGCTAGCGGCGGCGCTCGACGCAGGGTGGCCGTTTGCGAACGAGCTTGCCGCGCTCAAAAGCCTCGGCATCGACGCGGAGGCGGTCGAGGGCTTGGCGCCAAAGGCGGAATCGGGCCTCCCGACGATCGCCGATCTCCGCTCCGGCTTTGACGCGGCGATGGCATCCGTCGAACTGGCGACGCCGATCCCGGAGGAAACCGGCACAATCGATCGTCTGTTGCAGAGCGCACGGGGACTTGTCGAGGTACGGCCGGCGCATCCGACAGCCGGCAGCGATCCGGCGGCGATCGTGGCGCGCATCCGCGCGGCGCTTGCGGCCGGGGACCTGAAGAACGCGCTCGCCGAATGGAATACGCTTCCCGACACGGTCAAGGAACCGACGGCGGACTGGGCGAAGGCCGCGGAAGCACGACTCACGGCCGACGAGCTCGTGGCGCGGGTGAGGGCGGCTGCGCTGTCGCGGCTCGGGGCAGGAAGGTAGACGGCACGCATGCTGAAATTCCTGCTCCTCGTCGTCGTTCTCTTTGCGATCGCGCTTGGCTTCCATGCTTTGAGCAATGCTTCCGGCGAGGTGGCACTCACCATCGGTGACACCGTCTACGCGATCGACTTGACGATTGCGGTGATCGCTGCTTTCGCCCTGATCCTCGTCACGATGGGCCTCATCTGGTTTGCGCGCGGCATTTTTAGCGCGCCGTGGCGGATCGCGCGGGGCTGGCAGAGGCGCAATCGCAAGCGCGGCCGCGAAGCGGTTTCACAAGGGCTGGTTGCGATCGCAGCTGGCGACGTCAGGGCGGCGGAGCGTGCAACGCTCGAAGCGTCGCGGCGCGCGCCGGGTCAGCCGCTGACGCGGCTTCTCCAGGCGCAGACGGCGCAGCTCAAGGGCGACCGCGTCGCCGCGCGCGAGATATTCAAGGACATGGTGGAAGATCCCGCGACGCGCATCGCCGGTCTCCGCGGCCTCTACATCGAGGCCGAGCGGGAGGGCGAGGGGGAGGCGGCGCATCGGATCGCCGAGCGGGCGCGCCTGGAGGCGCCCTCGGCCCCCTGGGCGGCGCGCGCGCTTCTGCGCCACCAGACGGCGGCGGCCGATTGGGACGGCGCGCTCGCCACGCTTTCCGGCGCCACCGACGGCCGCATCCTCGACAAGCGGACGGCGCGGCGGCAGCGCGCCGTGATCCTGACCGCCAAGGCGCTCGACAAGGAGGAAGGCGAGCCCGACATCGCCCGCCAGGCCGCACAGGAGGCGCATGATCTCGCTTCCGACCTGGTACCCGCCGCCGTGGTCGCGGGACGGCTGCTGGCGCGCCAGAGCGACATCCGCCGCGCCACGCGCATCCTCGAAGCGAGCTGGCGGGCGAGCCCCCATCCCGAGATCGCCGACGCCTATATGCATGTTCGAGCGGGAGATTCGGCGGGCGACCGGCTGAAACGGGCCGAAACGCTCTTCCGCATGTGGCCGCTTGCCGACGAGGGCCGCCACGCGGTCGCCCGCGCGGCGATCGATGCCCGCGACTTCGCTCGGGCGCGCGAGGTGCTGACCCCGATCCTCAGCGTGCGCCCAACGCAGAAGGCGCTGATACTCATGGCCGAGCTCGACGAGGCGGAAACCGGCGATCTCGGCCGGGCGCGCGGATGGCTGGCGCGCGCCGTCTACGCGCCGCGCGACCCGGTATGGACGGCCGACGGCGTGGTTCTGGAGGAATGGGCGCCGATCTCGCCAGTCAGCGGCAAGCTCGACGCGGTCGAATGGAAGGTGCCGCTAGCCGAGATCGAGGGTCCGCGGATCGAGATCGACAAGGCGGAGCTTATGGCGCTCCCGCCCGCCGGTCCGGGCGATCACACGGAAAGGGAAAACGGCGCGGAAAACCCCGAGCCGGCGCCAGGCCCGAGCGCACGGGCCAACAGCGGCGCAGGCGAACAGACTTCCAACACGCAACCGCGTGTCGTCCTTGTGCCAAGAGCGGAAAAGACCGAGCCTCTGCACTCGGCACCGCTGGTCGAGCCGCCCCGTCCCGACGATCCGGGGGTGCGCAGCGACGGCGACGAGGATGAGGAAGGGCGCAGGTCGAATGTAGTCTGAGGGTCGCCCGTCGCTCATGCGCGCCGGGGCGGAAACCTTGCCCGCTCACGCGCCCGATAGTAAGGAGCAGCAGAAAGCCGCATTAGCTCAGTTGGTAGAGCATCGCATTCGTAATGCGAGGGTCGCTGGTTCGAGTCCGGCATGCGGCACCAGGCTTTGTTCATTCCGGCCCGGTCACTCGGATGCAGAGCGAGCCGGCCGCTCCTGCAACCTCGGCAGTGTGCGGCGACCGCGCTCACCGCCTACGATGTCTGCTTATGTGCGCCGCCGCACGCGCGACTTAGCGGATGGCTGCCCTTCGTTTTTCGCATAGACGCAGGCATCTCGGGAAAGTGAAGCCGGCATAGTGCCTCGCGCAAGATTCTTTCGGGCTCCGCAGAATGGTCATCGTGTTGCCACGTATCTGGCACGAGAATCGCAAAGCTGATTGTCGGGTATCCCGGGGGGTGTGCGTTGAGTTCCTCAATTCGTCTCCCATCGATCGACCAACTCCGTCCCAAACCATATTCAGAAGGCATTCTCGCAAGCCGTGAGTGGGTGCGGCTTTTTGCTGTCTTGGGCGCAGTGGCAGTTGACCTGACGCTCCTTTTGGTAGCCTCGGCAGCAGCCGCATATCTCCGCTACGGGAGCGTTTCGAGCGGAGATAGCGACGTTCTCCTCCTGATGATGTTGCCTGCCTATTTGTTTGCTGCGGTCACATACGAAGCTTACTCGCTGGACATACTGAAACGCGGGCCTCGGTCAAGCCTCAGGGCGAACCTAGCGTTTTTGACTGCAATCGGGTTTGCCTTCACGGCAGCATTTGCCTTGCATGTGGGCAACCGCGTCTCGCGGCTTGAGACGGGCTACATGCTCGCTATGGGGCCGCTCTTTTTAGCCTTCGGTCGCGCATTCGGCGCGCTCTGGCTGGCTCGCGTGCGTTACGCGATCGAACCCAGCACGTTCGTGCTTGGCGATGAAACAGCTCCCAAGCACGGCCGGTTTGCCGATCGAGTGATCAATATCCGCCGTTTGAACTGGACGCCATCGGCAGAAGATCCGGACTTTCTCGATCTCGTCTGCCGCACCTTCCGCAATGCGGATCGCGTGCTCCTGGTATTTGCCAATTCCCAAGAGCGAATTGCCTGGGCTTCCTTCATGCGCCTGACCGGCATCAATACCGAAGTGCTGGAACCTCAGCTCGCACACATCGTGCCGTTTGGGATCGGTCATTGGGCAGGCGCGCCGACACTCATGATCTCGCGCGGCCCGCTCTCGCTTCCCGAGCGTGTCGCGAAGCGGGCGCTTGATCTAGCCTGCGTGATTTTCTTGGCCCCTGTGGTTGTACCGCTTGTTGGGCTTCTTGCTATTCTCATAAAATGGGAATCGCCTGGTCCTTGCTTGTTCATGCAAGATCGCGTTGGAAGAAAGAATGGCAGGTATCGCTGCTACAAGCTGCGCACCATGCGAGTTGACGCGGCCGACCGAAATGGCGAGCAATCAGCTTCCCGCGATGACGATCGCACCACGCCCCTCGGCCGCTTCCTGCGCCGAACCAGCCTTGATGAGCTTCCGCAGCTATGGAACGTATTCAGAGGCAGTATGAGCCTCGTAGGGCCGCGTCCGCACGCTTTGGGGTCCACCGCCGAAGGTGCTTTGTTTTGGCAGGCTGTGAACGGCTATTGGACACGCCATGCGATGAAGCCTGGGCTTACCGGCCTTGCGCAGATCCGCGGCTTCCGCGGCGCGACCCACACACTTCAGGACATCGAAAAGCGCGTCTCGGCTGATTTGGAGTACATCAATTCCTGGTCCATCTGGCTCGACATAAAGATCCTTTTCATGACGCCACTGGTGATGGTGCATCGAAACGCGTTTTAGTTCGCCGTTCAGAGGCTCATCCCCGGGAGCGACGTCGTCCCTCTCATGCAAGCGCTTGGGCAGGGCATGGTGAGGTTCTAGCCGATATTGCAATCTTGCGGGTTCTCCCTACGGTGGAATTGGCTAACCCAGGGGAGAGGTTTTTGGGGACGAGTTTTCGACGCCGCGCGCGTCGCCTAGCTGCAAAATTGCCGTGGTTACGGGAGTCGGTGCCCGTTGGCGGAATTCTCACCACCACGCAGCAGAGCTTTCTTCGCTGGAACGCTGAACGACTAGGAATCCCCGTTGAGGAGAGCAGGCGCAGGTACGAGGCATCGCTTCAGGCGGTAGGGGGCAATCACGGCAGCCCCGAATATCGTCAGTTTTGCATGCTTTCTCACGAGACGTTTCAGGTGTTCTTTGGGGACTCCCTGACCGACAATCTTTACGACGCCTATCGCTTCCATGGGCATCTGCATTTTCTGAGGATGCTGTCTTATCCGGAGCCCAAATGGAGCGACGCAGATCCGGTCATTCGGCCGTTCCTTCAGCGAGCGAGCGTCACGATTGTGGACTATGGTTGCGGTCTCGCCCAGAGGTCGAGGACGCTAGCAGAATACTTGAAGGCACGCGGCATCGACGTAAGGCTGTTCTTGATAGATATAGCGACGCTGCGCAGGGACTTCTTGTTGTGGCTGGGGCGGGTTCTGGAATTCCGACGACGTTCTTGGAATGCACTGACGCCAATCCGATTCCTCAACTCCCTGCCTGCGACGTTTGCTTCGCCATCGATTTTTTTGAGCATGTTTATGATCCGCTCTCGCATTTCAACGTTCTTCACGAGGCTGTTAGGGCAGGCGGTATTTTGGAGGCCGATATCCTCGATCACCGCAAGGAATTCATGCACGTATCTCCCGATCTTAGCGAGCTGCGACGCAAGATTGCTAGCCTTGACTACGAAGAGTTGACGCCCGGAAGGATCTTCCAGAAGCGGCTGCCCCGGCGTAGTACGAGCAGGCTTAAATTTAGCGGAGCCGCGTGAGTGAGGCACATCTATTACAGCTGCTTTCCATGAAACGCGGACGCTGAGGCACGTTTGACAACCTGCAGCCACGAATGGCTTGTCGCGCTGAAGTCTGCCGCGTGCGTCTAGCCAAATCCGGCGCCATTCCCCCGGGGTAAGAGCCTGATCGAGACGTCATTTCACGCTGAGTTAACCGGACGGCTCAAATTGAATGTTAAATCTCGGAATTCTTATTATGTATTTCTTCGATGAGCACCACCTCCCCTTCATCCGAAGCCGTTGGATCGTTGGAAACCGCCAGCGCCTCAGGCCTTGAGGGTGTCGCCGCGGAATCCTTCGATCAAGAGGCGCCGCGGTATCGTATTGAAATCGACCCAATTCGCTATGCGGTGTGGTCGTCGTTCCTCGTTCTCGTGGTGACCGCTTGGCTCGCAGTAGTAATTTGGGGCCTGGGAACGGTCACCTAAGCGCATCGAGAGGTCATTCCACCTGGAGAGCCGGTAGGCGGTGCGAACACCGCCGCTGCTTCAGAATCCATATCGCCGCTGACGCTCTTGGAACGCCCGGATCGCACGAAGAAAATCTATTTTGCGAAACGCAGGCCAGTTACGTCGGAAAAATAGCACTCCGAGTAAACGCTCTGCCACAGCAGGAATCCCGACAGCCGGATTTCACCGCTGGTGCGGATGATCAAATCAGGGTCGGGCAGGCCGGAAAGATAGAGATGCCGCCCGATGCTACCGGGAGTGAGATCACGCGCCGCCTCGGCCAGCGTAGCGCCCGTCTGTTCTCATGAACCAGTGGGCGTTAGTCACTCCACCCGGAACTTGCCGTTAAAGGACTCGATAAAGGCGTTATCCGTCGGCTTTGCCCGAAAGAAGTCGAGCGTAACGCCACGTTGGTAAGCCACAGGCAGGTCGAGGCCGCAGGGTTGGCTCAAGTGCCGACCCTCTTGCCCGAGATTGATGTGTCGTGGATCGCCGCCAGGCATTCGCGCGTCGCATCGCCGATGATATTGAGGATGCGGAAGCGTCGGCCGAGGGCAAACTGATCGAGGATGAAGTCGAGTGACCAGCGCGCATTGAGATTCGCTTCGACCGGGATCGGCGTAAGTGTTCCGACGTCTCTACGTCGTGCCCTGCGCTTTGGACCGTCAGCCCTTCTTTCCGATCGAGACGGTCGATGCGGTTGATGCCAGGGCTCGTTTTCACGCCGCACCAGGATGGTAGCCGAACTTGCGGCGCTGAATAGCAAGATAGCGCAGACCGACACGCAGCTCGACATCCGGCGGCCTGCACGAGCGATGCCGGATCATCTTGCGGTCGGGGCAATGATGGTGCAGGCCCCGACGCTCGCTCATCTCCAGCCCGTTCCGCAGATGAGCGACGCCTTTGTCTTGGCGGTGGGCCCTACCATTTTCTTTTGCACGGAGGTTCTTCAGCGCGGCGTTGGCGGGCATGGATTCCGGCAGCAGCTTCTTCAGCTGCCGGTTCTCGTCCTCCAGCGTCGTCAGCCGCTTGGCCTCCGACACGTGCAGGCCGCCGTACTTGGCCTTTCGGTTTGCACAGCGTGGCCGGCCCGATCATCGTAGCTACTCTTAGAAATGCCTGCCCGCGCAGCAGGCGCGCGTGTCGCGAGATCGCGGTTCCATCGCAACCAAATCTATCTGGGCGTACAGAATAGAAATAGATTCATTTCTCTTGTGGACATGTATTCATTCAGCCCGACATACGCTGCAAAACCGTATCGATCGGCTAACTCCGGAACGGACGGAGTGTACATTTGTACTGTGGAGGAATACCCAGCTACTCGTTCTCCGTTAGATACGTCTATCCATTCCCACCAGGTAAACAGTCCGATTTCATCAACATTGCAGGATACGACGCAATAGCGGTTACTAGTTTGGTCAAAACTATAATCAGGGACTGACGTGCATGATTTGGATCGCTTTACGATATTGGCTGATTCGCCGACAGGCCCGGCGGGGCCAGCCGGCCCTTGGGCTCCTGACGGACCGGCTGGTCCCTGATTGCCCTGCAGACCTTGCGCGCCATTCGCGCCGGAAAGCCCCTGCGGACCTGCCGGACCTGGATCGCCTTGCGGACCTTGTGGTCCTACCGGACCCTGCGCGCCATCCGCGCCCTCCGCGCCCGGAAGCCCTTGCGAGCCTGCCGGACCTGGATCGCCCTGCGGGCCCTGCGCACCATCCGTGCCGGAGAGCCCCTGCGGACCTGCCGGACCAACAGGGCCGGCCGCGCCCTGCGGGCCCATGGGACCAGGCGGCCCGCCCGCCTGACCCTGTAGACCACGCTGGGCGAAGAGTTGCCATTCGCTAACGTTCAGATCAGGGGGTGCGAGTTCATTTGGGACCAACGCCCGCCACGTTGAGCCTTGATGTAGCACTAGGTCGTTCGCGTCGTAGCGCACCGTATCATCCCACGCGCCGCGCGGAGTGAGGCCGGCCGGCCCAGCCGAACCTTGGGGGCCCGAGGGGCCAGCAGCGCCGGCAAGGCCGGTCGAACCTTGCGGTCCTGGCGGGCCGCCAGCACCAGCGGGGCCGGTCAAACCTTGCGCGCCCTGGGGGCCGGCGGGGCCGGTCAAACCCTTCGGGCCAGGCACTCCTTGTGCGCCTCGCGCGGCGAGGGCCTGCCAGTCGGTCGTCGTTGTCGGAAGACCCGGTTTCTTGTTCTTGTTTGCCCGGCGTGCAATCCAGGTTGCGCCATCGGACGACACCATGTCGTTCCGCACGTAGGCAAGCGCCGCCGACCAGAAGCCGCGGTTTACAGTTCCGACCGGGCCGCAGTTGGCGATCGCCAGGCCTACCCAGTCGGTCTTCGTCGCGAGATAGACCCGGCAATCCGGCGTGCGGAAATCGACGTTGAAGCTGAACCGCTTTTGCGAGTTTGCGGTCGCCTTGAAGTTCGTTGTCTTGATGGAGATGACCTGCCCAGCGGAAGCCGCAGTACCCGTGATCACCAGCCGTCCTGCGGCGAGCGTAACTACATTGATGGTCATCCCCGGTATGGGCGTGGCGGAAAATCCCGGAGTCGCCCAGCACCAAAGAGAGACCGAAACCACGACGCGCAAGAAAGCGAACACGCGACCACCTATTGTTGACACTGCATTGAGATAGTGATTCTACGTAGAATAGTTCCATAGAATGTTTCTAGTAAGCCAACTGTTATTGGAGAGAGTTAGCATTTAATCTACGGCGGGTGGGCTCTATTCGCCGAAAACTATCAGAATTTGTTAAGTATAAGGGTTGGTCTCAGAGACATCGGCTTTCGCGCACGCTGTAACAAGCCAGCGGACGAGAATGGTTTACCTAGTCGAAAATGCCTGGCCGCCTCTGGTCCCACACCGGCCCAGCCCCAGTCTTGGCTTCCGCTGCCGTTGAGCGGTGGCATGAGGCTTCACGTCGCAAGCGGGCTAGTGTCATGTCAGCGGGCGTGACTTCGGATCACGCATGTTTACGATTGATTCGAGAAAGGAATGATAGTTGGCGGCATCTGATAAGGGGTGATCGGCTCCAATCTGATGAGGTATCGACGGTATAGCTTCTTTTTCGCGGGCTTGAAGAACAGTGACTGTGACCGGGATCGCTCGATCGGAGCCACGTCGAAGCTGAATATGAAAGGATTTAGACCATTATGAAGATATGTGCCTTCCCGGTCTGGTCTCTGCTGTCGCGAAGTTTCGCGGTCGGATTACTTCTCGCGGCTGTCACGTCAGGTGGCGTATCTGCTAGCGCCGGCGTGTGGCCCACATCGGGCGGTGAACCTGGTCGTATAATAGAAGTTACAACGCTGGCAGACAGTGGCGTGGGGTCGTTGCGCGCGGCGATAGGATCAGCAGGCCGGCGTAAAATCGTGTTCAAAGTTGCCGGAGAGATCTGGCTCCAAAGTACTTTGGGGATATCCAATCCGTTCCTGACTGTCGCAGGGGAAACGGCACCTTCACCGGGCATCACGCTGATGGGAGACAGGGTCCGTATTCGCAGTCATGACGTAATCTTGCGCCACATTCGCGTGCGCGTCGGCGCTCTGCCGACTGGGTACCCTCCGGAGAACCGCGACGGTATCATCATTGCTGGAGCGGAGGATGGCAGCGATCCCGGGTACAACGTTCTGGTCGAGAATTGCTCGGTCAGCTGGTCGATCGACGAACTCGTGTCGATAACCGGCAAAAACTCGCACGACATTGTTGTCCGTCGCTCAATTCTGGCGGAGGCACTGAGGAATTCCATCCATCCGAAGGGTGCTCATTCGATGGGGCTGATGGTCAGTCAAGAAACGCGGAACGTGCTGATTCAGGCCAATCTATTTGCCCACAATAACGGTCGCAATCCAGTGGTCCACGGCGGCGCGGAGGCGCTGGTGGTCAACAATCTCATTTATGATCCGGGCTCGTTTGGAGTTCACTTCTATCCACATGAGCTAAGCGGGCCGACCCGAGCGTCCATCGTCAGTAACTACGTCATGGGCGGGCCAAGTAGCCCGACCACTAAGCGTCTGCATGCGCTCAGCGCTGGCCTCAATGAGGGGTCGGAGATCTTCTACTCGGACAATCTTTCAGAAGACGTCTGGGCCTTCGACACTAGTGAGCGGGTCGCTGGACCCACCCCCAATCCATTTGTATCCGAACCGCCACTCTGGTTGAACGTAGTGGACATTCTTCCGACCAAGGACGTTCCAGCTTACGTGCTGGCGGAAGCCGGCGCTCGACCTTGGGACCGCGATGAGGTTGACGCTCGAATTATCGGCGAGGTGAGGACAAGGAGCGGTCAAATCCGCGATACCCCCACCGATCCCCGCCTAGCGGCGCCTTGAACCTGTTGCGGAGCGTTCCAAAGCGAATGGAGTCGGGCAACTGGATCGCACGGATTCACAAACCGCCATCTGCGCCACGAGGGCCTTCTTCATTAGTAAAATTGACGGCGGTTACAAGACTTCAGAGACTCCAAATATCCGAGCTAGCGTTCGGCTCGATTGCGCCCTTCACATCAATCAGTGAGCCGTGGGGCTTAAGGCGCCCACATAGGCCAGCTACGTCAGCCAGCAGCGATCGATGTGGTACCGCAAGGATGAGGCCGTCGAGATTTGTAAGTTCATGTTCCTCGTTCAGGCGGATGCCATACTCTTGCTCGACAAACCCTGAATTGGCGAGTGGATCGGATATCAGCGGGGATACGCCGAACCGCTTTAGCTCTGCATAGATATCCGGCACGCGGCTATTACGGACGTCGGCGACATTCTCCTTGAACGTAATCCCGAGAATCCCGACTCGGGCGTTCGCAGGGGCAAGGCCAGCGCAACTCAGGAATTCGATCATTTTGCGCGCGACAAACGCGCCCATTCCGTCGTTGATGCGGCGTCCGGCGAGGATAATCTCAGGAAAGTACCCAAGTTCCTCCGCCTTCGACGTGAGATAATAGGGATCGACGCCGATGCAGTGGCCACCCACGAGGCCCGGCGCGAACTTCAGGAAGTTCCACTTAGTGCCGGCGGCCTCCAGCACAGATTTCGTTCGGATCCCCATCCTATCGAAAATCAGCGCAAGTTCATTCATGAGAGCAATGTTGAGATCACGTTGCGTGTTTTCAATTACCTTCGCCGCCTCCGCCACCTTGATCGACTCCGCGCGGTGGATGCCGGCATTGACGACCGCACCGTAGATCGCGCACAGGAGGTCAGCCGTCGCATCGTCCTCGCCCGCTACGACCTTCACAATCTTCTCAAAAGTGTGCTCCTTGTCGCCGGGGTTGATGCGCTCGGGTGAATATCCGAGCTTGAAGTCGACGCCCTGACGCAACCCCGACTCCTCAGCAATGACGGGCCCACACACATCCTCCGTCGCGCCCGGAAACACCGTGGATTCGAAGCACACGATTCCGCCTAGCCGCACGACGCGGCCAATTGCACGCGAAGCCGAAATCAGGGGCTGCAGATCCGGCTTATTGGCATCATCGATAGGTGTAGGCACGCAGACGATAAAGAGGTCCGCCTGCTTCAGCGCCTCCTCGTCGGCCGTGAAGGTCGCCTGAGCCTCGCGCAACTCCGCCTCACTTGCCTCGCCGGACCAATCGAAGCCCTGGCGCAGCTCCGTGACGCGCTTGTCGTTAGTATCAAAACCAATGACACCTCTAAAACGACGCCCCATCGCGAGGGCAACCGGCAGGCCAACATAGCCAAGCCCAATGACGGCGATCCTTCGATCATCAACACTATTCAACGGATTGATCCTCTACGCTCAGCCAAAGGGCAACTCGATAGCGAAGCGGCTGGTCTGAACCGTAGTTACGATTGGAAGTCCGCGCCAGAGAAGGCGTGACCAGTGTCCTCTGCAGTTTCGGCATCACCTTTCGGACGTTCATTGCTTAGCGTAGCGACTTGAGTGAATGCGGGGCCAGCTTCGTTGTCCATCGAATACAAATATTCCTTCATTCATATCCAGATGGTGACACGCCACCAGGCCAGGTCTGAAATTCGGTTGAACGCGAAATACGAGCTCCTCTTCATAGTCGTCCAGGGTAAGCTTTTTGATCGCGTAAACACCAAGACCATACCCGTAACGAAAGGAGTTATCCTGGCCGGAACGCATCAAGGCGCCATTTCTTTGGTGAATTCGACCACCGTTTCGGGCCCGCGTGGCGTCAATCACGACGGGATTGAGGCGGTGAGGAACAATATCGTTCAACATCGGTGAGCCCAAACGGAAGATGTGCAGCTCGGAATTATGATCAACTGAATTATGGCTCGACGCATTGAGAAAGAGCCACCAGTGTCCCTGGTACTCGCATATTGAGGGATCAACGAAGTTGTGTCCTTCCAAGACGGTTTTCTCTAACTGCCATCGCAGGGGATAATCCACGCACCTCCATAGTTCTATGCGGCGCATCTCCGCGGTCTCTGGAACCATCCAGATGCCACCCTCGTAAGAAAACACATGTGGGTAGGACATATGGTAGGGTGTGATGATCGCGTCCCCCAGGCGTTCAACGCGTTGGCCGCGAATGCGGCCAACCGATATTCTTCCTCTGCGATTGCCTGTGCCGAATGCTTCGAAAAACACGCACGGATCGACGTCGTTTGCACGACGGAAAAGGAATGGGTCCGCCCAATTCTCGCCTTTAGGGGGGAGAGATTCCACTGCTTCTGACCACGATGAGCAATCATACGAGCCCTTGCCGACGAAAAGACTCCAACGATCAGTCTCTATCCCCGCCTTTCGCGCCAAAGCTTGCGCGAACTTGCCGACTATTCGGCGAGTCGTCATTGAAATGTATCCGAGGACCTGTACGGTATTGGGTAACGGAGTGTCGGAGAATTCTCTGCTGGTAGACTGTCTTAAATCAAGGTTGCCCCGATATTGCAGCTTTCTGAGTTCGCGCCAAACGAGTTCTACTGCGTTATCGCGGATCAGGGTCAGGTTCCGACTATAGGTCATCTTCGTCGGGAAAAGCGCGTTTGCGATCCTGCCTGTGACGTTCCGCTCCGGAGTTCGTGCCTCCAACGTTACGCCCGTAACCCCGTGGCCCAAATAAACTTCCCAAAAACCCGGCGGCTGCCCACGGATGTCGCGATTGTCCGAATATGTTAGCGACCATAGACCGAATCGCGCATGGCCAACGTTAAACTCTTCCGGCAAACGCTCGAGGCACAAGATGACATCGAGGTGCAAGGGCTCAACGTGTTCAGAGATGTCTTTGACGACTCGATCGCCGGCTCGCACGAAGGACGGCGCAAAGCGTTGCGTCCTGACGTGCCTCAGATGCGCCGGTGTTTCGAGCGGCACGGTCGTGTCCCGTTTGCCCGACAGACGCTGCTCGATTGCCCTTACCAAACGCAGCAGGACGGAGGCGCAGCTCTTGCTCCGGCGGAGCGCGTCATCAGGCCACGGAAGCAGATCTCGGTCTGCAATGAGGAAGCCAGCCATTTCGAAGCGCTGGTCTGCGACGATTCGATCGATGAGTCTCAGCGCGGCGTCGGAAAATCCCGGATCTGCAACCAGCAGCGCAATTCTGAAACGAGCCTGGGTCGCGCGAACCTCATCGCCGTCCGGCTCGCACGACTTCCCAATTTGGCACTGGGGGAATTGCGTCATCGTTCCTCATAGCTCAAATCCAGGTTGTTGGCCGTTCGCGCGGCTGGCTTTGACACCTGAACGGGCGATCAGTCTCGCTTGTGATAAGTTTTGTACCACTGCACAAACGCTTGGACGCCAATCTCGATCGGGGTTGACCGCGTTGGACCGACTAGCGAATGAAGGAGCTCGGTATCGGCGTATGTACGGCGAACATCACCGAGCTGCATCGGAAGGTATTCTCGACGAGCTTTACAGCCGAGAGCAACTTCTATCGCGGATACGAAATCCTCAAGTCCGATCGGCTGTGCGGCGCCGATGTTTACAACACGGAATGGCACAGCCAAATCGTTACCGTTGCCTCCGTCTCTTGCTCGATCTTCCACTTCCAGAGGTTGTCTCATGAGCCCGAGAATGCCGTCCACGAGGTCATCGATATATGTAAAGTCCCGCGTCATCTGTCCATGTCCGAAAATCTCGATCTCGCGACCTTCCAGGATGGCAGCCGTGAACTTAAACAACGCCATATCCGGTCGACCCCAAGGCCCGTAGACTGAAAAGAATCGAAACACTGTGATCGGAAGTCCGAAGAGATTGGCGTACGAGTAGGCGATCACTTCCGTTGATTTTTTCGTAGCAGCATAGAGCGAAGTCGGTTTGGAAGTCTCGGCCGTTTCCCTGAAGGGGATGTCTCTGCCGTTTCCATAAACTGAGCTTGTCGATGCAATCATGGCATGTTTTGGCGGCCGAACGCGGCAAGCTTCCAACACATTGAAAGTACCTACAATGTTTGAATTGATATAAGTACGTGGGCTCTCGATGCTGTAGCGAACACCCGCTTGGGCTGCCAAATGAACAACGACGGCGGGCTTAACCGAATTCATCAAGGTCACTAGCTGCTCGTAGTCCTGCAGATCGAACTCATGAAACTCGAAGCCGTCCAATTTCTCGAGGATGGCATTGCGATCACGTTTTAGACGCACGTCGTAGTAGGGGGTCATAGCATCGATGCCTATGACCTGATGACCGTCATCCAGGAGACGCCGCGCGAGATGAAAGCCGATGAAACCAGCCGTTCCCGTTACAAGAATCGGGTTTCTGGTTTGTTTTGCGGATGGCAATGGCAAGCCCTTCCTCGCGGCGCAGTACGTTAATGCGCCTCAGTGTCATTCAAGCGCAGATTGGCGACCATAGCGATCATCGTCAACAACTCTGTTGGCGCGGCGTTCGCGCCGTCTGCTGGCACGCCATCGGTGGCAACTGCAAATGATCGACATGCCAGTGGAACCGATTTCACTACGATGCCGGCTCTCGAACGATTGGGTTGACGCGCAGTCTCGTTCGCGGGCGGTCAAAGGCGCCACCGCCCGCAATCGGTGAAACTCTGGTCCGCCGTTCCCGCCGTTGTTCCAGTCAAATGAATAAAGGATCTCCCTCCGTGCCCCGGCCATCCATTGCAACTTGCCGCTTCGCACCAACCATTGCGTCTCAGGCCATTGCATCTCAGGATTGGCTCGATGTTATGGTAGCCTAGTATCAAACGCAGGGCTGGGACAGCAATCGTCCCAGCGGCAGGAGTTCTTAGGGATGCGGGCTGACATCGAATCTAAGTTTTTCGCATTCATGCACGAACGAGCAGTAGGTCCAGACGCACGGGCCGCGTCGAAGTCGGGGTACTTTTCGGCGCTGCCGCGCCGACCGGAGCCCGATCTGTTCGGCTCGCTCGATATGCTCTACTCCGCGCACATTCTGGGAATGCTTGATGAACTCACCACCTCCTCGACCCGCCAGGCGTGGATTGAGCATCTTCTCAGGTATCAGGATGAGGATGGCTGGTTCCGTTCAAATGACAATCAGGCGCACGGAGTCGAGCACGCAACTGCCTACGCACTCGGGGGCCTGCAGATACTAACGAAAGGAGACGGCGGTCTCGTCACAAAAAGGATGAGGCCGCTTCGCGGTCTACAATCAGAAATAGCTCAGGCTCCGAGCAAATCGAATGCGCCGTTCACGCTATCGCTACTACATCGGCTCCACTTTTGGCGCGGCTCCCACCGGGCGGCCGGCTTGGCCGCCATCGTTGGCGCCTCTCACGAACTCGGTTTGCCAAGCGGTCGGTTCCTGGGGATCGCCAATCCGAAAGGCTGGCTCAGCGGCTGGTGGGCGTATTTCGCCGCGCGAATTGATCCGACAACCGGCTATTGGGCGCTCGCTCCGGGCGCACTCCGCATTGCCTTCGATACGTTGTATCAATTCCGACACCGGCCACAGCTTGCGAGCATGGGGGGGGCAGTCCATCTCTACTGGATTTCGGAGAAAATCGCTGAGCCGATGCCGTATCCGGCGGCTCTGATTCCGACAACCGCCAAACTCATGCAGCCGAGCGGCCTTTACGAGGACAAGCCATACTGCATCGACCTTGACGCGAATTTCCTTATCGCAAGGGCGCTCGTCCATCTTGATTCCGACAATGGCTGTCACGCGACCGCACGACGTGCGCTTGCGACCAATCGCGATGCGATCCTCACATGGTTTTCCTCGCGTCGCCATGACAACTGGAGCTCGAATTCGCATAGTGTCCCGGGGGCTTTCGCCGCAGTTGCGGAGGCGGATCGTGTCCTGCTGCCGCCCGATGAGCTTCGTTGGAAAGACATCTTTGAAACAACCTGGTGGCTGTAGGGTACGACTTATTAAAACGCTAGACGATTTGTATGGTGCCCTGTGACAATCCCTCCCCCTCCGATCTCCCGGCGCAGCTCGGACAAGTTGTGGAATTACGGGCGGCGCCTACTTCAGCCGCGCTATTGGCCGCATTTATACCGACTGGCCTATAGGCGGTTAACGGGAGAGTCGTTGGACCAAGGCACGGCAGAGGAGGCACAGCGGAAATGCGCGCGCGCCGCCGTCGACCTCGAGACCGCGGTTATGACGCTCAACTTGGCGGATCCCGGACCGCATTCCCTCGCCGCAGATTGGCCTGGGCGCTTGATTGAGGCGCAGACGCGAGTGGCCCCTGTCCAGAGCACCATGGGCGGTAGCGCGGATCTCGACCTTCTCTATGCTATTTGCCGGGCATGTCGCGCCGTCCGCGTGCTCGAGACTGGCGTCGCCTTTGGCTGGTCCAGCCTTGCGATTCTCTCAGCGATCGCCCCGAGAGCCGGAGCGAAGCTCGTAAGCGTAGACATGCCATATCCGGGGGCCAATCTTGATGATCTTGTAGGAATCGCGGTGCCGCATGAACTCCATCAATACTGGTTTCTCTATCGTGGCGCGGATCGGGATTTTCTTCCCAAAGCGATTGACTTGATCCGGCCGATCGACCTCGCACACTACGATTCAGACAAGTCCTACCGGGGTCGACAATGGGCCTATCCCATGATTTGGAACGCGCTTAGGCCGGCCGGGCTCCTCATTTCCGATGACGTACATAACAATTCGGCCTTCTTTGATTTTGCGCTCGATATCGGTGCGTCTCCCGTTATCGTCGCGAGGACTTCCGACGACACTAAGTTCAGCGGCATTCTGAAGAAGGGGCCATGACTCCTCGCAGAATTGTCAGAACGATCTCCGAGATTTCAAGCGTGTTGGATTCTGGCTCAACCGGTCATAAATTGCTTCGATCGCATCGACGTGCCTTTCGACCGTGAGGTTGGCTGCTGCACGTCGTCCGCCTTCCCGGAGGTTTGAAGCAAAGGCAGCGTCGTCAAGCACGCGTCGAACGTTTGCCACCCAGGCGTCGAAATCATTGGGATCGATAACGATACCTGAGATGCCGTTCTCGACCACCTCCCGCAGGCCTCCATCGGATGACACGATCGCAGGTAGCCCAGCAAGTTGGGCTTCCACGCCGACCCGTGCGAGCGGCTCCTCGATGGACGGTGCGATCATTACATCACAGGCCGCCATCCACTCATCGACGTTATTGACGAAGCCAGCCAGGACGACCCGGCCTTCCCAGTTCCCCATGCGGAGCATACGCGCGTATATTTCATCTCGCGGCTCCAAAAACTGGCCGCACACAACTCCGACAATAGGACGGCCATCGGCGGTCTGCGTCAAACGCTGCAAGATCTCAAGGAGCATGTGTGGACGCTTGCGGTTGAGAAGCGCGCCGAAGAAGCCAATCACCGCGGCATCCGGGGGAATCCCGGCGTTCTCGCGGATGCGCCGGCGAGCGTCCATAAGCATCGCACCATCGGGGAGCGGCCCGAAGGGGTTGTACACGACCTCGCTTTTCCTTCGCGCCCAGGCGGGCAGCAGATCGCGGCTATACGCCGAGACGCAAATGATCCGCGCTGAGAGTCTGAGCCCAAAATCGACCGACCAGCCTCTCGGCAAATATGCGCCACGCCAATGCGTGAGCAAGACCCTACCGGAGGTCCAGGTCGGCATGCACCAGGTGCGAAGCATGCGTTTATCATTGACGTGAACAACGGTGACATTGTGCTGTGCGATAATCCGTCTACAAGCGGAAAAAGCTGTCAAATTTCCGAGCCGAAAGCGATCTTTACGGAGCGTTTCCGCATGAGCTCCGAGCGCAGCAAGATCGATATAAGGAAGGCCACGGTTGCGAGCCAGTTCACGGGCGAAGCCTTCGCCGTGGAAAGCAAGCGACAGATGCCGACCCCGCCTCAGTAGCTCTTCAGCAAGCAAGAACGACGAGTGCACGCTCCCGCCGCGAGTACCTGCTGAATACGGAAACAAAATCAACTATGCATTCTTCCAAACAAGGGTGCCACTCCGGAAAAGGCCACGTCGTAATAACTTCAGCGGAGACACCGGCAGATATGTGAGAGTTAGCAAAGTGACATACCACAACGGCTTTAACGAGCCGAAAAACCCTCGGAAGATTCCAGGCGATACACGTGTGGGCTGGTTAACCGCAGCGCATAATCGAGAACCTCCCAGTTGAAGAGACGCTTAAGTAGATGTCACGGTTCCCGGCCCTTCCTGAGAGGTAGTCCCGGTTCGTGAGGCGAATTCGCTGAAGAGAAGGACGATCCACCATGATCTTTTGTCACTCCCTGTTGAAGGAGCCTCTGGTGTTCAAGATCATTAGTGCCGCCGATACCATGTGATGAATTCGGAAGGCACTCTTCAATCGTCGTCGAAGGGATCAGCGAATGTAGCCGGGACATTGCTTTGCACACTTAGCTTCAATCCGCGGATCGCCGGTTTGCCGATCACGTCCCCGAGGTCATTGCGCGATCATTCATCGCCGCAATCACTCTAATTTTCCTTTGGCGGGCGCTTCGGTTGATCGCAGACACGGCCGTGGAACGCAGCGCCCTCGCTTCCATGATCAGACTCCACCGAGGCACGGCCGCCCGGAGGTTCGCTCCGAGGAGGCGTGTGCAAGTCAAGAGTGCTGCATTCGACGACGCGCGACAGCACGTGAGATTGACGACATCATCGACCGCCTCCTACAGCTCATGATCGACTGCCTCTTACAGCTAAAACAAACACTGACGGACGAGAGGTTGACAGGATACCGGACTCATTTGCCGTGGAGCCGATCGGAACCGTAATGCCCAACCCTTGTCGCAATCTAGGCAAGCCCGAATGAAGATCCTTGCGTCCCCGGCTCGGCGGAATCGTATGACGAACCCGTTCAATTTTCTTCTGTCAGAGGCCCTCGCTGCCCAGGGATGCGAAGTCGTGGACCTCAACGGTGAGAGGTTTCGCCGATGGGATATCTTTCGTGTGGTCGGCCGGTGGGATGTGTTCCATATCCATTGGCCCCAGAACTCCGCGCGAACGATAAAGGGCGTCCTTCTCCTCATTACCCGTCTCTCGATTCAAAGGCTCAAGGGCGCACGGATCGTGTGGACGGTGCACAATGTGCACGATCACGATCACAGTCACCCCGTCTTGGAGCGCGTCCTCATGTGGTTTGTCGCGCGGCTCGTGCACGGGGTCATTTTTCTAACCGCGTCATCGCGCACAGCCGCCTATGAGCAAATTCCGGCGCTCAAAGCCAGGCCATACGCGATCATTCCCCATGGCCTTTATGGCGATCGCAGCGGAAAAACGCCAAACCAGTCGCGGGCGCTGTTCGGATTGCCCCGCGATGGCCCCGTCATCGGTTTTCTCGGTGACATCCGGCATTACAAAGGACTCGATCTCTTGCTCGCAGCATTTGCGGAGACCATTCCCAGGCGGGCTACGCTCTTCGTCGCGGGCGTGTTCCTCGACGCGGAGTACGGCGCCGCTGTCCGGGCGAGCCTCTGTGCTCTTGCTACTGAGGGCCACTCAGTCGTGTTCCGTGACGAGCGGCTCGACAATGCGACATTTGTCGATGCAATCCGCGCATGCGACCTGATCGTCCTCCCCTATCGGGCGAGTTGGAATTCAGGACTTGCTCTTCTCATTCTAGAGAACCGGGGCCGGATCCTTGCAAGCGATGCCCCGGTCTTTCAGGAACTGCAACGCGAGCTCGGTCCCGAATGGGTGCAAACCTTTGCTGGAAACTTGACGGGTGAGAAATTAGTGGCCGCGTTGGGCAGAAGCGCGGACGGAGAAGCCCCCCGGATGGAAGTATTTCGCGCAAGCCGCTCCTGGACCCAAATCAGCTTGGCGACAATCGCTTTCTATAGGCGATTAGGCGCGCACTAAATTTGGCTTCACGGTGTACGAGGTTTCCGAGTGCGCAAGGCATCAAGTTGGAACATCGTCCGGATTCGGACGCTTGCCTAGAAATTCGCACCCTGACTTTACGTCAGCCGTCCTGGACAGATGATAAAGGCGATTGCAGGCGATTCATTGTCTGGTTTGCTCGCCTCACCGAGCGCGAGATCCACCGGGTGCCCATGGGTCTCTGTTTGACGGCATCAAGGAACTGAGACAGTACCCTACAATGAAGATTCTCTTCGTTGCTCATTTGAATCCGTTGCCGTGCAATGCCGGCAATCGGGCTCGCATCCTCAATATGATCCGCGAGCTGGTAGCATGGGGGCACGAAGTCCACTACGCTTATCTTAACTCGACCAAGCTGCCCGCAGACCATGTCCTCGAACTTGAGTCGCAGCTCGGGGGCGGGAAATTCCACGATATCGAAATTCGCAGCCCGCGTGAACTTGAAACGATCATTGCTCGGGGCCTTCGAAAGGTGCTCCGCTTGGTGAATCACGAAGCCGGACATCGCGTTCCCCTCGACCACCGTTACGATCCTGCCGCAACTGAACAACTGAGCTCTTTGCATGATCGACAGAGGTTCGATGCGGTCTTCGTGGAGTACGTCTTTATGTCGAAAGCTTTCGGGGCGTTTGCCGCCGACAGCACCCTTCGTGTGCTCGACACACATGACGCCTTCGGTGATCGACATCAGAACTTCCTGGAGGTCGGAAAGAGACCCTCGTGGTACGCCACGACACCGGAAGAAGAAGAGGCCGGTTTCCGACGTGCCGATGTGGTGATCGCCATCCAGGATGAAGAGGCAGAAGGGTTCCGCCGGCGTCTGGGGGCAGACGGAGCGCGCGTGCATACTGTCAGTCACTTCCTAGACCTTTCGCGCCGTATTGACCTCCCAAATGTTTCGGCGGCGGCGTTCATCGGCGCAGTCAATGCGGTCAACCTCGCTGCGCTCGAGTTCCTGACGCGCGAAGTCATGCCGCTGGTATTGAATCAACGGCCAGATTTCAAGCTGTTCGTGGCGGGCCTCATCTCGGGCAAAATCCAAAGCACAGAGAGCGTGGAATCCTGCGGATTTGTGGATCATGTGGCCGACCTCTATGCGCGCGCTCCGCTTTCACTCAATCCGATGGTGCTTGGCACGGGGATTAACATCAAGGTCCTCGACGCCATGGCCTGTGGTGTGCCAACCGTGAGCACCGAAAAGGGAGCGCGGGGTCTCGCACCGAGATTTCGTCGCGGCGTACGCACCGTGCCTGATCGGAATCCTCACGCTTTCGCCGCGGCCGTTCTCGAGATTCTGGCAGACGGCGGTTTGCACCGGGACGTGGGTGAGATGGCATTCGCCGACGCCATTGCTTGGAACGAAGAACAGCGCAGCGCTCTTCGCGACGTGCTTCAGCTGGTCGCGCATGGCGACGTTGAATGACGCGGCGGACGCGCCGCGAAATGCACGTTGAACCGCAGCTGTCGCCGGTCTCGTCTGAGCCGGCCTTATTGCCGAACGGCATTAGCGCCGACGTCAAGTTCGGCGTCGGTTCCCATCGGCGTTCTGGCCAGTTTCTTGCTGGCCTTTGGAAAGCCATTTTCGGCGACAAGAATCTCTTCGCATACAATGACAGATTTAGGGCAAACCTGATAATAAGTGCGCGGGGCACACGCCCAATACACACCCATATTGACGTCAAGCGGACGAATCCCGCTTTCGCCAATGGGTTTTGGCGAGATCGCTTGCCGTATCTTAATGGGTACGTAGGGAGCTACCTGCGCAAATGTCTGATCTTCCCCTGACCATCTACACGCCGGAATCGCCGCTGCGCCATCCCGGCAAGTTTCTTCGATCGATGTTCAAGGACCTGTTCGCTTCGCGCGAGCTCGCGTGGCGGCTCTTCCTGCGGGACTTCAGCGCGCAATACCGGCAGACCCTATTTGGCTATTTCTGGGTGTTCGTTCCGCCACTGGCGGCGGCGCTGCCGTTCATCTTCTTAAATTCGCAGGGCGTTGTGAGGGTAAACGAGACGCCGATCCCCTATGGCGCCTACGCGATCACGGGTACGATCATCTGGCAGGTCTTCGTCGACGCTCTGAACAGCCCGCTGAAAGCGGTCACCGCTTCGCGATCGATGCTGACGCGGGTGAATTTCCCCAAGGAAGCCATTCTCCTCGCCGGCCTGGCGCAGGTCGTCCTCAATCTCCTGATCCGGCTCATCCTGCTGGTGGCGGTCTTCGCCTGGTACCAGATCGTGCCGCCGCCAACGGCGGTGCTCTTTCCCGTCGGGCTGCTTGGGCTGGTCCTCGTCGGCCTCACGCTCGGACTCTTCGTCACGCCCGTCGGGCTCCTCTACACCGACGTCCAGCAAAGCCTGCCGATCATCACCACTTTTCTCATGTTCCTGACGCCGGTGCTCTATCCGACGCCGACATCGGGCGCAGCGGCGACGCTCGCCGCCCTGAACCCGCTCACGCCGCTGGTCACGACGACGCGCGACTGGCTGACGGTGGGTGGGGGCCCGCAGGCCGGTCCCTTCTTCGTGACGCTAGCGGTTGCGGCGGTTCTCTTGTTCGGGTGCTGGGTCGCCTATCGCGTGGTGCTGCCGCATCTCATCGCGCGGATGGGCAATTAGGGAGCGGCCAGTGAGCGATGTCCTGATCAGGGCCGACGGCGTCTCGAAGAAGTTCTGCCGCAGCCTCACCCGATCGCTCTGGTACGGCGTGCGCGACAGCGGAGCCGATCTGGTCGCCCGCCGCGGCGGGTCGCTGAAGCTGCGCAAGGACGAGTTCTGGGCGGTCGACGACGTTTCGTTCGAGGTACGCCGCGGCGAGTGCCTCGGGCTCATCGGCCGCAACGGCGCCGGCAAGACGACGCTTCTCAAGATGCTGAACGGCTTAATCAAACCGGACAAAGGAAGGATCGAGATGCGCGGGCGCGTTGGCGCGTTGATCGCTCTCGGCGCCGGCTTCAATCCGATCCTGACCGGCCGCGAGAACGTCTACGTCAACGGATCCGTTCTCGGCCTTTCGAAAAAGGAGATCGATCGGAAGTTCGACGAGATCGTGGACTTCGCCGAGATCGCCGAGTTCATCGATTCCCCTGTGCAAAGTTACAGCTCCGGGATGCAGGTGCGGCTGGGTTTTGCGGTGGCGACGGCGCTGGAGCCCGATGTGCTTCTGCTTGATGAGGTATTGGCGGTGGGAGACGCAGCATTTAGAGCAAAGTGCTATAACAGAATAGGCGATATCCAGAAGCAATCGGCGGTTATATTTGTCTCGCACTCCATGGATCAAGTAGCTCGCATGTGCAATTCAGTGCAGGTTCTTTCCAAGGGGTGCTCCAAATTTCTCGGATCGCCTGAGCAGGGGATTACAGTATACGAAAACGAGAACAAAAACCCTACAGCTAAAGGCAAATCCTTCACCTCTGTTGCAGGCGCTGTCAAAAGTGGCAGTATAACTTTAGCCAATGAAACGATCCGATGGGGTGCACCGTTGAGCTTGCTTATTGAAGTGGAGTGCAGTGAAGCGGTTATAGAACCGAAGTTTTACGGCATCTTCTACGACCAGGCCGGCGCGATGGCCGCCAGTTTTTTTGCCGAAGCCGATACCCCTCTACGATTTGAGCCTGGGCCAAACCGCGCCACCGTCTGGCTCCAAAATGTGCCGCTGGCGGCTGGCTATTACCGCCTCGGGCTCACAGTTCAATCCCCCGGGCGTGCAACGACTCTGCTCTGGTCCTACCAAGAGGCCGGGGTGCATGTGCATTCCAGCCCAAACGGGTTCGCTGCCACCCGCTTGCCGGCGTCCGTTCGGACCGGCGATTGACGGTAAGCGCGTTGGGTCGAGGTAGAACATCGTGGCGCTGAGAGACGCGGATATCGAGAACGATCGCCTGGCGACGCCGCAGGCATCCGCTCTTTCCTTTGCGAGGGGCAGGATCGCAAACCGCCTTCGCCGCAATTGGAGAGGCGCGAAGCATCTGGCGTCGGAGTCTTTATGGATGTGTTCCGGGGTCGGACTTCCGATCCGGGAAAACGAGCGCAGGCTGTCGGCCCTCCGGAATCGGGAGGTGGGCAAGCGGATCTTTATCCTTGGGAATGGACCGAGTCTGCTTAAGACCGACGTCGATAAACTCAGCGACGAGGTCAGCATCGCGTCAAATGCGGTGTTCCTGCTCTTCAAGGAGAAGAGTTACAGGCCCACATACTATACCATTGAAGATTGCTTGGTCGCCGAGGATCGGGCCAAGGAGGCAAGCGCGCTACAGGGGATGTGGAAGATCTTTCCTGAGGACGTCCGCCGATACATTCCTGCGGATAGGAACACCGTCTACGTGAACTTCATAAGGAACAGCAAGGCGCCTCCGAGGTTCAGCGAGAATTGCACCAGGGCCGTATATTGGGGAGGTACGGTAACGTTTCTGAATTTGCAGCTTGCCGCCTTTCTGGGGGCGTCGCAGATCTATCTTATCGGCTTCGATCATGACTACGCGCCACCGAGTGCTCACGATGAGGTCGACGGGGTCGTCATCACGTCGGCAACGCGCGATCAGAATCACTTCGATCCCAGGTATTTCGGTCCCGGCTACCGCTGGCATGACCCAAGGGTTGACCGGATGGAGGACTCGTATCGGCTCGCAAAGGACGTGTTGGCTTCCCGCGGTATCCAGATTTTCAATGCGACCGCGGGCGGTAAGCTCGAGGTGTTTGAGCGTGTCGAATTTGATTCGCTGTTCGAGGTGCGGACGTAAAGAGGGCCGAGATCGTCGGCATCGCTCTGAGCGGAGGATTGTTCCATGAACTCGCGAATCCCGAGTTTTCTTAAGGATCGCTTGCGCCCCATCAAGCGAGCGATCTTTCCGCCGGCGCCAAAATACCCAGCCAAAATCACACTAACGCTCGGCGAGCAGAAGCTGCACTTCGAAGCAAACAACAACACCGAACGATGGCGCGTACAGGATCACGGCCAAGAATCCGAGATGCTTTCAAATCTCCTGGCCTCTATCGCGCCAACCGACGTCGTCTATGACATTGGCTCGAACGTTGGCCTCGTGACCGTGCATTGCGCCGCTGTCGCTTCGCAGGGCCTTGTCTGTTCCTTCGAACCAGACCCAGAAAACATGGTGCGCCTACGTCGCAACGTCGCCATCAACGGCTTCAAGAACGTCTGGCTTCTTCAGTCCGCCTTGAGCGACAAGCGTGGCGAGGCAACACTTCATACTGATGGTTCCGCAGGCGCGTCACCGACCCTGCGAGAACAGCCCGGCCGCGCCAACGCACCGAAGGGAAAGATAACGATTAACACAGAGACCATTGACGATCTGATCGCAGAACAGAAACTGAGCCCCCCAGATGTAATCAAGGTTGACGTCGAAGGAGCAGAAATGCTCGTTCTTTGCGGCGCCCGTCGGTTGCTGGCGGGCGGGTTCACTAAACGGCCAAAGGCGATCTTTGTAGAAGTTCACCCGCAATTTCTGCCGCAATTCAATTCATCGCCAGAAGCACTGCGCAAATTCATGCTCAATCACCGCTACGACTGCGTCGACAGCAAAGTCAGGGCCGAACAGGTGCATGAAATCTACCGTCCGCTGACCTGATGTTCGGACCCTATCCATGCGGGCATCAGGTGGTGCTAGGCGGAAACGCCCACTATGCCGGCAGGGCAACTACCGCGAGAGAGGGCCAGCGGAATTGCGGCTGGACATCGCCGGCATTCAGCTGCCCGTGAACGGCAACGATGCTGGCGGTCGCCAATATGAATCCCGGTCGTCACATGGGAAAGAGAAAGGTCGAGAGAATTTCTAGAACCCAATCCGGTTGCGAAGACGCGCAAGCGGGCCGATTCTAGTTGATGGAGTCGCTATCGTCGAAATTGCTTGCACAGCCGCTGGCGGGCCGAAAACAAGCATCTTGTGCCGTTCGCCAAATAGCCGAAAATCGCGCCCGCGTGGATCGAGCCCAGCCAGAGATTGGGATGCGGGCTCCGCGTTCGGGCCGTCTACTGTTTCGTTCGCATTAATATATTTAGAGCGCTCTGCCAGATATTGACCGGCAATCAACATTGGATAGATGAGCGTTGCTTTGCCAAACTTACGCGGGAGTTTGTAGGAGGGAGACGGCGCTATCTCTTGAGCATCATCCACTAAGATGACGCCATCATCCGCAAGGGCATCAAGCGCCATTTCGAACTCGCTAAGGCACACTTCGGGATGCGCACCGCCGTCGAGAAGGAAGAAATCTACATTGCCCATTTCCTTGATCACCTCCGGTAGGAGGGCAAGGCTGTGACCGCAGCGAAAATCGACTCGTGCCGCTTGATGGCGTGCAAGAATTTCTCGCGAAGCTTCGATATGTTGAGCATCATATTCTATACTTGTGAATTTCGACGCTGCTCTGGCGAGAATCAGCGTCGACAGGCCCTCATGCTCATTGAACATGCAGCCAATTTCGACGACGCGGGGCCTCTTCGCAATCTGATCAAAGGCCGCATAGATGGCAGCACAGCGCATTGTGTCTCTTAGCAGAGAACCTCGGCCGCGAAAAGCCGAATGGCGCCCCACCGGCGGGATTGAAAGTGGCGGGCCCGCACAGGATTGTTGATGGCGCTGCTGGATTGGCTAACCTATACAATTCGGAACGTCGCCGGCAGCAGCGCATACTTCGTCTTGCTGGTGCATCCGGCTGAAACGCAGGAACATGAAGGGGACTACAGTCGGGAGCGCGTCCTCGAAGAGCTGGGCGAGGGTGGCTGTCCCTTCCGGAGAGCGTAACCATAATTCCGCCCATCGAGAAGATCAGTTCCGACACATTGGCCAAAGGATTGACTTGATCCTTTCCGAATCTACGCGCTGCCCACCCGCACATTTTCTCGGAGGGAAGGAAGAGTGAGGATTGCTGTTGTCGGCTGCGGCGCCGTCGCCGAGCGTGGGCATTTGCCTGCACTCAAGGCGGCGTCGTGCTTCGATGTCGTCGCATTGGTGGACCGCAACGAGAGCCGTGCTCGTGCGCTTGCTGAATCATTCGGTGTGCGTAACGTCTTCACCGATTTTGTTCGGGTTTTGCCAGAGGTCGACGCGGCGATCGTTGCGCTTCCGCATAGTTTGCATGCACCGGCCGCCCGCTGTATCCAGATTTTCAATGCGACCGCAGGCGGGAAACTCGAAGTGTTTGAGCGTGTTGAATTTGATTCACTGTTCGAGGTGCCGAGATGAAAAAGGATGAAATACTCGGCATACTGGACAGGGCGTATTTTTCTGAACATTCAGATGAGCAGGTCATCATAGAGGCGCTGCCATCGTTATTGCGAGGAGTGCGGCATTTCGTCGACGTCGGGGCGAGTCTCGGCCAATTTACCTTTCATGCCAACCGAATATTGCAGGATAGCCGCATTGAAGCCATCGAGGCTGAGCCGCTGCGCTGCGAGCGATTGGCACAGAATTGTAAAGGCTGGGCTGCCGACCGCCGGAACCTGATTCTTGTTCATCACGCTGCGGCCTCGCGGAAGAGCGGCGAAATTGAATTCCATTCGACGCAGTCGAATGTGAGTGGCGGGCTGTTTCCACATTCGCTTGACCACATTGACGAAAGAACGCGCGAGGAAGTCCAATGGACATCGATGAGGGTACCGGCCGTTGCGTTGGATGATCTTTTTGAGCACTCGATTCCAGAGTTTATCAAGATGGATATCGAGGGGGCGGAGGGAGAAGCGTTACAGGGCGCGAAACGTATACTGGGAGAGCGTCGGACGAGGTGGTTGATCGAGTTGCATTCGTTCCCAGGCGGATGGAGTCCGCGAGAGACAATTGCCTATATGAGATTGCACGGTCATCTCGAGCAAGAAATCGCACCGGGTCGATTCTACTTCCGACCGGCAACTTACGCGGCGCAATTTCAACGGCTGGCCCGACGCGGCATGCGCGCCGCTCGGCGGTTTTCTGGTCTGTGATAGACATTTGCGCGATTTGCCAAAGATAAGGATTGCTGTTGTCGGCTGCGGCGCCGTCGTCGAGCGTGGGCATTTGCCTGCACTCAAGGCGGCGTCGTGCTTCGATGTCGTCGCATTGGTGGACCGCAACGAGAGCCGAGCTCGTGCGCTTGCTGAATCATTTGGTGTGCGTAACGTCTTCACCGATTTTGCTCGGGTTCTGCCAGAGGTCGACGCGGCGATCGTTGCGCTTCCGCATAATTTGCATGCACCTGTGAGCATGCCATTTCTTCAAGCTGGCAAGCATGTTCTTGTCGAGAAGCCCATGGGACTAAATGGGGCGGAATGCGCGGAAATGGTAGCCGTCGCCGAGCGTAGTGGAGCTCGTTTGTCTGTTGGACACATGCGACGCTTCTTTCCGGGCTTGCAGCTTGCGAAGGTATGGCTGGAGCGCGGGCTTGTTGGGATGGTCCGCCGGTTCGATTTTCGCGACGGATACACCTACAGCTGGCCTGTGGCCTCGGACTTCTTTTTCCGCAAGGAGACGGCCGGCGGCGGCGTGCTGCTCGATACGGGCGCACACACTCTGGATACGCTTCTCTGGTTCTTGGGCGACGTGGCCGAGTTTTCTTACCGGGACGATTGTCATGGCGGCGTCGAGGCGGACTGCCTTATCGAACTTACGCTTAAATCCGGTGCGAAAGGCGTCGTAGAGTTGAGCCGAACACGCATTCTGCGAAACAGCGCCGTGATCGAGGGGGATGAAGGCGAGATGGAAGTGTTCTTTCACAGATCGGAGCTGGTATTTCGTCCGAAATCGGGGCCAGCGATATCCATCAAGGCAGAGCACACCGGCCCGGAAGCGATGGCCCCAGGGCTCGTCCAAATGTTGCGCGACCAGTTGCTTGATTGGCATGCCGCAATCGCATCGGGTCGTGAGCCAGCGGTCTCGGGGCGGGATGGCCTCCGCGTTGTCGCTCTCATGGAGGAGATGTACCGGCGGCGCGCGCCGCTCGCTTTTCCGTGGGACAGTGCGGAGGCAGCGACGTGAGTCTCTCCGGAAAACGGGTGCTGCTCACCGGGGCAACAGGCTTAATTGGCAACCGCCTCGTGGAGATACTCGGTCAAACGCCGAATTTGGAGATCCGTGCGCTGGTGCATCAGTTCATGAACGCGTCACGCATAGCGCGCTTTCCTGTCACGATGTTTGGCGGGTCGCTGCTGGATCGCGATGCGGTGGCCGTGGCGATGGATGGCGCAGACGTTGTGTTCCATCTTGCCTTTGGGACGGGCGGCTCCGATAAGGAAAGATGGCGGGCTACCGTTGAGGGCACTCGGATTGTTTGCGAGGAGGCTCTTCGCCAGGGCGTAAAGCGCTTCGTCTACACAAGCACGTTCTCGGTCTATGGCCAGACCGCGGACGGAGATTTGACCGAATCCGCGGAACGAAAGAAGAGCGGCGATGTCTATGCCGATTCTAAACTTGAGGCGGAGCGCCTTGTACTTGATTGCTGTCGCAAGCGGGGACTGCCTGCAGTCGTTCTGCAGCCGACAATCGTCTACGGCCCATTCTCGTTTTGGAGCCGGTTCCCGATTCAACAGCTCACTGAAGGTATCGTCGTACTGCCTAGTGGTGGGCGCGGACTTTGCAACGCAGTCTACGTGGATGATGTTGTGAACGCCCTTGTATTGGCCGCTACCATCAGTGGGCAGGAGGGTGAAGAGTTCCTAATCTCAGGCGACGAGCCTTGCATATGGGGCGATTACTACAGGGGCTATGCGCAGATGCTCTTAGAGGGAGAGCTGGACTCGGAAGAGGCAGACGAGAAAATAGCGAAGATGGCGAGGAGCTCGCACAGAAGCAGCAAGGGGCTCATGAATCTGGCCAGGCGGGCGATTCAGTCGCCGCGCGTCCGGCGAGAGTTGAGAGCTTTGCCCTTGATTGGAGCAGCATATCGCGGCTTCAGACGCACGGTGCCAAATGCAACCTGGACTCGCTGGCAGGATTACCTTTCTGCTCCTGCCCGCGAGGGGATTCGGCGGCGCCTCTACCCGATGCCGCAGCATCTAGGCTTGCTTCAGAGTAAGACGAATGTCCGGATCGAGAAGGCCGCCGAGGGTCTCGGATATCGTCCGCACACAAATCTCTTGATGGGGCTGCAAAAGACCGAGCAATGGGCTCGATGGTACGGCCTAGTGACCTAGTATTGTTGCGCGTTGGAAAGGGCTTTCGTGCGCGGTGTATCAATCGTAATCTGCACCTACAACGGGTCGCGCGTCATTGAGCTGGCGTTGGAGGCGCTATCGCGCCAGGAGTTCGCCGGCCCGGCTGAGATAGTGCTGGTCGACAACAATTCGAGTGACGGAGTCGCCGAGGTCGCTGAGCGGTTTTGGACGGGGCTCGCTCACTCCCCTTTTCCTCTAAGGTGCATTCGCGAAGGCCAGCCCGGTCTGGCTTTCGCCCGCCGAACCGGAGTCCGAGCGGCGCAGCACGACATCATCATATTCTGCGATGACGACAATCTTCTCGGACCCGATTATCTCCTGCGCGCAACAGAAGCCCTAACCGACCCGACCGCCGGCGCGGCAGGTGGGGCCTGCGTTCCGATCTCCGACCGCGAGTTCCCGCCTTTCTTCTATACCTACGCCTTCCACTACGCTGTTGGCAGTCCGGCACTCGACGCCGGTCCGGTCAATGGCGAGCGAGGCTGGCTATATGGCGCCGGCCTGTCCGCAAGACGGCGCGACCTCCTGTCGATCTATGAAAGCCCGTTATTTCCTACTTTGACCGGCCGGCTCGGATCGATTCCAGGATCTTCCGGTGACGATCTCGAGCTATGCTTTAGCCTGCGTCTCCTCGGTTACAAACTCGTCTATGACGACAAATTGCGCTTCCGGCACTACATCGAAGCAAGAAAACTCGAGAAAGACTACATAAAGCGCCTTCGCGATGGCAACAAAAACGATTTGGAGATAGTAATGCTTTACAAGGCGCTTGTGGGGCTTGATGCGAGACGTAGTGCTAAAGAATTTTTTCGTAAGTCCGGTCGACTGACATTGAATATGCTACGGGGCCATTATGATCGATTTGCGGCGTTTTGGCTGCTCGGTTTCCTACGAGCCACGCCGCTAATGACTTCAACTCAGGCGCGGATTTTCAAGCATTATGAGTGGCTGCTCGATGCAAGGAGCAAGCGACTTGCGCAGAGATAGCCGCGAAGCCCGGCCGAGCGCGAAGATTCCACGTGGAACCCCGGTCTGTTTTCCTTTCGACGGAGCCGCCTTTGGGGGCGCGGTCGTTTCTGGAATGATCTTGGCCAAGGAGCTCGTGAAACGAGGGCGGCGGACGGTCCTTGCGGTTCATGGGTCCGGCCGCACCCTGGACAAGGCTATCAAGAGTGGTTTACCAGTGGAGCGTCTGCCGGCGCTCGGTCAGCAATCCGAACGGGGACGCCAGGACGGTTTTCGGTGGGGCAATCTCGCGCTCATTCCGACGTGTATGCGTTTCCTGCAGACTCGCCAACGCGCGATCGTTCACATCAACGACGCCCGGATGCTGCGTACTTGGGCGATTCCATCCGCTATTCTACGCCGCCCGATCGTCGTCCATTGGCGCGGTACCTACCGGAGCAGCTTGTCTGTCAATTTGGGTTTGCGTTTGGCGAGTCAGATCATCGCCATTTCACGTTCCAACGCTCGAGACCTACCAGCGTGGGCGCAGAAGAAAACCGACCTCATTCTCAATCCGTTCGAGCCGTCGATTTCCCCGGATGACGCTGCAGCAGCTCGCCGGATCATACGGGCCAAGCTTCGCCTTTCAGATGACGTCGCGGTGATCGGCTTCTTTGGCAACCTCGTCTCGCGCAAGCGCCCGCATGTGTTGATCGATATCTTGAGATCGGTATCCCATACAAGCGCGGGAGCGCCGGTTTGCGGGTTGTTGTGTGGCGGGCGCATCGAGCCCACCTATCACCTGCTCGATGAACGGCTGAGCGCCTCCGGAGTGGCTCATCGTGTCATCGAGGCAGGTTTCGTCGACGATCCAGAGCAATGGATGACCGCATGTGATGTCATCATCCTGCCGGCGGTCGACGAACCGTTCGGTCGTGTCGCCATCGAGGCGCAGGGCGCTGGAGTGCCGGTTATCGTCTCAAAACAGTGCGGGGCCAGCGAGGTTATCGAGCATGGCGTGTCGGGGTTCGTGCTGGATGCGTTCGACATCGATGGCTGGATCAAGCATGTGCAATTGATCCTAAATGATCGCGCGTTAGCAGCCCACCTGAAAGCGGGAGGCAGCAATGTTGCCGCTCGGCTGGTTGTCGACGAGCACGTGTCCAGTGTCGAAGACCTCTATGATCGAATTTCATGACGGCGCAGCTCGTCACCGATGGCTCGTTATCGTCATGGCGATCTGGCGGCGCGGCAAGCCGGATGCCCTACCGCACCACTAAGATCAGGGCAGCCAATACACCAGTGGACAGTTCCAGCGACTGATGGCCGACAACGGCGTTACCCGCTCGATGAACCGTCGGGGACAATGCCGCGATGGTTCTTCTCTTCTCTGAAGACCGAGAGGACGACACGAAAGACGTATCGAACCCGGGACTGAGCTGGGCCGGCTCATTGTCGAGCCGCGCAAGCCGAGAACGATCGTCAGCGACAACGGCACCGAGCTGACCTCCAATGCGATCCTCACCTGGGCCGATGAGCGCCGCATCGGCGGGCATTATATCGCCACGGGAAAGCCGATCCAGAACGCCTTCGTCGAAAGCTTCAACGGCCGGCTGCGGGATGAGCTCTTGAACGAGATCATGTTCAGATCACTGCCACACGTCCGCGGCGCATTCGAGAGCTGGCTCCACGAAACTGACGGGCGGTTTTTCGATGACCCTGTGGTGCGGCGGATGTACCTTTCGGACCCCAAATCCGTCGGGGTAGTGGAAAAGATTAATGAGGGCTTCGAGGCGTGGGTCGGTCGCGCTCATGGTCTGAATGACCATTCGGCCACAAAATTGTAGTCGTGACTTGCAGGTGATGCTGGGATTTCTTTGGAGATGATGGTCTGACGATGCGTCTGGACTATGCCCGCCGATGAGAGCTGAACTGGCAACCCAGATAGCCCAGCCATCCGGTGGGGGCATTTGACGCTCGAAACGCTTCCCGCTGCTGCGAGCCAATTACCGCAAAGGTAGGTCATCAGCCTCACATGAGAAAGCCGCCTCGCTGTGGCTCTTGCGGTCTCGGACGGCTATCGTCAGAGTCAGAACGGGCGCTCAGTCCCTTGGGGATACGCACAAAAGTAATAGTGCCACCCAGGTTTACCCCAACGCTCCGACATCTCCGCGCGCGTCACCGGTCCATTCGAGGATGGGTCCATCGGCACGACGGACATCTGATGCGAGGCGAACAGGTCGATCATGTCGACACCGGCGCGGCCATAGACACCGATGCCGCGTGGCCCCATTTCAAACACGACAATCGGGTGGCAGCGCCGGAGCGTCTGCGAAGCCCCTACCAGTGCGTCGTACTCGCCGCCTTCAATGTCGAGCTTGATGAAGCTGATGTTCCGATCCGCCGCAACTTCGTCATCGATGCGCGTCATCGACACCGTGATCAGAGAAACAACGGGGTCTGCATGATCGTAGCCGCGCCTGCGAATGCCGCTATAGGCTGGCTGCGAAACGTTGTGATGGAACGTCGTCTTTCCGACCTTGTCGCTTACCGCCTTCGGAATGACCGTGACGTTCCGGAACCATCGGAAATGGCGTTCGAGACACGCCGCCTGCTCCGGCAGAGGCTCGAAACCAATGTGCTGACCCTTCGGGGCCTTCTGCACGATGACGTCAAGCACCGTGCCCCGATACGCCCCGCAGTCGATGCAGTTCGCCGACTTGCCGAGCCGCGCGATGATCTCGAACGTCAGCGCGTCGTACTTGTCACTCGTCCTGATGATCTTGAACGGCAGCGTGTAGGGGCGGGCAAAATCCCTGACTTGCGAAGGAACCAGACTGCGAAATATGCGCCGCACAAATGGCAAGATAGCACTACTTCTCGCAAATCCGAGCAGGTAATTCTAGGGCGGCGTTGCATTCATGGCATGGCGCTGCTGCGGGGCCGGAGTGGACCTGCGTCCGTTCTCACGATAGGAGAGCTATGTGGCTAGGCGCCGCGCAAAGTTGTGACGGGACGATCATCGCCAAATCGTTCGGCCGGGAAATGCTCGGCGAGGCAACAGAATGTTTCTCCTGCAAAAATTACGCGAGCGCTATTTCGATGAGCTTGAGACGGACTTGAGGTATCGTATTCGAAAGCGCACCAAGCCCGCTGTCGTCGAAGTCAGCGGAATCAAAGTGGCACCGCAGTCTGTCCTAATTTCAGAGAAAATTCGCAGACTTCTTTATCGCGGTACCTACGAACACAATGAAATGGAGCTCGTGCGCCGCCATATTACTCCCGATGATCGTGTGCTTGAAATAGGCGCTGGCCTCGGCGCCGTGAGCGCCTTTTGTGCGACCCTGATTGGCAGCGATCGTGTCACTTGTATTGAAGCAAATCCGCAGCTCGAGCCACTAATACGAGAAACGCACCGGCTTAATGATGTGGCCCCGAATCTTGTAATCGCAGTGGTTGATCGCGACGACGGTGAAGCTTCCTTTTTCATCGATCCGAACCTTTCTGCCTCATCCACGGTTAGGCGAAGAGGGGCGGCTTTGGAGGTCAAACTCCCGAAATTGTCGATCAAGAATCTGATAGCGGAGTGCAAACCTACTTTCCTGGTCGTCGACGTCGAGGGTCATGAACGCCAATTATTTGACGACGTGGAGATGCCCGGCGTCGGAAAGATCTGCATCGAATTGCACCCGCATATCATCGGAGACGAGGCATGCTTTTCGATTCTAAGGAACCTGCATGCGCGCGGCTTCGTCATGCGAATTGACGAGATTAGATCGAGAAATTTCTTCCTTGAGCGCAGCTTCTGTTAATGGCCTGACGAAAAAGGCGAGCCGCGAGAGCTGGCGCGAAGAAGCGAGCCGGCCGAGCGGTTAGGACAAACAATGCCGGCGAAGAGTTTCCAATTGGCTGTGGGTTCTCAACTATCGACTAAGGAGGCATTGAGGATGGGCCGTGGCAACCAGGGTGTCGCGCTTGCCTCGCTGAAGCTAATCTCCGCCGGAAGAATACTAATCGGACGAAGTTGCAATTTTCTGCAGCGCCGTGCTCTGGACGCATGACGGCGCAATCGACGTCGGAGATTTCACGACCATCAATCCGTATTGTGTCATCTATGGACACGGTGGCTTGCATCTCGGACGCGGCGTAAGGATTGCTGCGCACGCTGTCATTGTCCCGTCGAACCATCAGATTGCTTCGGACAAGTTCATACTCGAGCAGCGAGAGACAAGGCGAGGCATCAGGATCGAGGTGATGTTTGGATTGGCGCTGGCGCGCGTATCCTTGACGGGGTGACGGTCGCATACAGAAGCGTTGTCGGCGCACGAGCAGTCTTAACGCGCCCGACTGAACCTTTCGGTATTCATGCGGGTGTGCCTCGGGCGGAAAATTGGCGAACGTCGCGGGCGGGAGTTTCGAAGTCGACCGTAGCCCAACTTCTTTTGAATAAAACAGCCCTGGTGGAACCGCGAGTCCTTCGGTTCCTCACGCGCCTGCGGTGAGCGATGGCGAAATGGCTGTGGGCAGAGGATGTGGCCAAAGCAGTTGTGGGGCCGGGCCCGACGGTTCGCCGCTGGGAGAAGCACGAGCCGAGCTTGCGGGCGTAGGAGTGGCTAGTGCTCGCTTCGGGCTAACATCCAGAAGTCGGTATTGAGCCCGCCAAAACGACCGAGGGTAATTCCGCGGATGCGGTGCGCAGCGAGGGCATAGCCGAGATAGAGAGGATAGCTGGTAGATTCTAAGAGCTTTCACGTGATCGGATTGAAACCGCTGCCACGCAACTATTCGCAGCCCAGATGCGGTCAAGAGCGACGCGATTTCAGTCTCGTCGGAGCTGCCGGCGAACTCTGTCTTGAAGGGCGCGTAACCCGGCTGACCAGCCTTTTTGGTTCCAAGGATGTACCGATAGAAAGCGACATGAACCGATTGCGGAGAAAGCCTAGTCGCCAGCGCTTTCATTGACGTGGCGACCGGGCCCTTGATGACAATCAGCCCGCCTGGCGCGAGAGCGGCAATGAGTCGCCTTAGGGCGGCTGTAGGCTGCTTCAGGTGCTCTAACACGTCCCAGCACACGATGAGGTCAAAACGCCGTTCGCCGTAGTCGTAGCATTCCAAGTTTCCGAGGATTTTCTCATGCGCCGCTGCATTAAGACCGAGACCGACCGCATCGACATCGATGACGGTGGTCAGAGCGCCGGGAAGAGAAAAGTAACTGCGCTTGCCACCGCCTGCTTCCAGCACCTTTGGCGTATTCGTCGGCAACAGTTCGCGTAGAATGCGATCCTGAATGTCTTTCTGGACGGACATACGCAAAACCCTATCGCAAGCAAATGCCCGACTATACAAATCCCCGGCCGCTTGAGGACGAAAGTGATCGGTCGTATCGGCGGGCGGCGGAATGGCTGATGACGCCAATGAGCACATAGTAGCAGACCGATACCGAAGCAAGCGCCGAGAGTGCAATGACGGCGCTAAATCCTTTCACCGCTGCAAGGGGTATCAAGAAGATGCGGAAAAAAAATGCAAAGTCGATGAACATGCTCCAGGTATGAATCCTGAGGACGGGTACTAACGCGGTCATCGGAAGACTTGCCATACGCAAGCCAGCAGCAACCGCGAGAATCACGACGAATTGCTCGGTGCCTGCCCAGGCGGGGCCAAGCAGCACCCTAATGATCCACGGTCCGAGCGTGACGAGGAGCAGAACGGGCGGCAGAACCAATCCCGCGCAGGCGAATGTGTAAAGGAGAGCAGCCCGGGCCAAAGGCTGGCGTTTACGTACGCGTTCGGCGAAGAGCTTAATCGGAAGACGAAGAAGTGTGTCGCTGAGCAGAGCCCCCGGACGTTCGACGAGGCGTTCAGCCATGAAGTAGAGGCCCGCAAGCGTTGCACCGTAGAACATGAGAAACAACGTCGCCGGCAGGCTCGAAGCGGCGCGCACCGCGATAACCCGCGGGACATGCAGGGGCGCATCCCGATAACGGCAGGCGACAAGCCGCAGCTCGCGCCATCTCGGACGCAAGAGATCGCGCACCCTGAATCCAGCGGGCATGTCACGGTGCATAAGACCAACCGCAACAAACTGACCAAGGACCCGGCCAATCATGAGACCATGATCCAGCAATCCTGCGAACCCGAGCGCGATCTGGGCGAGGGCCGGTGCAAGGCTGTTATTAAGCTTTGATAAAGCGATGGACCAATACTGGTCCAATCTCGACTCGACGTTGCCGAGCGTCCCAAAATGAGCCGTCAGCAGCACAGCTAAGTAAACGAGCAAGAGATCGAGAGGCGACGCCACCGTATGCTGTTGACTGCTGAAAAAAATGAAAGCCGCGAAGATTGCCGTGCAGATCGCGCTGCCAACGAAACTAAGATAGATGTTCAGGCGATAGACTGCTGCCGCGACACGGCTCCGCTTCGGCAGGAAGATAACAAAGTGGTAGCACAGCGAGGCGACCGACCCTCCGATTGTTGCGACGCTTAACAGAACGGCAAGGTGGCCAAACGCCTCCGGCGTATAAATCCGTGAGAGAACCGGCGTGGTAGCGAGGAGCACGATTTGCGCCGCGAACGTGCCGAGCGTCGTTACACTCGCCTGGCGAACGTCCGGCCGGCGAGCAACCCGAGCAATAAGGCCTCTAAGCACGCGCTCGCCACTTATGCCGGAGCGCGACGTACGGTGCGAACGCCAGTACCAACACTTTTCACGAAGCACTTGAGACACATCCGAATCGTGCTCGCGACGGGGCCATTCAGCGCACAACGAGAGGCCGAGAATTGGGTCAGAGCCGGCGTCCAATCAGCGCGAGACTTGTCCGATTCGTTTCCATCTTTGTGGGCCAGGGCAACTCACCTAACGGTTGCGCCACAACGTTGGTGACTTCCGCTTGCAGACGGCTCAACGCATGCCATGGGCCGTTGATGGGCCCCTGACCCGGCCAGAGCGGCCTTCCCTCGGGGAAGTAGACGTGGACAAGCACGACGGCTCCTTCGCGAATTACGTTCGGCAAGTTTTGCAGGTCGCGATAAACGCCCGCCGCTGCGGTGCTGCCATCGAGGAAAACGAAATCGAACTGAAGCGTCGTGGATGCCAAGAACGTGGAGGAATCCTGCGTAATGAAGTCTACCACATTGGCGTAGCCAGCCTCAGCAACTAGCTGGCGGGGCGACAGCGGTTGCCCGGATTGCGCCCAAGGGCGCGCCGGGTCGTCGACATCTCTGACGTCCAGGGTCTTTAGCGTGCCTACCTTTCTACCAGCCTCAACTGAATTCCGATGCATGGCAGCCGCAATTACAAGCGCCGAAACTCCGAAGCGTGTCCCGATTTCAAGAACATCAACCGGCTGGAAATGCCGCACGAACTGGTACAGCGCTCTTTGGTCACCACGGTTCGCACTCGCGCCCAAATTGCCTTCGACGACCTTCCGCTCGACCGATTGCCACTCCTCAACAAACGACGATGGATCGAGTACTCGCCTCAGATCAATCTTTTCCAGGAGAATCAGGTTGCTGAAATCGACATCTCGTCGCGGGACGCGGCTCAAACGAAATGTATTCAGGCGCTCGCCGAACCATGCCCGCACCGATTGCAGCGAGACACCCGACCTCGGTATTGCGATGGGCATGCTATGCACCCGCTTACACTTCGATGACCGCTATGACCCCGAAAAGCGGGCAGAATGTGAACGCACAGCGAGATATTTCATTGGTTCAAGATTTCCCGCTGTAAATCCGCCGCGCGATAAATCAGACGGATCTGGCCGGCGCGATTGCTGGCCGCTCAGAACCGATTCGATGCCCTTGGGGGTCCCCATCGCGCGCACCGGCATGCCAGCCCATCACGGTCGGGAGCTTGAGCCGAAACCATGCGTTGAGATGTTTGATGTGACTGCCGCCATCAGCCAGGGACTGGCGACGAATGTTTTATTGTCCCCGTTCTCGAAAGTTTCCTTGCGTCGCGCCGTGCCGCCCGGACCGCATACTCGATAGCCTTTCTGCCCGTCAGATTGATCTCCGATGCGAGCCGCCAAGGATCAGTCCCTGAGTATGCGGAATGATAGTGCTGCCCGAAGGAGATCTCGTGGAAAAAACGCCTCCATTCTTTGCTTGCTCCCACGACCGTGCCGGTCATGAAAGGTTCAACGAGCTGAAAGGCCCGCCGATGGAGCATCCCGGCTTAGTATCAGCAATGTCTCGATTGGTGCCGGATAAGACGAGCTCCCGTGTCGTCACTGGAATTTATCACTTCAACGGAGGCAGAGAGCACACCCTTCAGAGAACGTAAGTCGCCTCATAGCCCTTTCGAAGACCTTGCCGGTATGCGGCACTCTAGTCATCAGTCAATACTCGATCAAAGCCCGCGATCATCGCATCGTAGCGGAATACTTTTCCGCGACGCAGGGCGGCTTCGCGGGCTTCCTGTGCTGCACTGCCATCGACCCGTAGGCGTTCGATCGCGGTGACCCATGAGTGAATGTTCCCGAGCGGCAGAAGCGCGCCGGCCGTCTTGCCATCTGCACTAGTAAGCATCTCTCGCTGGGCGGGAATATCAGGTGCCATGATCGGTATCCCCGCGTGTAATGCCTCAAGAATTGAATTGCTGTGACCCTCATAAATCGACGTCTGAATGAAAACATCCGCCGCGGCAAGGAGGTCCGGAATCTCCGAGTGGGCCAAATTCCCGAGGAGTCGAACCTTTGCTCCCAGGCCGAGCTCTGCAAGCATATGCTCCAGATCCGAGCGCAAGCCGCCCGTGCCCGCAATGAGCAATATCACGTTCTCAAGTTGCTGCACACAGCGCAGCATGAATGGATAATTCTTCTCGCGGGAAAGGCGCCCAACAGCGACGAGAACAAAATTCCCTTCTGCAATTCCGAAGCGCCGCCGGGCATCCTGGCGAGTGAGTGTCGAAGATCGCCACTCTCTGAGGCCATTGTGGACCACAACAATACGATCCCGAAGCCAGGATGGATATCTGCGACACGTTGCCCGAACGCTTTCAGACACCGCGACAACGCGAGTATATACGCCGAACCACGCCCAAACCAAATCCAAGCAGCGCATGATTGGACTGGCCGTATATATCGGAAAGCGATGAGACACGATTCGCTTCCTGACTCCGGCGGACAAGGCTACGAGTTGACCAAGAACGTTTGCGAATGGAAGGAATGTCAAGACGCAGTCGGGCCTTTCTTGCCGCATCATACGGGCGAGGTCACGCAAGATCCGAAGGTAGCCGAGCGGGCCGGGCTTTGCTCTCGGCAACAGTATCTCGAAGGCGTGATCGGGCATGTCAATCGTGGTTTGCAGATAGAGGAAAACCACCTTTGGATCATGGCCAAGATCGCGAAGTCCCCGCGCAACACGCAGCGCGGCAAGCTGAGCTCCGGCGAGATTCACGAAGGAAACGATGATCATGACACGCTGGAGGGGCTTCATGAGTAGCCGCTGCTTTCATCCCGATTTGACAGCACGAAAGCCCTGCGCCGCTCAACAGGATGTGCGCCTAGTCGTTCAAGGCGGCTGTCAACTTTCGCAAATGACGGCAGCGTCATGGTCCCCACGCGTATGTTCCGGCATGTGCGGGAGATCTTTAATTAATGTCATTCTGATTGGCGACAGATCTTCTTAGGCAGGAACGGTAAGCGCAGGTCAAGTACGATCCTTCCCACCCACACGACCCAGTCGCTTAAGTTGCCTCTCCCATTCTACACGGAGGCCGCTACTTCTATATTTGTTTTTTGGTCATCGTCGCCACGTTGGCAAACGTGAAAGTCACTGCCATTAAGAGCGGTGCAAGTCAGGTCTACATGCCTATCGCCAGCCGACAACACTAAGGTAGCGGTCGACGGCACTTTGAAGATTGAATTCCCTGGCGCGTGCGATCCGCGGCGCTTTGTCCCCCGGAGCGTCCAGTGTCTCCATGATGGCCCCAGCGAGAGCGCCGACGTCGCCCGTTGGAACCAAACGGCCGAATTGACCCTGCAGAAGGATTTCGCTCGGACCACTCCTGCAATCCGTAGCTACGACCGGCGCACCGCACGCCATCGCTTCGATCAGTGTGGTTGGCAGCCCTTCCCAATCGGAAGACAGGACGTAAATCGCAGCCCTGCGCATGAAGCGAAATGGATTGGCGTCAAATCCCGGAAAATCAACGTCCGATTTGACACCCAGCGACTGAACAAGCCCGTCGAGCTCGGACCGCATCTCCCCCTCGCCGAGGACAATAAGACGGGCAGGCCGCTGCTTTCGCACCCGAACGAAGGCATGAATCAGGAGTGGAAAATTCTTCTGAGGCACTAGGCGGCCCACCCCAAGGATAATCGGAATCCGACTGTCCAAGACCCACGGATGCTCGATGGACTCCGCCGCGCGGCGCTCAAGATCGTCGGTTACGACCGGATTGTAGAGAACGTTGATCTGATCGGCCGAAACCCTCATCGTTCTGGCAAGATCGTCACGCACGCCGGTCGACACCGCGGCCAAAACGTCCGCCCTTGGATAAAGCCAAGGAACCAGGGCATAAGAAAGCCGAACGAAACCAGTTTTCAAACTGCGGTTGAGCGAGAGCTGGTTTCGCTCGACCACAACGAGTCTCGTTCGTGGCGATGCAAGAGAATTGGCCAGAATCGCGGCGATATTCGTGTGAGTGAGCGAAGAGACCAGGGCCACCGGGCGACGGCTCTCAATGTAGCGCTTGAGGCCAAGAATGCTGCTCATAGTCCGCTTTTGCGGCAGCTCTACGACGTTCACCCGAGAATCGAGTTCATTGAAAAAGACGCCCTTCCGTTCAACTACGACCAGATCCGCCGCGATCCCGCGTGCCACAATCCCGCTAAGGATTCGCGCTACATTGTGTTCAGCACCCCCAGCACGAAGATCCTGAATGAAGAAAGAGAGTACTCGATCTGACAAAGTGTCTGCCTGAGGGTTTCTATGAGGGATAGGCACCGCCGATTGATCTGGCAACATGGCGATTCGAATTGGCAAAAGAATGGAGACAAGAAGGTATCGTAATTATGAGCGCGGCGAGTTGGCCTTTCGAATGAGAGGTTAAGAATGACCCAGATCGATGAAACACCCCCGGCGGACATCGTCGGCGGTCATGTCCGTTTTGCTCGGTTAAACATAGGCGGCCTCCCGATTGCAGTGCTTGACCGAGCCACCACAGCCAAGCTCACTATCACGGCTGCCCTCTCGCGTAGGGGCGCGAACCAGCCTTGCCTATTCTTCACGACCGCAAATGGTCAAGTTGCGTCGTTGTGCGCTTCGCGACCCGATATCAGAATATTGTTCGAAAAAGCCGATCTAATCAGTGCTGACGGCATGTCTGTCGTTTTCGCTTCCCGCTTGAGGTCGCGTTTGAGACTTCCGGAACGAGTCGCGACCACAGACGCTTTCCATGACGCGGCAAGACTTGCGTGCGAGGTCGGCGCCAGCTTTTTCTTCCTCGGCGCCACAGAGGACGTGAATGCCAGTGCCGTGATCCGAGCTCGTGAACTCTATCCGGGATTGAGGATTGTCGGCCGCCGAAATGGATATTTTAGTGCCGAAGAGGAATCGGAGGTTGTGGATTTTATCAATAGAGCCGCCCCTGATGTCCTGTGGGTCGGCCTCGGCGTACCACAGCAGCAGCAATTCATTCTCGCGAATCGGCGTCGACTGACCGCCGTCGGAGTCGCGAAGTCATGCGGGGGCTTACTCGATTTTCTGGCCGGTAGGACCAAGCGAGCGCCGCATCGCATGCAGATGATGGGGCTCGAGTGGCTTTATCGCGTCTGGTTAGAACCCCGGCGCCTCGCCCAGCGTTATCTGACGACCAATCCACACGCGCTTTATGTCCTGTTTCTTACGTCCTGCCGTGACATGCCGGAAGGGGCGATCAAAACCGATGGAGCGAGCTAAGGCTGTTCGGTCCGATCCACTCCGGACGCACGCTAAGTCAGCGCGGAGAGATATAGCGTTGTACGAGAGGGGGCTCGTCATCGCTTGCTTTGTCCTCATTCTATTTGGGACATTTGATACACTCTTTATGTCTGCCAAAGACTCCCGAACTGAAGGGACACCGCTCTTTCAAGCGCTTTCTGCAAGTATCTACTTTGCCGGCGTAGTCACTCTGCTTTGTCGGGGCATACCGAAATGGCTCTTCAAGGTTCTTTGGCGTGCCGCACCTCTGATTTTCTTGTTATTGCTTACAGTCGTATCCACGATATGGTCGCAAGATCCGGAATCAACCCTCCGAAGGGCCGTTGCACTACTGATGAGTTCCTCATTCGCTGTCTATGTTGTTTCTAGATTCGATTTACGGACGCTCTTTAATCTGCTGACAATCTCGTTCTTGATTTTCGCGATTGTCGGCGTCGTTGCGGCCTTTAGCGGCGCCGGAATCATCAGAACAGGCGCATATTCTGGCGCCTGGCAGGGGCTCGTCGGCCAAAAGAACGACTTCGGGCGAACCTTAGCGCTTGCGATCGCCTTAATCCCAGCGGCGGTTTTACTTGGCCTAACGGATTGGCGAAAGACTGCCGTCGTAACGAGCTTCGCGGCAGTAGGGATGCTGTTTCTAGCGCAATCCGCGACTGCGCTCGCCGCGGGCTTTGCGAGCGTTGGTGTGGGACCGGTTTTCTATTTGATTTTCGGAGGGACCGTGCGTGGAATTAGGCTGCAGATCGAATTGCGCATCGTCCTCGCGCTGTTTGTCGTGGCGACAGGGATTTTCGTTGGCGTGTGGGGCCAACCCCTGGTCCTAGACCTTCTCGGGCGGAGTCCCACCCTGACCGGGCGAACCGAGCTATGGCAATGGGCACTCGTTCAGAACGAGGACCGGATGTGGCTTGGCTCAGGCTACCGGGCGTTCTGGATCGATGACAACACTCGATATTTCTTCGAGTTTTTTGCGTGGCATAAGGGTTCCGAGGGGGAGCGATCCGATAGCTACTCAGGTCCGAGTCATTCGCATAGCGGTTACATCGATACATTGCTCGATCTCGGCATCCTAGGAATAGCGATGCTCGGCGTGACATTAGCAAGCGGTCTGGTCCATCTACGACGGACTCTGTCCTACGGAAACAATGAAGCGGGCCTCATCTTTGCAATCGTCACCAGCTTTCTTTTCACATACGCCTACGCTGCAAGATCGTTCCTACAACATTCAGAAGATTTGTGGTTTCTGTTTAGCGTCTTCTTTATGTTTATAGTAAAAGAGGAAGTTTTATCTGAAACTAAACTTCAAAGGGCTCTGCAGCGCCAGGAGGTGAGAGATACCTTACCGCTTTCGCTGGCACGAAACAGTTTTTAGGTTCTCTGACTTTCCGGCCGGCCTTGGTGCCCGTATCGAATGCTGCGTTTCAGGATCGCGAGCCGGAAGGCTTTTCCCCTCACCTCAGCTTTCAAGGCACCGCCATTTCCACGAAGCATTCCAGAGGTCTGGCGCCGCGCCCGCCCACCCTTGGTTGGCTTGCCAGGCCGAACAATCTTCAACGCCGGTTTTGGCCTTGCAAGACGCAAACCGGCAGCCTACTCACTCAGTCATGCCGCAGAACCCTGATTGCGTTGCGAAGCGAACGCAGCTCCCTTGTGACAGACTTGATTGGAGTGGGTGTCGGCGCTCGGAGTCCAGCATGCTTGACCCTGCGCGCCGGGCAGCGCGCTCAGGGCAATCCTGATGCTGCAGTCTCCGGACAACAGCGCCGAACCGATGAACCATCTCGAAAGGCTGGCCGCCGCCCAGGAGATTGGACTGCCGGATGTCATCGCGCTCCTGCGCCGCCGGCGTTCACTCGTCGCGATTGGCGTCTGCTTATCCCTTTTGCTCGGCGGGCTTTACCTTCTCTTGGCGACGCCGAAATACGATGCGGCAGCCCAACTTCTGATCGAAACGAAAAAGCTCGAAGTGTTCGGAAGAGGAGATGTGTTCGAAGATTCGGCCATCACCAACGCGGCGGTGGAAACTCAAATTCAGGTCCTTTCGTCCAGGCTGATTGCCGAGTCTGTCGTCAAGAAGCTGGCGTTAAGCCGCGACATGAATTTCATGAGCAAGAAGGGGCTGAAAAGCCTCGTGCAGGATCAGGTTGCGAGGATTCTGACCCATTTCAAGCCTATCCAATTCAAGCCCATTCCAAGTCCGCCATCCGAAGAACAGCTGACGTTGCAGGCGCTTGGGATCTTGCGAAATAGCCTGTCGGTGTCGCGAGTTGGACTAAGCTACGTTGTCAACGTGAAATACACTTCCTACGACCCGGAAGAGGCGGCCCGCATAGCCAACGCCATCACGGACGCCTATTTGCTGGACCGTACCTCCAGCCAGGTAAGTGCTGTTGGGCGCGCAACTGATTGGCTGCAGGCACGACTCGAGGAACTGCGCGAGCGGTCATACGACTCCAGCCTCCCGGCAGAAGAAAGGAGTGCCATTCGCGCCACCTATGATAGCCTTCTAAGCCGTTACACAGAGACGGCCGATCAGGGATCACTTCCAGTGACGCTGGCGCAGGTGATCACCCCCGCTTCACCTCCGGGCGGAAGGAGCTGGCCAAAGCCGCTTCTTGTTATGACCGGATCACTCGCGGTTGGGCTGCTGCTGGGTTTCGGCGCGGCGCTTGCGCGGGATCTCACTGATCGTTCAATTCGCACTCGATATCAATTGGAGTCGGAAACGGGCATTCCGCACCTGGGCTCTCTTCCCATCTTCAGATTGGGACAGGGGCAGAAGCGAATGATGGCAAAGCAGTCGGGAGCCTCGGCTCGAAAGTTCTCACTTGCCCCTTCCTATTCCATAGCAACCGGCGCTCCCTTTTCCGAATTTGCTGAGACACTGCGAAATGTCAAGGTTACCGCGGATGTGCACGAGGCAGGTCCAATCGTCGTTGTCGGCGTAACATCATCTGTTCCAAACGAGGGCAAGACAACGGTTGCGGCAAATCTCGCGCAGCTTGTTGCGGAAAGCGGAGTCCGGACTTTATTGGTTGACGGCGATCTTAGAAGTCCGACCCTGTCGGAGGATCTGGTCGGCACGGGATCGGCGGGCTTCCTTCAAGTGGTGACAAACGGCGCGTCGATGGGCAATGTGATCTGGCAGGATCAGAACGAAAGACTGCATTTTCTGCCAGCAGGCATTGAATCCCGGCTCTTGAACGGCAGCGAAATCCTGAGCTCGATCACGACGAAGAACCTCTTCGGCGAGCTGCGGAAAAGCTACGATTTTGTGATCGTTGATTTGCCGCCCGTCCTTCCGGTAGTTGACGTCAGAGCAGCGGTTCATTTGTTCGACGGACTGCTTTTTGTAGTCGAGTGGGAGCGCATAACCAGCGAGGTGATAGGACAAGTACTTCGGCATCGCGAAGTCGAGCGCCGAATCATTGGTACCATTTTTAATAAGGTGCGTCTCTCGAGGCTCGATCGGTTTGAACCCCAACTTTCAGCTCGTAAGTCTGGTATCTACATCGATAGGTACAGGCACGTTGCCTGAAGGGAAGCACGCTGCATCCGTGGATCCGATCGTCGGCGTGGCTACACGAGAGCGAAAGCCCAAGGGCGAACAGCATCGCTCTAGCCTTGGTGCTCACCTCGGTGCGCGTCGCCAGACACAACTTGGCGAGTCCGAGTCGGCTTGGTAGATTCGTTCCTGCGGGGCGTCCTTCAAATCCCGCCCCGCCTCGCTCACCAGCTTCCCGAGCGAGAAGGGCAGCAGGATCGTCGGGTTCTGCTGCCCTTGTCTTTCGGGTGGTGCGCTTGATGGCACCGCCCTGTTGATCCTCCCCATTGAAGTGGTCCGCCCTGATGGCGGCACCATTACAATGAAGTTCGCCCGCATGCTTCGCTTGGTTATCGGGCCCCGGCACCGGAGGTGAAACCTTCGCCGATATTCGCCAGATTTCTACCGACTATGGTATCAGCCGAGAACCGTGATCAGTGCGATTGCCCGGCCAGAACTCGCAGCTGCCCATCTCCACATCGTCGGCAAGGGGAGCGATCTCGCGGCGCTCCAGGCTCAGACAAGTGCGCTCGGTGTGACCGACCGTGTCGTGTTCCACGGATTCCTCTCCGACGCCGATGTCGCGCGCATGGTTCGCGGCAGCGACGTCTTCGTCCTCGCGTCAGAGCAGGAGGGATTGCCGACCGTGCTCCTCGAGATGCTGATGGCGGGGCTACCGGTCGTCTGCACGCGCATTCCGGGAAACAACGCCATCATGGACGTCGCCGGACTCGACACGACCTATGACGTTGGCGATGTGGCCGAACTATCGGCGCATCTGCTCCGCGCCGCGGGGTCGAAGGTTCCGGCCGTCGCGATCGAGGCGCTACGGCGTGAATTCACCTGGGAAAATCGCGCGCTTTCCGTGCGCGACCTTTATGCACGTGCCTTGGCGCACGCCACCCGGCCGAATGTTGCTTTAGGCGCCCCGCACAGGGAGTAAATCGCGTAACGCTGCGACTTACGAAAAGCAGCCACCCCCGTGATGTTGCCAGTCGTGCCTGGGATGTTCCCATACACGAAACCGATGCCGACTTGCTTCAGGGCGGTCAAAATCGAGGAACGACATCTGAGTCATGCTTTCGAAAGTGCCGTGACTCTTGAGTTCCGGCCGCTCGTATCGCTGCTTTTCGACAGGTTCTGCGATATCCATCATTGCAGGCCTCCCAGCCCAACGGTCTCTAGTCAGCACCGGCCTCCGTGCTGCCCACAATATCGCCGTCGTTAACTTGGCGCTAGTCATCTTCATAAGGTGGACTGCGGATCCAGCATTCCAACGCCTCCTGAACCACTTTTGTCGAGCGGTTCCCGATGGTTGAGATTGGTTCTCTACTTTCCTGATGGAATGGCTTCACCTTTTCAAAAAACTTTCATATCATTCAACAAGTGCCTGGGAGCTTCGGCATGCACCGGGGGGTGCCTAAAGCGTCGCCGATCGCCGCAGCGATACCACAATCGCGGCCGGCATCTATCGACCGCGACGACCGATCGATCGGTCGCGAACGGCGCTGTAGTCCAATGGCCAGCCATAACCTGATCCTCGCAAATCGAGTGCGCGCTGCGTCGAGGGCGCAAGAATTCCGCCTGACCCACGACCGGGCCGGGGGAGCGGAGGCATTTGCCTATCCCAACAGGGCGTAGGTCAAATCACGGGGGACGTAAGAATGGACAACGACATTACGGCGTTACAGGTGCTCTTCACCGAGACCTATTACTGGATCACGATCGTCATGATGTTCCTGATCCACGTCGGCTTCTGCACCTATGAAGTCGGCGTATCTCGCCGCAAGAATCATCTGACCACGCTGATGAAGAACGCGATGGTGATTCCGGTCGTCGGCGTCAGCTTCTATCTCTTCGGATGGTGGTTCTATTCCGCGATGGTGAACGGCCCCGGGATCACCGGCGGGCTCGTTCCGGCGCGTTTCGCCGAGCCGTGGAACGAACTGATGGCTGCTCATATGGGCGGCAACCCGGTGCAGACCGACATCACGCCCGCCGATACAGCCTTGTGGGCGCGGCTGAACGGTGTGTTCTTTGGGGCGTTCCTGCTGTTCTCCTGGACCACAGCCTCGATCGTTTCGGGCTCCATCATCGAGCGCATGCGCTCCGGCGCGTTCTGGATCATCGCCGTGCTGGTCGGTTCCGTCACCTGGATCATCGATGCCGCCTGGGGCTGGCATCCAGCCGGCTGGATGGTGCAGTTGCTCGGCTACCACGACGCCTATGCGTCGGGCGTGGTGCATGCGATCGCCGGTGGCACTTGCCTCGCGGTGCTGATCAACCTCGGGCCGCGCATCGGCAAATTCAGGGATGACGGGACGCCGCGCAACATCCCGCCACAGAACATCTGGCTGGTCTGCATCGGCCTCTTCCTGATCTACACGGGCTTCTGGGGCTTCTACGCCGCCTGCAACATCCCGATCTACGACGTGCAGCCGGGCGACGGCGTGTTTTGGTCGGCAACCAATATCTACCTGCAGCCAACGACGCTCTCCGCCATCACCTTCAACTTCATCATGGCGTTGTGCGGTGGGTTGATGGCCGGCTATCTGGTCTCCAAGGCCGATCCGTACTGGACATTTTCCGGCGGGCTGGCGGGGATCATAGGCACGTCGGCCGGCAACGACCTCTATCACCCGATCCAGGCGATGATCATCGCCGCGGCGATCGTCGTGGTCATTTACAAGATGCATTACTGGGTGGAGAAGCGCTTCAAGATCGACGACGCGGTCGGAGCGGTGGCGGTGCACGGCTATACCGGCTTTTTGGGCGTCGTCGTCGCCGGCTTCGTGCTCTGGGGATATCCGGCGTCCCCCGACGCGCTGCTCGGGCATGTGGAGCCTTGGGCCCGGGTCACGCCCTGGGGCCAGTTCGTCGGCGCCATCATCATGTTCTTCGTGCTCGGGTTCATTCCAGGCTATGTCGTCTCCTGGATTCTGAAGCAGCTCGGCTTGCTGCGTATTCCGCGGGAGGTTGAGCTCGCCGGCCTCGACTATGCCATGCATGAGGCGACCGTCCGAGACGATGATGAAATGCGCGCGGTTCTCGCCCAGGAAGCGCGCGTCACCACGCCATCCCGGCCAGGCGCCGGATCCCGCGCACCGCAACCGGCAGAATAAATCCAGAATCGGAGATCCCCATCATGTCGACCGCAAATTTCACCGATTGGAACGGCAACATGTTCGACATCGGCCCGATCTACCCCTTCGTGGGGTGGGAAGTGCCGATGGTCATCCTCGCCTTCATCTTCTGGATCGGCTGGCACGTTCTTCAGCTGCGGGAGGAAGTGCGCCTGCAAGACGAGGCAGCGCGGATGCTGCGGCAAGGCGACAATCTCCAAAAGGCAGTGCTTTCCGAGCATCCGCCCGAGCGGATGTAGGCCAGTTCGAGACCTAGTGGGAGCTTCGGCGGCAACGCCGGCGTTCGCATTTTGTGGGAATATTCGGCGATCGCCCAAGGAGGCAGGCGACAGCACGCCAGCGCGAATTCTCACGAGGCTTCGGCCGAGTGAAGCAGATCACGTCATCCCACGAGCCGAGCCTTCCAGCCGCGAGGCCGCTCAGCTCTCGTCCCGCGCATAGGAGATCACCGACAGAAACCGGATCGGCAGCTTTCGGAGCTCCTCAGGACCATGCGGCGCGTCGGCGTCGAAGAAGAGGCTGTCGCCTGGGAGCAGCGGATAGAGCCGGTCGGCGTGGCGGTAGACGACCTCGCCCTCCAGCATATGGATGAATTCGAGCCCCGAGTGCTGGAAGAGCGGGAAGACATCCGATTCCTCGGTGAGCGTGATGAGATAGGGCTCCACCACGACGCGGCCGGTGACGCCGCCGGTATGGCCGAGCAGCTGATACTGGTGCCCGGCGCGCGTGCCGCGGCGCTCGATGACGAGGCCCTGTCCGGCGCGCACGAAGACGGCGTCGCGGCGCTCCTCGTAGCGGCGGAAGAAGGCAGTGACGGGCACGCCGAGCGCGACTGAAAGCATCTTCAGCGTGGTGAGCGAGGGTGAAGTGAGGCCGTTCTCGATCTTCGACAGCATGCCGGGGGAAAGCTTCGCCGCAGCGGCGAGGTCGGCGACGGTGATGCCGAGTTTTGTGCGGAACGAGTGAACCTCGCGGCCGATCGACACTTCGAGCGTGTTGTCGCGAGCTCCGCCGATCTGGTGCGGGTCCTGACCAGTCTCCGCCGAGGGCTCCTCTAGCGCGTGCTTTGCCGATCCCGTCCGCATGGCTGCGTCCCCGGTCTCCTGATTCTCGCGTGTCGGTTGCCGACCGCGTAGCGGGACTCTACCACCCTGTTTCATAGGGGGAAACTTTTATTCTTTCCGATTGAGCGTGCTTTCGCCACCTGCTATCTCTTCTCCCGCCGGATCGAGATTTGATCGACCTTTTAGCCTGCAACCCCGATCGGAAGCGACAAATGTGCGGCATCGTCGGACTGTTTCTGAAGGACCAGACGCTTCAGCCAAAACTCGGAGCCATGCTGGCGGATATGCTCGCCAAGCTAGGCGACCGCGGGCCGGATAGCGCTGGTTTCGCGATCTACAGCAACGCCGATGACGGGATCGGCAAAATCACGGTCCAGTCGTCCGAACCGGTTGAGGATTTTGCTGACCTCGCCGATTTGCTGGGGCGCGCGATCGGCGCGAAGGTCGAGATCGCGGTCAGGGACACGCATGCGGTGGTGAGCTTTCCGATCGACAAGCTCGATGCGGCGCGACAGGCCATCCGAAAACTCAATACGCGCTTGAGAATAATGGGCGCCGGAGACGCGATCGAGATTTACAAGGAGGTCGGCTATCCGACCGACGTGTCACGCCGTTTCGATCTCGAACACATGACCGGCACGCACGGAATCGGCCACACCCGCATGGCGACGGAATCGGCGGTGACGACGCTCGGCGCGCATCCCTTTTCCACCGGGCCGGACGAGTGTCTCGTCCATAACGGCTCGCTGTCGAACCACAATAATCTTCGCCGCGAGCTGATCCACGATGGCATGAGCTTCGAGACTGAGAACGACACCGAGGTCGCGGCCGCCTACCTCACCTGGCGCATGAACCAGGGAATGAATCTCGCCGAGGCTCTCGAAAAGAGCCTCGGCGATCTCGACGGCTTCTACACGTTCGTGGTCGGCACCAAGACCGGCTTCGGCGTGCTCCGCGATCCGATCGCCTGCAAGCCGGCGGTGCTCGCGGAGACCGATCAGTATGTCGCCTTCGGCTCCGAGTATCGCGCGCTCGTCGATCTTCCCGGCATCGAAAGCGCGAAAGTGTGGGAGCCCGAGCCGGCGACCGTCTATTTCTGGGAACACTAGACGATGCCGACGGTGGACCTCGCCACGACGTCGCTCCGCGAGCTCAATCAGATGCTGCATGGCCTGAAGCCCGGCACCAACGAGCTCGACTGGCTGGTGCTGAACCCGAAGGGACATCACGCCGTGGCGGTCGGAATCGATGCGCCGCTACGCGTCGAGATCAAGGGGAGCGTCGGCTACTACTGCGCCGGCATGAACAAGGATGCGACGATCGTGGTCGACGGCAGCGCCGGCCCCGGCGTCGGCGAGAACATGATGTCGGGCATGATCGTGGTGAAGGGGGACGCGAGCCAGTACGCCGGCGCCACCGGCCGCGGCGGGCTTTTGGTCATCGAGGGCAACGCCTCGTCGCGCTGCGGTATTTCGATGAAGGGCATCGACATCGTGGTGAGGGGTCGCATCGGCCACATGTCGGCCTTCATGGCGCAGTCCGGCAATCTCGTCGTGCTCGGCGATGCCGGCGACGCGCTCGGCGATTCGATCTACGAGGCGCGGCTCTTCGTGCGTGGCAAGGTGAAAGGCCTTGGCGCCGATTGCATCGAGAAGGAGATGCGGCCCGAGCACGAGGAACTCGTCAATCAGCTCCTGGAGAAGGCCGGTCTGAATGGCGCCAAGCCAAGCGAGTTCCGTCGCTACGGTTCGGCGCGAAAGCTCTACAATTTCAACATCGACAACGCGGATGCGTATTAGGGGCGAAAGATGACCTATCAGAATCCGCCCACCACGCCGCGCGCGTCCGCCACCTTCGACGATTACACGCTCTCGGAAATCCGCCGCGCGGCGATCACCGGCATCTACGATATCCGCGGCGCTGGCGCGAAGCGAAAACTGCCCAGTTTCGACGACCTCCTCTTTCTCGGCGCGTCGATCTCGCGCTATCCGCTGGAGGGTTATCGCGAGCGCTGCGGCACAGATGTCGTGCTCGGCACGCGCTTCGCGAAGAAGCCAATCGAGCTGAAAATTCCGATCACGATCGCCGGCATGAGTTTTGGCTCGCTCTCCGCCCAGGCCAAGGAGGCGCTCGGGCGCGGCGCGACGCTCGCCGGCACGTCGACCACGACCGGCGACGGCGGCATGACGCAGGAGGAGCGCGGGCATTCCAGGCAGCTCGTCTATCAATATCTGCCGTCGCGCTACGGCATGAACCCGGACGATCTCCGAGCGGCAGATGCGATCGAGATCGTCGTCGGCCAGGGCGCAAAACCCGGCGGAGGCGGCATGCTCTTGGGCCAAAAGATATCCGATCGCGTTGCCGAGATGCGCACGCTGCCGAAAGGCATCGACCAGCGCTCCGCCTGCCGGCATCCCGATTGGACCGGACCGGACGACATGGAGATCAAGATCCACGAGCTCCGCGAGATCACCGATTGGGAGAAGCCGATCTACGTGAAAGTCGGCGGCGCGCGGCCCTATTACGACGTGGCCTTGGCGGTGAAGGCCGGCGCCGACGTGGTGGTGGTCGACGGCATGCAGGGCGGCACGGCGGCGACGCAGGAGGTTTTTATCGAGCATGTCGGCCAGCCGACGCTCGCTTGCGTCAGGCCCGCGGTGCAGGCGCTGCAGGAGCTCGGCATGCACAGAAAAGTGCAGCTCATCATTTCCGGCGGGATTCGTTCGGGTGCCGACGTTGCGAAGGCGCTGGCGCTTGGCGCCGACGCCGTGTCGATCGGCACGGCGGCGCTCGTCGCGATCGGCGACAATGACCCGGCGTTTGAGGATGAGTATCGGAAACTCGGCACGCGCGCCGGCTGCTACGACGACTGGCACGAGGGACGCGACCCGGCCGGCATTACTACGCAGGACCCGGAGCTTGCGGCGCGGCTCGATCCGGTGCGCGCCGGCCGGCGACTCGCCAACTATCTCAAGGTCATGACGCTCGAGGCGCAGACCATCGCGCGCGCCTGCGGCAAGAACCATGTGCACAATCTCGAGCCGGAGGACCTCTGCGCGCTGACCATCGAAGCGGCGGCGATGGCGCGCGTGCCGCTCGCCGGCACGAGCTGGGTCCCGGGGATGGGAATGCTCTAGTCAGGAGAACGAGGATGGCCAAGACCGACTTCAAGTCCGTGGACCAGTACATCGCCTCACAGCCCGAAGCCGTGCAGGCCACGCTTGAGCGCGTGCGTGACACCATTCGCAAAGCCCTGCCACGTGCCGAAGAGGTGATCTCCTATCAGATCCCGGCCTTCAAGGCGGAGGGTCAGCCCGTGATCTATTTCGCGGGATGGAAGGAGCACTACTCGCTCTATCCCGTCACCGAGAAGACGCAGGCGGCGTTCAAGGACGAACTTGCACGCTACAAAATGAGCAAAGGCACAGTACGATTCCCGCTCTCCGAGCGCATTCCAGTGACGCTCATTGGGAAGATTGCGAGATTCCGCGCTAATGAGGTCGCTGAGCGCTCAACGGCCAAGGCGGCTATACCGAAGAAGCCGAGGACGAGAGCGCCAGCGTCAAAGAAGAAGCGCTAGTCCGAGAGAGGCAGGGGGGAAAGTTCGATGGCAGGTGATCTCGCGAAAGTCGCGAAGGACCGCGGCATCCGCTACTTCATGATTTCGTTCACCGACCTTTTCGGTGGGCAGCGCGCGAAGCTCGTGCCGGCCGCGGCGATTGCCGACATGCAGAAGGACGGCGCCGGCTTTGCCGGCTTCGCCACCTGGCTCGACATGACGCCGGCGCATCCGGACCTTTTTGCCATGCCGGACCCGGATTCCGTCATTCAGCTTCCCTGGAAGAAGGAGGTCGCCTGGGTCGCATCCGACAGCGTCATGGACGGCAAGCTCGTCGAGCAGGCGCCGCGCTTCGTGTTGAAAAAGGTAGTCGCCGACGCTGCCGCAAAAGGCCTGCGCATGAAGTCGGGCGTGGAGGCCGAGTTTTTTCTCATTACGAAGGACGGCCAGGCGATCTCCGACGAATACGACACCGCGACAAAGCCCTGCTACGACCAGCAGGCGCTGATGCGCCGCTACGACGTGATCGCCGAGATCTGCGACAACATGCTGTCGCTCGGTTGGGGGCCGTACCAGAACGACCACGAGGACGCGAATGGCCAGTTCGAGATGAACTGGAATTTTGCCGACGCGCTCGTCACCGCCGATCGCCACTCCTTCTTCAAGTTCATGGTGAAATCGGTCGCCGAGAATCACGGGCTGCGCGCGACGTTCATGCCAAAACCCTTCGCCCGTCTGACCGGCTCCGGCTGCCACGTGCATCTTTCGATCTGGGACAAAGCCGGAAAGAAGAACACTTTTGCTGACGACAAGAACGAGCTCGGCCTGTCGGCGCAGGGCTATCACTTCCTCGGCGGCATCATGAGCCACGCGACCGGAATGGCCGCGATCACCAATCCGACGGTGAACAGCTACAAGCGCATCAACGCGCCGCGGACGGTTTCGGGCGCCACCTGGTCGCCGAACTCGATCACCTGGACCGGCAACAACCGCACCCACATGGTGCGCGTGCCGGGGCCTGGGCGCTTCGAACTGCGCCTGCCGGACGGTGCGGCGAACCCCTATCTCCTGCAGGCCGCGATCCTCGCCGCCGGCATCGACGGCATCGCCACGAATGCCGATCCGGGAAAACGCTACGACATCGACATGTACGCCGAGGGCCACAAGGTGAAGGGCGCGCCAAAACTGCCGCTCAACCTCCTCGATGCGCTTCGCGCCTTCGAGAAGGACAAGGGCCTGAGAGGCGCGCTCGGCGAGGAATTCTCAGCCTCCTATCTCAAGCTCAAGAACCAGGAGTGGAACTCCTACGCCTCGCATTTCACCGAATGGGAGCGGGCGAACACGCTGGATATCTGAGGCGCGGAGGCCGTTAGGCGAGGAGCGGCGCCACCTCCGCGAGGAGTTGCCGCTTGTCCGCCTCCGACAGCGGCGTCAGCGGCGGCAGCACGCCTTCGAAGGCCGCATCCTTCATCAGGAAGGCGAGCACCGTCTTGATGCTCGGAATGAGGGCCTTCCGCGAAACGAGCGCGCGGATCTGCGTAGCGGTCTGTAGAGCTTCCTCGTCGCCTGCGTGGAACGCCCGCGCGCAAAATGCCGAGTTCAAATTGGCGCTCGCCGAGATGCAGCCAGCGAATTCGCCGGCGCGCGCCTTCAGGAGCACGCCCTCACTGCTCGGAAAAACGCGGAGCTCCGGCGAGAGCGCGACAATTCTTGCGGCGTAGTCGAGATCGCCCGAAGAGTCCTTCAGACCGGCGATGCGATTGCCGAATTCGGTGCGCAGGCGCTCTACCAGGCTTGGCGAATAGGCGACACCGGAGAGCGCCGGAAAATTGTAGAGATAGAAATCGATCGGCCGCTCGGCGGTCGCGGCGACGATCCGCTCGAAAAGCCGCACGATCCCATCGTCCGCCACGCCCTTGTAGTAGAAGGGCGGGATGACGAGCGCGGCGGCAAAGCCGAGCTCGGCCGCGTGCTTCGTCAGCGCGATCGCGTCGCCGATCGCGGCGGCGCCGGTCCCCACCATCAGCCTGCCGAGAGGCAGAGCGGCGGCCGCGGCATTCATGATCGCCATCCGCTGCGGCGTGGTGAACGACGTCGCCTCGCCGGTCGTGCCGCATATGTTGAGGCCCTCGCAGCCCCGGTCGAGCAGCCAGCCGCATAGCGCCACGAAGCGCTGGAGGTCGGGCTCGAGGTCGCTGGTGATCGGCGTCGCCGCCGCGGCTATCACGCCTCGCAGGCCGGTGCTCGTCACGCGCAGTTCCTTCAGCGCTTGCGTTCGGCGACGAACCGCGCCGCTTGCCGAAGCACGTCCGCCTTGCCGCCGAATCCGGCGAGCGCCTTTTCCGCCTCCGCCACCAGGCCCGACAGGCGTCGACGGGCGGCTTCGACGCCCCAGAGGCCGACCAGTGTCGCCTTGCCCATCTCCGAATCCTTGCCGGTCGCCTTGCCGATCGTCGCGGCATCGGCTTCCACGTCGAGGAGATCGTCGGCGATCTGAAAGGCCTGGCCGAGCATGTGGCCATAAGTGCGGAGCGCCTCGCGGCCCGCTTTGTCCGCCCGGCCCATGATCGCTCCCATATCCACCGAGGCGGTTAGCAGGGCTCCCGTCTTCATGGCCTGCAGGCGGAGGATTTCGGTTTCCGCAAGCGCGAGCGGCCTGCCGTCGGATGTGAAACGGCCTTCCGCCTCCAGATCGAGCATTTGCCCGCCAGCCATGCCGCCGATGCCGGCAGCCCGGGCAAGGGCCGCCACCAGGCCGACACGGATGACGGGATCGCGGTCGGTCTTTTCGTCGGCGAGCACATCGAAGGCGAGAGTGAGCAGGGAATCGCCTACGAGGATCGCCGTTGCGTCGTCATAGGCGCGGTGGGTGGTCGGGCGGCCGCGTCTCAGGTCGTCGTCGTCCATCGCCGGCAGGTCGTCGTGAACCAGGCTGTAACAATGGACGAGCTCGACTGCGGCCGCGGCGCGGAGCACGTTCCCGCCTTCGACGCCGAACAGCCGCGCTGCTTCCACCGTGAGGAAAGGCCGCAGACGCTTGCCGCCCGCCAGCGTGGCGTAGCGCATCGCCTCGATCAGGCGCTCGGGACGCGCGATTTCGCCCGCAAGCGGGCTCGAAGCGAGGAGCTCCGCCAGCGTGTCTTCTACCGCCTTGCCAGCGGAAGCTAGCCGGCTTTCGAATTCAGCTTCGTTCAAGTCCCGCCCCCAAAACGCGGCAAACGCGACACATTGCGCGACCAAAATAGCTTGCGGCAACCCATCTAGTGGCAGTAACAGGCGTTTCGCCGAAAAACTCGGCCGCCCGACGACCCCCTAGCAGTTCAAGACCCGTCGCAGATTGCCGATCAGGTCGGAGCAGATTCCCTATATGTCGAAATTTGGCGAGTCGATCCTGCGAAGCTGCGCCAATCTGGCCACAACACGACCGTGGTGGGTCATTCTCGCAACTCTCCTGGTCACGGCTCTCGCCGGCTACGCAGCGACCAGTCTCACCATCGACACGAGCACGGAAGAGATCTTGTCGAGCGAGCTGCCGTTTCGACAGATCGAGGCCGAGTATGATCGGACGTTTCCGCAGGAAGATCTCGCCGTCGCCGTCATCGATGCGCCCACGCCGGAGGAGGCGGATGCCTCCGCGCGCCAGCTGCTGGGGCTGATCGCCGACCGTCCGCAGTTCTTCGAGCGGGTCGAGGTCGCCGGCTCGTCGCCCTACTTCGACCGCTACGGCCTGTTGTTCCTCGATGCGGCCGAAATCACCGACATCGGGAACGAGCTCCGGCAGGCGCGGCGACTTCTGACCAGCATTGCCAGCGACCCGAGCCTCCGCGGCCTGGCCGGGTTCCTCGGCATGGTGAAGACCGGTGTTGAGGAAAGCGCCGCGCCTCCCTCGACGGCGCGCATTCTCTCCAAGCTCGCCGAGACCGTCGACAAGAACGCCGCAAGCCAACCGGCCGAGATGCCGTGGAACGAAATGTTCGGCGCGAGCGCGGGCGAGAGCACGCGCCGGCTCGTGCAGATGAAGCCGGTCCTGAACAACAGCTCGATCAATCGCGCATCGGACGCCCTCGCGGCTCTGGATGGGGCGATCGCCGAAGTCGTCGAAAAGCATCCGGACATCCGCCTGCGGGTCACCGGCGAACCGGTGCTTCGGCAGCAGGAGCTGAACGATGCATTTTCGGGCGCCGCTTATGCGAGCGGCCTCTCCTTCATCCTTGTCGCGCTCAGCCTGATCATCGGCATCCGCTCCGGGCGGCTCATCACCGCGCTGCTGCTTACCTTGGTCGTCGGCTCGATCTGGACCACGGGTCTTGCCGCCATCACCGTCGGACGCCTCAACCTGATCTCCGTCGCTTTCCTGGTGCTGTTCTTCGGCCTCGGCGTCGACTTCGGAACGCATTTGGGGCTCCGGCATCTGGAGGAGGCGAAGGGGGGGAAGTCATTCAAGGACGCGCTCCTCGCCGCAATGGTCGGCGAAGGGCCGAGCATTACGCTAAGCGCCATCTGCGCCGCGCTCGCATTTCTAGCATTCGTTCCCACGACCTACACCGGCCTTGCCGAATTCGGCATCATTTCCGCGCTCGGCATGCTGGTCGCCGTCGTCGTCACGTTCACGGTGCAGCCGGCCCTGATGGCGCTCATGCCGCCGCGCCCCAAGCCGGGCATGGGCGTGACGATCGGTATTGGCGGCTTCATCGCGCGCTACCACCGCGCCGTGCTCGTCCTCGCGGTGATCGTGACTGCTGTCGCCGGTTATGTCTCGCTCGGAGTGCAGATCGACACCAATCCGCTGAACCTGCAGAATCCAAAAACCGAACCGGTCCAGACCTATCGCGATCTCGCCCGCGATCCCGATACGTCGCCTTATGCGCTCAACGTGATTGCGCCGAATTTCGAGACGGCCGGCGAGCTTGCGCCGAAGCTCGCAGCTGCGTCGGGCGTGGCGGGCGTCCGCTGGATCGACGACTTCGTGCCCCGAAACCAAGACGAGAAGCTTTCGGCGATCCGTGCGTCGAAGGAGCGCCTGGGCGAAAGCTTCTTCGCGCAGGAGAGGGCCGCGGCGCCGACCGACGCCGAACTCACCGAGGCCTTCACATCCATCAAAGAAAGCGCCGAGGCGATCGCCAAGACGCCGGAGGACAATCCGATCGATCCAGCGATCGTAACGGCGGGGCGGTCGCTCGCGGACGCGCTCACGCGGTTTGAGGGAGAGCGCGGCACGGAGCCGGCGGTCCTCAACGAGCTGGGCAATGCGCTTACCAGCGAGATGCCGGGAATCGTGGCGGACTTGCAGGCAAAATTCTCCATCACGGAGCCCGTCACCACGGCGGATATTCCGGAGGATCTTCGGGAGGAATGGGTGGCGAAGGACGGGCGGGTTCGGCTGCGCGTTCTTCCCGACGGGGACATCGGCACGCCACGCCTGATGAAGGCATTTACCGAGAGCGTCCAGTCGGTGGCGCCGCAGGCGTCCGGCGCGCCCGCCAGTGTGACCGGCGCGGGCGAGGCCATCCTTCGCGCATTCGCGGAGGCTATCGCCTACACCGTCATTTCGATCGGCCTCATCATCGCGATCCTGCGAAGGCGGCTGTCGGATGTGCTGCTCGTGCTTGCCCCGCTCGGCGTCGCGGCGTTGTGGACAATGGCCGCGTCGGTCGGGCTCGACCTTCCCTTCAACTTCGCCAACATCATCGTCATTCCGCTGCTGATCGGGCTCGGGGTGGCGAGCAGCATCCACATCGTGGTGCGTACCCACGAAGTCGTGCGCGACAGCGCCGGAACGCACGAGGAGGGCATGCACGTGCTCGACACCTCGACGCCGCTTGCCGTGCTCGTCGCGCAGCTGAATACGGTTGCCGCCTTCGCCACGCTCGCGGTGGCGGAACATCGCGGGCTCTTCAGCATGGGCGTCCTCCTCGGCATCGCGATCCTCTTCGTGCTGATCGTGTCGCTGATCGTGCTCCCCTCGTTCATGATCGCCATCGGCGTCGGCGCGCGAGCCTCGCCTCCAGTCGCGCCAAGTTCGGCAGGCTGAATGGCGCAAGTTCTGGTTACCGGCGGCTGCGGCTTCATCGGCCGCAATCTTGTCGAGGCGCTGCTCGCCCGCGGAGACACGGTGCGGGTGCTCGACGTGACGGCGCCCCACGCGGGGGACGCCGCGGTCGAGTATGTTCGCGGGTCGGTTACCGATCGCGCAGCATGCGACAAGGCGCTCGATGGCGTGGACTGCCTCTATCACCTCGCCGGGATCGCGCATCTGTGGCGCCGCGACAAAGAGGATTTCGACCTCGTCAACCGACGCGGAACCGAGACGATTCTTGCGGCGGCGGCGGACAAGCGCATCGGCCGCGCCGTGCACTGCTCGACGGAATCGATTCTGCTCCCCAGGCGGCGGAACGGGAGCGCGTCGATCGACGAGTCGGCCAATCCTCGGCTCGAGGACATGCCGGGCGCCTATACGCGCTCGAAATATCTCGGCGAGCGAGCGGCGCTGGCGGCGGCGCGCAGTGGATTGAACGTCGTCGTGGTTAATCCGACCGTGCCCATTGGCGACGGTGACCGCAACATGACGCCTCCGGCTGCGATGTTTGCGCTTTTCCTCTCCGGACGCTCGCCGTTCTTCCTCGATTGCGTCCTGAACTTGGTTCATGTTCGCGACCTGGCGGACGGCATCCTGCGCGCGGGCGACCACGGGCGCGCGGGCGAGCGTTACATCCTCGGCGGCGAAAATGTGGCACTTCGGGAGCTTCTCCCGGTGCTCGAGCGCTTGTCCGGTCGCCGGATGCCAAGGCGGGCGGTCCCCGCGGCACTCGCGGTCGCGGCCGGGTTGGTGTCAGGATGGATCGCCGACAGTGTGACGCATAGAACGCCGGCCGCCACCCGGGAAGCTGTCATCCTGGCGCTGCGCTCGGCGCCATTCGACAGCGCGAAGGCGAAGCGCGAGCTCGGCTATGCACCCAGTCCGATCGATCAGGCCTTGACGGAAGTCGTGCAGGCGTTCAAGCGAAGGCGCAACGGCCGCTGACGCGGAATAGCCAGCCTTTCGACAAAATGCCGTGCTCTACGCAGGCCCTTCCGCGTCCGGAGGTTTGGCAGTCGAAGATGAGATTCGCGGCAATTTTTCTGATCGGCATGGCAACGGTCGCGACGGCCGATGCGCAGACCGGCCCCGCGCGCTCCGGATTCCTCCCGATTCGCAACACGTTGCCTGCCCTGTTGTTCGCGCCCGATCCGCTCGCGGGCACCCTCTTACGGCCCCTAATTGGACCAACGCCGGATTCGACGGCTTTTGCGGAGGTAGTGCCCGAGCCGGCGCTCATGCCGGTGGCGGTTGCGCCAGACCCTCTGCCCGTCGGCGCGGCAGGCGAGCCCGCAATTCCGCCAACGCCGTCGCCCGATGCCGAACCGCTGCCGGCCGTCCCTGCGCCGCTGCCGGACGTGGCGGAACCGCTGCCGGATGCAGCCGGCGCGCCCGTTCTCGAGCCCGTTCCCGATGCTCCACCGGCCGCGGTGGAACCTCCGGCGACGACTGTCACCGTCATCGTGGAGAATGTCGAGAGCGACTCGGGAAGCGTAAACGTCGCGATCTGCGATAAAGCTTTGAGCCGCGAGGGCTGCCCCTACATCCACGAAGTGCCGGCGGCTCAAGGCTTCGTGGAAACCGAGTTTGAGGATATTCCGCCCGGATCCTATGCGATCGTCGGCTATCATGACGTGAACGGAAACGACCTCTTCGACAAGATATTGGGAGTGCCGCGCGAGCCTTATGCCTTAAGCAACAATGCCGGCGACAAGCTTGTCCCGACATTCGCCGATGCTGCGCTGCCGATTAGATCGGGCGAGAACGCCGTCATCATTCGCCTGAGGCGCCTTGGCGGCTAGCAAAGGGCAGTGCGGGAAGGTTTTGGCAGTGGCGAGACCTTCCACTCAGCGTGGCGTTGAGGCCCGGGAGGCGGCGGAATACAGCGTCCGCCAAGTGTAATATTACAGCAACCCTGCGTAACTTCTTGCCCGGAGCGCGTTTCCGCGACTCGACCTCGGAAGCGCCGCATGCCATAGGTGCAGCCACGAGAAGGCCAGTATCGGTAGGGGAAAAACTGTGTTGCAGAACACGGTGGAGAACCGCTTGCAGGTCATACTGGCCCAGCCTCGCGGCTTCTGCGCAGGCGTGGTGCGTGCCATCGACATCGTCGAGCTGGCGTTGCGGAAATATGGCCCGCCGATCTACGTGCGCCACGAGATCGTCCACAACCGCCACGTGGTGGAGAGCCTGATCGCCAAGGGCGCGCATTTCGTCGAAGAGCTCAGCGAAGTGCCGGACGGGGCGATCACGATATTCAGCGCCCATGGGGTTCCGCGCGCGGTCGTCGATGAGGCGCGCGACCGTGGCCTGCCGACGCTCGATGCGACCTGCCCGCTCGTGTCGAAGGTGCACAATCAGGGACGGCACTATATCGCGCGCGGGCGCGCGCTGATCCTCATCGGCCATGCCGGCCATCCGGAGGTCGAGGGCACACTCGGCCAGATCGACGGGCCAACTTACCTCGTTCAGAACGATGCGGAGATCGCGGCACTGCCGCTCGCTGAAGATACGCCGATCGCCTACATCACGCAGACGACGCTCAGCGTCGACGACACGAGCGCACTGATCGAAGCGTTGAAGCGGCGCTTCACCGACGTCGTCGGACCGGAAACGCGCGACATCTGCTACGCCACGCAAAATCGCCAGAGCGCGGTGCGCGACCTCGCCCGCGTAGCGGATCTCATCCTCGTCGTCGGCGCCAAGAACAGCTCCAATTCCAATCGGTTGCGCGAGATTGCGGAAGAGTCCGGCGTACCGGGCTATCTTGTCGCAGACGGCAGCCAAGTGGACCCGTCGTGGCTGAAAGGTGTTAATGTTGTTGGACTTACGGCGGGCGCGTCGGCCCCCGAGGTGCTAGTCGAAGACGTGATCGACGCGCTCAGGCGGATTGCGCCCGTGGAGGTTTCCACGCTCGACGGAATCGAGGAGAATGTGCGGTTCCGCCTGCCGCTGGAATTGGAAGAAAACGTCAACGCGCGCGCCAATCGGGCAGCAAGAGGAAGTCGGTAGTGGGAATTCCGTTTAGGCAAGTCGCCAAGATCGGCAGCTACATCGTCCGCCAGCATGTCGCGGGCCGCAAGCGCTATCCGCTCGTCCTCATGCTGGAGCCGCTGTTCCGCTGCAACCTCGCGTGCGCCGGCTGCGGCAAGATCGACTATCCGGACGAGATCCTGAACAAGCGAATCTCGGTCGAGGACGCGCTCTATGCGGCCGAAGAGTGCGGCGCTCCCGTCGTCTCGATTGCCGGCGGCGAGCCGCTGATCCACAAGGATCTTTCGAAGATCGTGAAGGGCCTCATCGCACAGGGACGCTTTGTCATTCTCTGCACCAACGCCATCCTGCTCGAAAAGAAGATCCACGAATACGAGCCGAGCCCCTATTTCACCTGGTCGATCCATCTCGACGGCGACAGGGAGATGCACGACAACTCCGTCTGCAAGCAGGGCATTTACGACAAGGCGGTCGCGGCGCTGAAGCTCGCCAAGGAGAAGGGTTTTCGCGTCACCATCAACTGCACGATCTTCAACAATGCGGAATCGAAGCGTGTCTCCGACTTTTTCGACACGGTGACGGCGATGGGTGTCGCCGGCATCACCATGTCGCCAGGTTACGCCTATGAGCGCGCGCCCGACCAAAAGCACTTTTTGAACCGGCAGGCGACGAAGGAGCTCTTCCGCGGCGTCTTCCGGCGCGGCAAGGGCGGCAAGGCGTGGCCGATCAACCAGTCGGGCCTGTTCCTGGATTTCCTCGCCGGCAATCAGGAATATCACTGCACGCCGTGGGGCAACCCGACCCGCACGGTCTTCGGCTGGCAGCGGCCCTGCTACCTCCTCGGCGAAGGCTACACCAAGACCTTCAAGGAGCTGATGGA
>CAYTTC010000005.1:0-87872 GCA_964440525.1 uncultured Propylenella sp. | reverse complement strand
GGAGCTGGCGCCGTCGCGGGAAGCTGTCGGGTTGCCAATGGCGGGCGGCTGACGCGTTTCGCGTGGAGCTAAGAGAAGCTCAAGCCGGGCCGGACGGCGACGATGTCGGTGAATATCCCACCGACCTTGAGACGCTCCGCGCGGAACATCGAGCAGAATTCTCCCGGGTCGGCAGGTGTCTCCCGAGGCCATGCCCGATACGCCGAGTGGCCCGAGGAGAGTTGGCCGCCGCCGGTGACCTCCCAGAACGACAGGTCGGGCTCTCCGGCCCTCGGGATCAGCAGATATTCGTGGTCGTAGATCTGGTAGTTCCGGTCCAGGAGAAATTGCAGGACCTCGCGCTCGCCGCCGAACTCGATAAAGGTGAGGTCGACGCCCCGGTCGAAGGTTTTCGCGGCGCCTTTCAATACGTTGAGCTCGCCGCCCTGCACGTCGATCTTCATGAAGAGAACGCGCTCCGCGACATTCTCGTCGATCGTCGTCACCGGCACGGTCGTCGTGCGGTTTGGGTCGAGCGTCTTGCCGGGCGGCACGATATAGCCGGCCGACGAATAGCCGGAATATTCGGCCCAGTATCCCTCGGCCTTGGCAGTCGCCCCGACATAGAACGACGCTTGCCCCGGCGCTTCGGCGACGGCCTGGTGAAGAATGCGAACGTTGCTGTGCCCGGCGAGCCGCTTCTCGAGGAACGGCCAATTGCCTGAAAACGGCTCGAAGCAGAGCGCGTGGCTCGCCGGGCTGAATTGCAGCGCCAGATCCGCGTAGTGGCCGAAGCCCGCGCCGACATCGACGACGAGGCCGGGCGCGAACTGGCCGAGCAGCGCCATCACGCCGTGCGTATGCGGTTCAAAAGCGCGCGACCTGACTGTATCGGGCCTCTACTCGGCGCTAACATTTCTGCCAGGTTCAGACCCGACCGAGGCCGGCTGCGATGAAGCCGTGGCAAGCGACTCCGGAGGGCTCCAACGCGGCTGCAGGGGTGCTTCCGTGATGTGCTTTTGAACGTCGAGTGAGCGCTGCCCTTCCGGACCGGTATAGGAGATGGAGCTCTCTGGCCATTCATCGGCGGAGAGGGCGCGATAATCGATGCGGCCGGTCCACTTCGCCTTCTCTTGAATATCGGCGAGCTTCTCGGAGCGACCGCGAATATCCGCCGGCCGGACCGCACGGTTGAGGGTCGTCATGCGGATCGAGGTCTTGTCGGTCACGTGTTCCTTCGGCACGCCGAGGTCGATGCGCGCGAGCTGATCGAAGCCGGCGAGTCGCAGCATGCCCTCAAGCCCTGTGGCGCTCGGGATCCAGACGGTGGGGCACCCATAGATCGGGTGCTCCAACTCTGGGTTCAGGTAGACGACCGGTTCCGGGTCGGCGAAGACGCCCGCCTCGGGCACAAAGAGGCCGTTCCGCTTCAACAATCGCCTGCAGATGAATAGCCCCTCCTGCGGCAGCATAAGATGGTGCAGGGCGACAGTGAGAACCACCAAGTCGAACGAGCCCTCGCCGAAGCGGTCGATCAGCTCCTCGATCTGCGTCTGCGGATGGTAGACGACGCGGTCGGCCTGCAGCGCTTCCTTGGCGAGGCGAAAGCGCTTCAGGTCATGCTGGCACGTCGCGTCGACACGGCCCGCGCCCATGCGGTCGAGCACAAAGGCGGTGAGCCCGTCGAAGGTGCCCATGTCGAGACAGCGGTGCTCTGCAAGAGACATCTCGGAGAAGAACTGGAAGGCTGGATAGAGGTGACCGTTCGGAGGCACGCCGGGCCTCGCTACGAAGGACGGCACTGAAAATTCGCCGAAGTCGATAGCGTGAAACCATTTCTGCGCTTCGATTCGTTTCCTGAGTGCCGGGTTGATCGTCATGCTTCAACTCCCCGCGCGATCGCAATCAGGTCGGTCCAGATCGACACGCCGCGCACGGACCGGAACTGCGCACAGAACTCCGCTGGGTCCGATGCGTGACGCAGTGGCCATGCTGACTTCACGGGGTGTCCGGTCGACGACGTGCCCGTCTTCACGATCTCCCAGCCCGAAAGATCGGGTGGAGCGGTGAGTGCAGGTGAAGGCACCAGCAGATAGGGGCTGTCATAGACCGCGAAGCCACGCGCAAAGAGAAACTCGAGGATCGCCGGGTCGCCCTTGTACTCGATGAGCGCGGCGGTGACGCCCCGCTCGAACGTTCGGATTGCTCCTTTCAGCACCTGCAGCTCGTGCCCTTGCACATCGATTTTCAGGAACAGCGCCGGCTCAGAAACGTGCGTGTCGATAGTAGTAGTCGGCACACGAATTGTCTTCCCCGGATCAGCAATCTTCTCCACGATACGGCCGACCGAAGAATAGCCCGGCATGCCGTTCCAGTTCTGCTCGGGCGAGACTGTCGATTTCACATAGAAATCAGCCTCTCCGACGTGATCGGAGAGCGCTGCCTTGACAATGGTGACGTTGCCGCGGCCGCCCAGATTCTTGTCAAGGTGCGGCCAGTTGCCGGGGAATGGCTCGAAGGCGATCGCGCGACTCTGCGGGCTGTTCTTCAGCGCCGCGAGCGTCATATAGCCGGCCGCGGCGCCGGCATCAACGATCAAGCCCGGGGGTCGGTCCGGGAGCCAGGAATAGATGCTGTGCTCCAGGTACCCGAAAGCCGCACGGCCGTTTTGGATGATGCGACGCATTACCGTTGGCGGATTAGCCTGCTTGGTCGACCGCCGCAACCTCGCCAAGCATTTTCCTTACTGAGAACCTATGAGGTCCGACCGCCGGATAGCACCGCGAGGCATTCGTGATCCTGAGGGCGCATGGACTTGACGTCGGCTTGTGTCCGTGAGCCAAAGCCCAGTCATGAATTTTCGCGATGCCAAGTGGCTCAAGGCCGAGATCGCCCGGAAGGGAAGCAGAATAGCGGCCCTTCTCTTCGCGGAGACGCAACCCAGGCTTGGAACCCATCTTGCCCTCGGCAGGGCGATCATGGACCATGGGTACCTTCCGATCATCGTTTGCGGGCAGGCGCCCACGCTCACGGACTCGGAGCGGGTCGGATATGAAGACCTGCCGCTAGCTCTCCTCACGCGTGAGGACATCCGAGCTCTGCGCGGCATCGACGTTTTCTTTTCCTCCGAGGTCACGAACGATGTGGCTCCGCAAGGAGCCGCGACAGTTGGCATCGTGCATTCGATCCCTGACGCGGGGCTGTCCGCCGCCGGGGTTTCGGTCAACTACAAGGGATTCGTCCAACGTGTTCCGACGATAATACGCTCGCTCGACTATCTTGCGGTCGCGGTCCGGCAGAAGCCGAAACACTGGACCGCCGAGAACTATTCCTTCGTCGGCGGCGTCTACCCCCCGGCGTTCTTGGGCGATCGGCGTCCCAAGCTGGACATTGTTCCCGCTGGCTATCCGAAGATCGAGTATTCGGAGCGGGTGCTCGGCGGGCGCCAGGGTCGACTTGGAGTCGTTATTTATTCGCCCACCTTCAGCGGTGCGGCCGCTGCACGTTTGAAGCCCGACCCAGCGAAAATTCTCGCCGCTCTGCTTCAGCATCTGCCGGACTATCGCATTGCTTTTCGGCCGTACCCGACGTCGCAGGACGTGGAGTTTGGGCGAGGCCTGGTCAGCGAATTGCGGCACGATGGTCGGCTGGTTCTTGATCTCACCGCAACAGGCGCCGATTTTCAGCGCGAAGCAGCAGTATGCGTAACCGACAGCTCGTCCTCCGCCATAACGTTCTCGATCTCTACCCGCCGACCATTGGTGTTTGTCAGGCTCGACGACAGCGGGAAAGGCGAGCCGCATGAGATTCCATTCGGCTTCAAAGCCACCAGCCTGGCGGGCTTAGTGAAGGCGGTGCGCCTTGGCTGCGAGGCGCATCCAGACTTGTGCGAGAGAATTTCCGACGACCGCGATACCGCTCTCTACAATGTCAGCACGGCGGCGGACTACCTTGCCCGGAGCCTGCCGCTCTTCGCAGATCGGAAGAGCAATCCTGAGTGGCTCTCTATCGAGCGGCGTCCATGGCTTGGCGCCGACGACCCCGACGAACGTGTCCGGCACATCTCGTATCTGCGACTCTGGGCCGAGAAGTGGGGAAAAATGGCGGTCGCGATGCAGACCGAGATCGAAGCCTATTTGGCGCACCGGTGAGGTCGGGCTGAACCTCCGCATGACGGTGGTGAAGTGGCCGACGGCGGCGCCCACATCGAGCATTCGGCCTGCCGGGAGAAAGGGCAGCAGCTCGAAAAAGCTGTCGTGCAATCCACCGAAATACGGCCGGCCGTTACGCACCATTCGGTCTGAGACCGCCACGTCCATCGGGCCCGCTCTCCCAGTGATGGGCCTCAACTATATCAGAACGGATTCCTCCTCAACCTGAAGCATGCCCGCACTGGTGAGGTCGCCCGGCCGATAGCGGCGAAGCCGGTCAGCACGATCAAAGGAGACGACCTTGACGACACTGGAGATCCAGCGGCGGCTCGCCGCGCTCGGCTTCGATCCGGGCCCGCTCGACGGCGTCCGGGGACGTCTCACCATCCGCGCCATCAAGGCGTTTCAGGCCGCGAACGGCCTCGCGCCGGACGGCCTTGCCGGACCGCAGACCGGCGCGGCGCTGGCGGGCGCTCTCCCTCACCCGGCATCCGGCCAAGGCCGGACGCCACCCTCTCCCGCAAGGGGAGAGGGGAGCGCGTCCGCGATCCCCTGGTACGAGGAAGCGTTGAGGTTGAAGGGCACGAAGGAAGGGGCGGGACGCGCCGACAATCCGACAATCCTCCGCTGGGCGAAGCGGTTCGGGCTCGCCTATCAGCACGATTCAACCGCCTGGTGCGGGCTCTTCACCGCCCATTGCATCGCCACTGCCCTGCCGGACGAGCCGCTGCCCTCAAACCCGCTCGGCGCGCGCAATTGGCTCCGCTTCGGCGTCGCGGTCGCACCGACACTCGGCGCGATCATGGTTTTCTGGCGCGGGTCGCGATCAAGCGCACAGGGCCATGTCGGCTTCTATGCCGGCGAGGATGCGGCTGCGTTCCATGTCCTCGGCGGCAACCAATCGGATTCCGTATCGATCGCCCGCGTCGCCAAGACGCGGCTCCTCGGCGCCCGCTGGCCGGCAACCGCGCCGACGCCGGAGGGCGGCGCGACCGTGGTCGCGGGGGCGGGCTCTTTTTCGACCAACGAAGCATGAAAAAGCAAAGGAGAAGGACATGAAAGGCTGGAGAACCCTCGGGCTGAATGCGGCAGTGGCGTTTCTAGGCGTCGCACAGGCCACGAACTGGACCGATGTGCTCGGGGCGAGCTCGTCGGCGGGATGGATCGTCACCGGCGTCGGACTCGCCAACATGGTGCTGCGCTCGGTGACCACGACCGCGGTCGGCCAAAGGAGCTGAGCTGCGGTGGACGGCGGCGGACGGAGGCTCTACCGTCCGCTCTCACCGGGAGCCTCAACCGGGAGAAATGGCGGCTCATGCCGTTCAGCGGCGGTTCATTCGAACGGGTGTATCGAGCCGGCATGTGCCAGCTCCCCGTCATCGCGATCGTGGCGCTTTTCCTCGCCACGGCCGGCGCGCCGTCGCCAAGCCTGGCGCAAAGCTGCGTTTCCGGCCAGGAAGCGCGGCAACTCCTGGAGCAGGGGCAGGCGGTTCCCTTTCCCGAGGCCATTCGCCGCGCCGGGATCTCTCCCAACCAGCTAGCCGGCGACCCACAACTCTGCCAGTCGGGCGGCGGTTTCGTCTACGTGGTGCAAGTCCTTCAGGACGGGCAGGTGACTTCGGTCAGCATTCCCGCCAACTGAGCGGAGCCATGCACGGAGAGGGCGGGGAGAGGAATGCGCATACTCGTTGTCGAGGACGACCGGGACCTGAACAAGCAGCTGAGCCAGGCGCTGCGCGACGCCGGTTACATCGTCGACTACGCATTCAACGGCGAGGAGGGACACTTCCTCGGCGATACCGAGCCCTATGACGCCGTGGTTCTCGACATCGGCCTGCCGCGGCTCGACGGGCTCAGCGTGCTGGAGCAGTGGCGCCGCGACGGGCGCACGATGCCCGTGCTGCTCTTAACCGCGCGCGACCGCTGGTCCGACAAGGTGCAGGGGATCGATACGGGCGCCGACGATTACGTCGCAAAACCATTTCATATCGAGGAGGTGCTGGCGCGTGTCAGGGCGCTGGTGCGGCGCGCCGCCGGGCACGCGTCGAATACGATCAGCTCTGGAGCCGTGCGCCTCGATCTGAAGGCGAACCGGGTGACGGTCGGCGGCGCTCCGGTCAAGCTCACCGCGCATGAATACAAGGTGCTCGAATATCTGATGCACCATCCCGGCAAAGTGATTTCCCGCACCGAGCTCACCGAGCATCTCTACGATCAGGACTTCGACCGCGATTCCAACACGATCGAAGTGTTCGTCGGCCGGCTCAGAAAAAAGCTCGGCGTCGATCTGATCGAAACCGTGCGCGGCATGGGTTATCGGATCGGGCCGACCGATCCAGGTTCGGCCGACCCCGGTTCCGGTTGATCCGGGTTCGAGGGGGCATGTGGACTAGATCACTCTCGCTCCGCGTCGCGCTGATCGCCGCCGGGGGGAGCGCCCTTGCGCTGATCGTCGCGGGCGCCGTGTTCATCTTTCAGTTCTCCAATGCGGTGGAACGGAATTTCGACGCGCGCCTCGAAACGCTGCTGCTGACGCTGATCGCTGCCACCGATCTGAACGGCGAGGTCGACGAAAACGCAGTGGAAGGGCAAAGCGGTGGAAGCTTTTCGCGCCCGCTTTCCGGCTGGTACTGGCAGACCCGCGATCCGGTGACCACCGAGGTCATCGACTGGTCGCCGTCGCTGCAATTCGACATCCTGCCGGTCAAGGATTTCCCAACCGCCGAAAATTCCTCACGCACCTTCACGATACTAGCCAGCGGCGGGCGCGAGCTGCGCGCCCTCGAACAACTTGTCACGCTGGCGCCCGGGCACACTTTCGCGCTCCTCGTCGCCGGCGACACCGACCCGATGGTCAGCGATGTCGGCAGCTTCCGCAACTCCGTCGTCTGGTGGCTCGGCGGGCTTGCCGTGCTCATCGCCATCGGTATCGCGCTCCTGATGCGCTGGGGATTGCGACCGCTCCGCCAGGTGAGCGGCGATTTGCGAAAAATCCGCGAGGGCGACATTCAGCACCTCGAGGGCGATTACCCAAGCGAAATCGAGCCGCTGGTGCATGACCTGAATGCCCTGATCGATACCAACCGCGAGATCATCGAGCGTGCGCGCACCCATGTCGGCAATCTCGCGCATGCGCTGAAGACCCCGCTCGCCGTCCTGCAGAACGAGACGGCGCGTTCGCACGAACCGCTGGCGGCGAAGGTCGCCGAGCAAACGGAGATCATGCGGAGCCAGGTCGAGCATCACCTGAACCGCGCGCGCATCGCCGCACAAGCGAACGTGCTCGGCGCGGTGACGCCGATCGAGCCGGCCATCGCGGCGCTCGCGCGCGTGATGGAAAAGGTGCATCAGGCGCGCGGCCTCGCGATCGCGATCGACTTGCCGCCGGGGCTGCGTTTCCGCGGCGAAAAACAGGATTTCGAGGAAATGGCCGGGAACCTCCTCGACAATGCCTGCAAATGGGCGAAATCGCACGTTCGTATCTCTGCAGCGCGCGACGACAGCGGGCGCCGCCCGTTCATCACACTCGCCATCGACGACGACGGGCCGGGGCTGCCGCCTGAACACCGCGCGGCGGCGCTGTCGCGCGGCGGCCGCCTCGACGAGACGAAGCCGGGCGCGGGCCTCGGGCTTTCGATCGTGCTGGAGCTGGCGCGAGTCTATGGCGGAGCGCTTACGCTGGAGGCGTCCGACCTCGGGGGGCTCAGTGCGCGGCTCCGGCTTCCCGCCGCGGGTGAATGAGCTTCGCGCGGCGGATGATTGCCAAGCGACGATGTTTCCGCCATCGGTTCTCCGGCGGGCCACGAGTCGAAAAGAACCGCGGCCTTGGGATCGTTCGGGAGATTTCATGAACAGGGCGATCGTCATCGCGGCGGCTGCGCTACTTTTGGCCGGCTGCTCGGGCAAGCCTGAGATCACGACCGGCGCGATTCCCGGAGCCAATCCCGGCACGGTGGTCGGTAGCCCAGTCGGTGCCGGCGCCGGCGAGGCGCCGATTGGGGCGATCGAGGGCGGGCTGACGGGCGCCGATGTCGGCCGCTCGCTCGAGGACGCGGATCGCGCGATCGCGCTCAAGGCCGAATACGAGGCGCTCGAATACGGCCGTCCCGGGCAGCCGACAGTCTGGCGCGGCCGGTCCGGCGACAATCACGGCGAGATCGCGGTCGGCTCGGGCTATCAGGTGAACCGCCTCGACTGCCGCGAATACACCCACAATGTCTGGATCGGCGGGCGCCTCCGCGTCGTCCGCGGCACCGCCTGCCGCGAGCCGGATGGGGTGTGGCGGATCGTGGGGTAAGGCGGGCGCTCGCAGACCTTCGGCAGGCCGCGTGTTGATGCATCGCATTGCCGCGACGCCCTCGGCATGGCTAGATCGGCCTGGTCAAGGGACCTTCGGCCGAATTGCTGCTCTGGATTCTCATCGCGCTTCTGACCGCCGCGGCAATTCTCGCCGTTCTGGCGCCGCTGGCGCGCGCCCCGACCGGCGGCGCTTCGGCCGCGCATGCCGGCCGCGTCTACCGCGACCAGCTCGACGAGCTCGAACGCGACAAGGCGGAGGGCCGCATCAGCGCCAGCGAAGCCGACACGGCGCGCGCCGAGATCGCCCGCCGCCTGATCGCGGTCGACAATGAGGTACGCGCGGAAGCGGAGGGGGAGGCGCGCGCAGAAGCCGGCGCGGCGGCGCATGTCGGCGGCAGTCCGAACGTCCGCCGGGCGACTGCCCTCGTCGCCCTCCTCGGCATCCCCATCCTGTCGCTTGCCCTCTATCTCGGCCTCGGCGCACCGGACCTGCCGGGCGCGCCGCTTGCCGCGCGCCTTTCCGGGCCGCTGATTCCCGACAACGTCGAGCTGCTGGTGGCAAAGGTCGAAGAGCATCTTGCGCTGAAGCCCGAAGACGGCCGTGGCTGGGATGTGATCGCGCCGATCTACCTTCGCCTCGGGCGGGCCGGGGACGCCGAACAGGCCTACCGGACAGCGATCCGTCTTCTCGGCGCGACTGCGGCGCGCCAAAGCGGGCTCGGCGAGGCGATCCTGGCGTCGCAAGGCGGCATCGTGACCGCCGAGGCGCGCGCCGCGTTCGAGGCGGCGAATGCTTTAGATCCCGCCGCGCCGGGTCCGCGATTCGTTCTCGCGCTCGCCGCCGAGCAGGAGGGCAAGTCCGACGAGGCTGCGCAGATGTTGCGGGCGCTCCTGTCGGACGCGCCCGCCGGCGCGTCGTGGCGCCCAGCAATCGAAGAGGCGTTGGCGCGACTCGAGCCAGACGGCGCTGAGCCCGGTCCGACGGACGAAGAGGTCGCCGCCGCGCAAAGCTTGCCGCCTAGCGATCAGGCCGCCATGATCGAAGGTATGGTGAGCGGGCTCGCCGAGCGGCTGAAAGCTGAACCGGACGACGTCGAGGGATGGCTCCGGCTGATCCGTTCCTACGTGGTTCTCGGCCGGCCGGATGCAGCTGCGGAGGCCGCCCGCTCGGCGCTTGACGGCGTCGACGCGGCCGATCGCGGAAAGGTCGAGGCGCTGATCGCCGACCTCGGGGTGACGCCCGCCGGAGTGGCAACGCCATGACCCGGAAACAGCGGCGGCTCAGCATGATCGGCGGCGCCGGGGCGGTGCTCGTCGTGGCGGCGGCGCTCGTTCTCGTGGCGTTGCGCGACCAGATCGTCTTCTTCTATTCGCCGACCGAGCTCGCCGAGAAGGCGCTAGCACCGGGAACCCGCGTCCGCCTCGGCGGGCTGGTCGTAGAGGGTTCTGTCGTCCGCGCCAACGACGGCAGCGTCAGCTTCGCCATCACCGACACGGCGAACAGCACAAAGGTAGATTTTCGCGGCGTCCTTCCGGATCTTTTTCGCGAAGGGCAGGGCATCGTGACGGAGGGCGTGCTCACTGCGGCAGGGAGCGTCAGCGCCGAGACTGTGCTCGCCAAGCACGACGAGAATTACATGCCGAAAGAGGTGGTGGACGCGCTGAAGGCGCAAGGCGTCTGGAAAGAAGGCGAGGGGGCAGCTCAATGACAATGATGGGCGCGCTCTCCGTCGCCGAGGTCGGGCACGGTGCTCTCGGCTGGCGCTTGCACTGATGCTCGTCCAGTCGAGCGTGCCGCTCCTCGGGCCGCTGGCGGGACGAGCGCCTGGTCGCCGCCTCCGCCTCGAAGCCGATCGTCGGTTGACGCCGCTTGCGGTGCTGGTCGCGGGAGGCGTCGTCGCGATGCTGCGCTTCAAGCGGCCGGCCGCCGATCAAGCCGCGCTTTCCGGCGCGGAGGAGGAGAGGCTTGACTTGCGCGCATCCTCCGGGAGCAAGAGTAGGCGTGCCTTTTCGCTTGTAATGTGGCAGATTGCGCGCCTGCACTAAGATGACGAGCGAGGTTCGGGCCATGGGCGTTCGCCGCAAGCAAAGCAGCGCTACCACCTCGAATGAAGGGAGCGCTAAGGCGTTGCGTTCTGGCCGCACGTTTCCACCAGAAGCGTTCGACGACCATGACGATGTGAGCCCGAAGGTCGTCAAATCTGTCCAGGATCGGGCAAACAAGATCTTGAAAAAGGGGAAATGGGTCGTCGTGGACGGCTATGCCGGAAAGAAGTGAGCCGGCCTGGGTTCGCTTCCCTCCGTCGGCATACGACATAGTGGCTTGTTGGTACCCGGATCGCGGCGGACTTGCTTCCGAGCCCAAACTTCGACCTTGTTTGGTAACAGTAGTCCTTCGCGACGAGGAGTCGTCTAGCTTTGCTTGCCGGGTCGCGTATGGAACCACGTCGCTGAAGATCATTCATCGACAACATCTCGACCTGATCATTCAGAACGCCGTCGACCTCGACCAAATAGGGTTGGCACGAGCGACGCGCTTCGACCTGGACAACACGGCCGTGCTTCCATGGACAAGCGAGTTCTTTGGATGTTGGACCGGCTATCAGACGCCGCGCATCGGAGCACTGACGGAGACCTACATCAAGGAATATGCCTTCCTGATGATGAGGCGTCATTCCGCTGCGCCAGATACCTGAACCTTACCGATAATTAACGCGACGGACACTGCGTCGTAAGGCGACACACCGTATCTGAGGAATGCGCAGGTGGTGCTTTGCCCCCCATCGCCCCCGGCGCAGACCTCCGGTCCGCCCCGCTTGATCGGGGCGGACCACTTTGATCAACCGGAGTTTCCAAGAGCCATGACGAACGTCCCCAATTCAAATACCCGAGCCCGGCGCATCCGTAATGCGCTGCTCGCCAGTGTCTTTACCCTCGGCATCGTCGGTGCCGCCGGCACCGGTGTTCTCGTCACCAACAGCCATGTTGCGCTTGCCGAACCCGTCAGGGTCGATGCCGCGGCTCCGGCAGACTTCTCGGCGGTTGTCGAGCAGGTGACGCCGGCCGTGGTGAGCGTGCAGGTGAAGACCGAGGTCGCCGCGGTCGCCAACCGCGACGCGCCGGAAGGGTTCGAGGATCTCCCCCCCGGCCTGCAGGAGTTCTTCCGCCGCTTCGACATCCCGCGCGGCGAAGAGGACGGCAGCGGCCGCGAGCCGTTCCATCCGCGTCGCGGGATGAGCCAGGGCTCCGGCTTCTTCATCACCGATGACGGCTACGTGGTCACCAATGCGCATGTGGTGGCGGATGGCACGGAATACACCGTCACCATGAGTGACGGCAGCGAGCTCGACGCCAAGCTGATCGGCACCGACGAGCGCACCGACCTCGCCCTCCTCAAGGTCGATGGCAACGACTTCAAATATGTCGGCTTCGCCACCGACCTGCCCAAGGTCGGGCAATGGGTGCTGGCGGTCGGCAATCCGTTCGGCCTCGGCGGCTCAGTGTCGGCCGGCATCATCTCGGCCAACGGCCGCGACATCGGCTCCGGCCCTTATGACAACTTCCTGCAGATCGATGCGCCGATCAACCGCGGCAATTCCGGCGGCCCGACCTTCAACGTGCATGGCGAAGTGGTGGGCGTGAACACCGCCATCTTCTCCCCGTCCGGCGGCAATGTCGGCATCGCGTTCGCAATTCCGGCGAGCATCGTCTCCGAGGTGATCAGCGATCTCAGGGACAATGGCGTCGTCACACGCGGCTGGCTCGGCGTTCAGATCCAGCCGGTCACCAAAGACATCGCCGAGAGCCTCGGCATTGAAGACACCAAGGGTGCGATCGTTGCCGATGCGACCGCCGATGGCCCGGCCCAGGGCGCCGGCATCCGCACCGGCGACATCATCACCAAGGTGAACGGCAACGCGGTGGCGAGCCCGAAGGAGCTTTCCGAGACGATCGCCAAGATCGAGCCGGGCGCCAAGATCACGGTGACAGTGATGCGCGACGGCAGCGAGCAGGAGTTCGATGTCACGCTCGGCAATCTGAACGACTTCGATGAGCAGCAGCAGGCGAGCGCCGATCAGCCCGAAGTGGCCCCGGACGCGACGCCCGGCTCGCTCGAAGCTCTCGGCCTGAAGCTGGAGCAGAACCCCGACGGCGAGGGCGTCCGCGTCGCGAGCGTCGACGAGGAAAGCCCGGCCGCCGACAAGGGCCTGCAGGCGGGCGACGTCATCGTCGCCGTCGGCTCGAAGCCGGTGACCAGCATCGCCGACGTCGAAGAAGGCGTTGCCGCCGCGCAGGATCGCGGACGTGACGCGGTGCTCTTCCGCGTCCAGGGCGAGAACGGCACGAGGTTCGTGGGCGTGCCCTTCGAGCGCGGCTGAGCCGGCCTGCGATGAACTGAACCGGACGGTTTAGTAGGTCGCCCCCAGTACGTCCGGACCTCAGCAGGCGGGCCGCGCAAGCGGCCCGCTTTGTCGTAGAGCCTTTCCATTCTGATCTAATCAGAATGGGGCTCTATCGTTTTGTTTGAGCATGATCTTTTCCGAAAAGCGGTTCCCACTTTTCGGGATCATGCTGCAAGGAGCCGAACTGGCGGAGCACACTGAAGCCGGTTATCTCATTCTCATGCGCATCCTGGTCATCGAAGACGATCGCGAGACGGCGAACTACCTGGTCAAGGCGCTGGGCGAGGCCGGCCATGTCGCCGACAGCGCAAATGACGGGCAGGCCGGGTTCGAGCTGGCGACGGCGGAGGACTACGACGTGCTGGTCGTGGACCGCATGCTGCCGAAGCGCGACGGCCTTTCGCTCATCGCCGAACTCAGGGCGGCCGGCAACCGGGTCCCCGTACTGATCCTCTCGGCGCTCGGCCAGGTCGATGACCGTGTTACAGGCCTCAGGGCCGGCGGCGACGACTATCTGCCAAAACCCTATGCCTTTTCGGAGCTTCTGGCGCGCGTCGAGGTTCTTGGCCGGCGGAGCGCACCGAAGGAGGCGGAGACCGTCTATCGCGTCGCCGACCTCGAGCTTGATCGGCTGGCGCGAAAAGTGCATCGCGGCGGCGAGCCGATCGTCCTGCAGCCGCGCGAATTCCGCCTGCTCGAATATCTGATGAAGAACGCCGGGACCGTGGTGACGCGGACCATGCTTCTCGAAAAAGTCTGGGACTATCATTTCGATCCGCAGACCAATGTCATCGACGTCCACATGTCGCGGCTCAGAGCCAAGATCGACAAGGGCTTCGACCGAGTGCTGCTGCATACCGTGCGGGGCTCCGGTTATGTGATGCGGGACGATGCCTAGTCCGCCCTCCCTTCGTCTGTTCCGCACCACCGCCTTCAAGCTCACGGCCATCTTTCTTGCTGTCTTCACGATCTTTGCCGTGTTCCTCATCGGCACGATCGCGAGGAACATGAGCGGCATCCTGGAGACGCAGATGCGCGCGGCGGTCGACGCCGAATTGCGCGCCATTTCGCTCCAGTACGAGCGCGGCGGCATGCCGTGGCTAGCGCGCGTCGTCGATCTCAGGAGCCGCCAGCCGGGCGCCAGCCTCTATTTCGTCACCGATGCCGATGGCGATCGGATCGCCGGTAATGTGGAGACGGTGCCGGCCGCGATCCTCGATCAGACCGGCTCGGCCGCGCAGGTCGTCCCCTATATGTGGCGCGACGAAGCCGGCTCGCAGCGGCCCCACACGGCGCTCGTCCGCGTCATCGAGTTTCCCGACGGCGTGCGAGTGCTGGTCGGCCGCGACGTGAGCGAGCGCGACGCGCTGATCCGCGTCGTCCAGCGCTCGCTGATCCTGACCGCCGCGCTGATGGTGGTGCTCGCTCTCGCCGCTTGGATCTTCGTCTCGCGACGGGTGCTAAAGCGGATCGATTCGATCGCCGAGACGAGCCAACGCTTCGTCGCGGGCGATCTTTCGGGCCGCCTGGAGGTCACCGGAACCGGCGACGAGTTCGACCGGCTTGCCGAAAGCCTGAACACCATGCTGGCGCGGATCGAGCGCCTCATGCTGGGCCTGAAGCAGGTTTCCGACAATATCGCCCACGACCTGAAGACGCCGCTCACCCGGATGCGCAATCGCGTCGAGCGTGCGCTCGTGCAGGGACGGACGGAGCCGGATCTTCGCGACGCGCTGCATGCGACCATCGAAGAGGCCGATCAGCTGATTCGCACCTTCAACGCGCTCCTCCTGATTGCGCGCGCGGAAGCGGGCGCCCCCGAGACCGAGTTCGCGGATTTCGACGCCTCGCGGGTCGCCCGCGATGTGCTCGAGCTTTACGAGCCGGTCGCCGAGGAAGCAGGCGTTGGGTTGCGGCTCGAAAGCGCCGGCCCGGTGATGGTTCGCGCCAATCGCGAGCTGGTCAGCCAGGCGCTCGCCAACCTCGTTGACAACGCAATCAAATATGCCGACGAGGGCAACGAGAAGCCGCAAGTGACCATCTCGGTCAGCGAGGATAAAGGCGTGGTGACCTTCCGCGTCGCCGACAACGGCACCGGCATCGCGGAAGCCGACAGGCCGCGGGTCACCGAGCGTTTTGTCCGGCTCGAGGAGAGCCGCTCGAAGCCTGGCGCCGGCCTCGGTCTGAGCCTCGTTTCCGCGGTGGCGCAACTGCATGGCGGCAAGCTCGTCCTGACCGACAACAGGCCCGGCCTCGCTGCTGTCCTCACCGTGCCAGGAGCGGCATCCGGCCGTGCGGCCTGAGCCGCTCGCGAGCCGCATCGCGGCGCTGCCCGATTCGCCCGCTTCCACCATCGCGATCGAGCGTCTTCAGGATGCCGCCGAAAACCAGGCCGCGCGCCCGAGCCTCGACAGCGTTCTCGCCGATCCGCTCGTCGCCGGGTTTCTTGGGAATGCGCTTGGCGACTGTCCGTACCTTCTCGATCTCGCAGCGAGAGATGTTGCGCGGCTCGTTGCGATCCTCGCCGATGCCCCGGCAGCGCGTATCGAGCGGATCGATGCCGAGCTTGCGGCGGCGGATTGGCCGACGCGCGCTGGCGCGATGACGGCGCTTCGACGCGCCAAGCAGGACGCGGCGCTGACGCTCGGCCTCGCCGATCTCGCCGGCGCGATCGAGCTGGAAGCGGTCACCGCGCTGCTCACGAAATTCGCCGACGCGGCGCTTTCGGCCGCGCTCCGCTTCGCGCTCGCCGATGCGGCGCGCGCTGGCCGATGGATCGGGGGGAAAGAGCCGCGCGGCTTCTTCATCCTCGGCATGGGAAAATACGGCGCCGGCGAGCTCAACTATTCGAGCGACATCGACATCATCGCGCTCTTCGATCCGGGGGCGCCCGGCCCCGCCGATGGCAGCGAGGCTTCCGCCTTCTGGGTCAAGATCGTGCGCCAGATCGTCACGCTGCTGCAGGAGCGGACCGGCGACGGCTATGTCTTCCGCGTCGATTTGCGCCTCAGGCCCGATCCCGGCGCGACCCGCGTGGCGATCTCGGCGGAGGCGGCGCTCCTCTACTACGAGAGCATGGGGCAGAACTGGGAGCGCGCCGCGTTCATCAAGGCGCGCGCAGTCGCCGGAGACATCGCCGCCGGCGAGGCCTTCATCGGCGCGCTGGCGCCGTTCATCTGGCGGAAATATCTCGACTTCGCGGCAATCGCCGACATCCATTCCATCAAGCGGCAGGTGCATGCGCATCGCGGCCACGCGACGGTCCGCGTGCTCGGCCACGACATCAAGCGCGGGCGCGGCGGTATTCGCGAGATCGAGTTCTTCGTGCAGACGCAGCAGCTGATCGCTGGCGGTCGCGACCCGGAGCTGCGCGGCACCAGAACCCGCGACATGCTGGCAAAACTCGCCGAGAAGGGATGGATCGACGAGGCGGCGCGAAAGGAGCTCGACGAAGCCTATTGCGTGCTGCGCAACGTCGAGCATCGGCTGCAGATGGTGCGCGACGAGCAGACGCATGCCATGCCGCGCGACCGAGCCGAGCTGGCGCGGATCGCCCGCCTCATGCGCTACGCTGATCCGGCTGCCTTCGAAGCCGACTTTCGCCGCATTCTGGAGACCGTGGCGCGGCGCTATTCGGAGCTTTTCGAAAGCGCGCAGGAGCTTTCGTCGGGAGGCGGAAGCCTCGTGTTCACTGGCGGCGAGGACGATCCGGAGACGCTGGCGACGCTCAGGGGGCTCGGTTTCGCAACGCCGGAGAATGTGACAGAGACGGTTCGCGGCTGGCATTTTGGGCGCTTCGCCGCGATGCGCTCCACCGCCGCGCGCGAGAGCCTGACCGAAATCACGCCGGCGCTCCTGAAGGCTTTCTCCCGCGCCGGCAATCCCGACGCCGCGGTCCGCGCCTTCGACAGCCTCCTGAAGGCGCAGCCGACCGGCGCGCAGCTTTTCGCGCTGCTCAGGAACAATCCCGACCTCCTCGATCTCCTCGCCACCGTCTTGAGCGCCGCACCGCGGCTTGCCGAGATTTTTGCCCGCCGGCCGCACGTCGCCGACGCGCTGCTAGGTCCAAGGCTCGCCGGCGATGCCGCCGGACCCAGCGAGCTTGCGGAGGCGCTCGAGCGAAGCTTGGTGGAGGCGCGAAGCTACGAGGACGTGCTCGACCGCGCGCGGCTCTTCGTCGCCGAGCGGCGCTTCCTGATTTCTGTCGGGCTGCTGAACGGCACGCTCGCCCCGTCCGACGTCGGGAAGGCGTTCTCCGACCTTGCCGAGGCGATCGTGCGGGCGCTTCTGCGGCGAACGGAAGAGGAGTTTTCGCGGCGGCACGGGCGTCTGCCAAATGGGCGAGCCGCGATCGTCGCTTTCGGGCGGCTCGGGAGCCGCGAAATGACCGCGGGGTCCGATCTCGACCTGATCGTCGTCTACGACCACGAGCCGGATTCCGTCTCCGACGGAGAGCGCCCACTTGCTCCCTCGCTATACTATGCGCGACTGACGCAGCGCCTCGTCGCGGCTCTCGCAGCGCCGACCGCGGAGGGGATTGCCTACGAGGTCGATCTGAGGCTGAGGCCCTCCGGCCGGGCGGGACCGCTCGCCACGCACATCGAAGCATTCGCGGCGTATCAATTGAGCGAGGCCTGGACCTGGGAACACATGGCCATGTCGCGCGGCCGCGCCATCGCCGGCGACGCGGAGCTTATGACACGCGTATCCGGCGTGCTCGACGCGCTGGTTGCAAAGGAGCGCGACCCAGGAAAACTCGCCGCCGACGTGGCGTCGATGCGCGCCCGCGTCGAGCGTGAAAAGGCGGCGGCGGGCGCGTTCGACGTGAAGCTCGCGCGGGGCGGATTGATTGATTGCGAATTTGCCGCACAATTCCTCGTGCTGAGCGGGCTCGGCCGCGTGCCGGGCGAGACGACGTTGGAGACGCTGCAGCGCGCCGCCGATGCAGGGCGCCCGGCCCTGGCGGAGGGCGAACGCCTCATCCTCTCCGCCGCTTTGCAGAGCGCGCTCCTGCAGATCGAGCGCGTCGCCGACCCGAAGGGTTTTTCGCCCGACCAGGCGCCGGAGGCGCTGAAGCGGCTGATGGTCGGGGTCGCCGACGATGCGCTCAGGAATGCCGGCGTCGGCACGGAGCGGACCGGCGTCGCATCATTCGCGGAGCTGGAGGCGCGGCTGGTGGAGATTCAGGCGCGGACCCGCGCGGCGCTCGAGAGCGTGCTCGGCGTGCCGGTGAGCTAGGACGGGCACAAAACACGTGTCGTCATTGCCGGACCCCCGGTTAAACCGGGGGATGATCCGGCAATCCACTCTGTCACCCCAAAGCGGTCGCGACCGTTACGGAATGGATGCCATGGTCAAGCCATGGCATGACGACAATCACAGATGTAGGAACGTGCTCACGCCGCCGTCGCCGTTGAAGCGCTGGCGGGGCGGAATGGGAAGAACACGCTGACCGTCGTGCCGGCGCCCTCGTTGGAGACGATGCTCATCTCGCCGCCGTGGAGCACGACGAGCGAGCGCGAAATCGCAAGGCCGAGGCCGGAGCCCTTGTGGCTGCGGGTCAGCGGGCTCTGCACCTGCTCAAACGGCCGGCCGAGTTTTTCCAGCGCCGCAGCCGGGATGCCGATGCCGGTATCCTCAACTGTCACGGTCACGCCATTGCGGCCGCTACTTGTCCGGATCGTGATGGCGCCGCCCTCTGGCGTGAACTTGACGGCGTTCGAGACGAGGTTCGCGAGCACCTGGCGCACGGCCTCCTTGTCGGCGGTGAGCGTGATCCCCGCCGTTATGTCGGCGACGATCGCGATGTGGCTCCGCTCGGCTTCCGCCTCGAAGCTTTTGAGCGTGTCGGCGACCGCCAGATCGAGGTCCATCGGCTCGCGGTCGATTTCGATCCGCCCGGCCTCGAGCCGCGCCATATCGAGAATGTCGGAGATGACCCTGAGCAGGAACGTGCCGGCCTCGTTGATGTCGCGGCAATAGCCGTCGTATTTCGTGTCGCCGAGCGGGCCGAAGGCGCCGGAAAGCATCAGCTCGGAGAAGCCGATGATGGCGTTGAGCGGCGTCCGGAGCTCATGCGAGACATTGGCCAGGAATTCCGACTTGATGCGGTTGGCGTCCTCCGCCTTGTCCTTCTCCACCGCGTATTTCTCGGCGAGCTCGACGAGCTGTTGCGCCTGCTTTTCGAGCTGCTGGCGCGAGCGCCGCAGATCGGCCACCGTCTCGGTCAACGCCCTCTCGTTCTCCAGGAGCTGCGCCTCGTTCTCCTTCAGCGCCGTGATGTCGGTGCCGACCGAGACGAAGCCGCCGTCGTCGGTCCGCCGCTCGTTGATCTGCAGCCAGCGGCCGTCCTCGACGCGCGCCTCGACCGAGCGCGAGCCGGTGCTTTCCTCGGCGATCGGAAAAGTGTTCGAGATGATCGGCCGGCGCCCGCTCCGCGCGATCTCGTCGTAGGCGGTTCCGGGTTGGACGAGCTCGTCGGGAAGGCCATAGAGCTGCTGATACTTGCTGTTGCACAGCACGAGCCGGTTCCCCGCGTCCCACAGCACGAAGGCTTCCGAGATCGCCTCGATGGCGTCGCGGAGACGGATGTCGGCGGTGCGCGAAGCTTCCGCGAGCCGCCGCTGCTCGGTGACGTCGACGGCGATGCCCACGAGATGCGGCTCGTCCTCGGCGTCGGCGACGACCTCGGCGCGGGCGCGGATCCAGATCCAGTGCCCGTCGGCGTGCCGCATGCGGAATTCGCGGTCGAGGTGACTTTCTCCGGTCCGGATCAATCCATTGGCGAGCTCGACGAGGTCGGCGTCGTCGGGATGCGTCAGCTCGGCAACCTCGCTGACCGAGAGCAAGCGGTTCTGCGGCTCAAGGCCGAGAATCTCGAACATCGACTGCGACCAGAAGATCGCGCCGCGCGACAGATCCCACTCCCATAGACCCGAGCGGCCGCGGCGCAGCGCCGTGTGGACGCGGGTCTGCGTCGCCGTATAGATGAAGTCCGCCTCATGCGAGCGGGCGGTCTGTGCGTGATAGGCAAAGCCGAGGATGACCAGCACCACGCTCGTCGCCACGAAGACGGTCGCCTCGCGCGAGACGGTCCGCCGCCATTCGGCAAAGGCTCCCGATGCCGGTTGCAGCACGGCGATCGCGCCGACGCCGTCGAGATTGTGATGGACGGTGGCGATCACCTCTTCGTCGGAGGCGAGAGTCAGTTTTAGCACGCCGGCCCGTTCGCCGAGCGTCGTCAGCGGCTGGCTCGGCCCGAGGATCTCGTCGATATAGCGGCCGACCCTTTGCGGCTCGCGCGGGCTTTCGGCGACAACCATGCCCTGAGGATCCATCACGAGGATCTGGCGGCCAAGGTCGGTCGCGAGCGGCGGCAGCGCGTTCTCGAGCTGGCCCTGCAGCATTTCCGACGGTTCGGTCAGGGAAAGCGGCAGGCGGGATTGCGCGAGCTCGCTGACGACCGCCTTGGCTACCAGCGACAGCCGCAGCTCGGCGCTCGCCTGCGCCTCGCTATGCGCCTGGTAGAGCGCAACGACGCGCATGATCCCGAGCGCTACGACGAAGAGGACGATGAGGATCGGGATCAATCGCTTGACGTAGGGTTCGCTGTTGACGAGCCGCGCATAGGCCGGATGGATGAAAAGCCGGGCATGGCCGGCCAGGGCCGCACTGTTCAAGTGCTGGAAGTCGGGTATGCGCCGAAGAGCCGACGCGATGGCCCCCCGTGGCCGCGTCATGCCGTGCCTCCTCTAATTCCGATCGGGGCACCGCCGCCGAATCACCTCCATTTGAATCAGGAGGAATCAGCTTGTCTACATCTCTCTCGATATTTCATTCTGGTCGTTATTGACCACAGTTCAGCCTTCGAGCGTGCGCGTCAGGATGTCCCCGAGATCGCGCGACAGAGGCTCCGATTGCTGCATTTTTCGCAGCGTGCTCTCGGCCTCGCCGCGCCGCGTCGGCTCGAGCATGCGCCAAGAGCGGAATGCCGTTGCGATGCGCGCAGCGACCGAAGGGTTCTGCCGGTCGAGGTCGGAGATCACGCCCGCCACGAAGCGATAGCCGGCGCCGTCCGGCCGGTTGAAGCCGACCGGGTTGAAGGCGGCGAAGGAGCGGATAAGCGCGTAGACGCGGTTCGGATTCTTGAATGAGAAGGCGGAGTGTTTTGTGAGCGCCTCGACCCGGTCGAGCGCGGAACGGCTCGGCGCAGCCGCCTGCACGGCGAACCATTTGTCGAGCACCAGCGGGTTATCGCGATAGCGCGCGTGAAACTGGTCGAGCGCTTCGTCGGCGCCGGCAAGTCCGTAATGCACCAGCAGGCGGAGCGCGGCGAGGCGGTCGGTGAGATTCTCCGCCTGCGCGTGTCGCTCAACGAGGTCGGCGCCGGCCATCGTCCCGCTTGCCACAAGGAGATTCCAGGCGGCATGCGCGAAGGACCGGCGGCCGACATTGTCGGCGTCTGGCGAATAGGGACGGCTCGGGGCCGCCCGGTCCGCGGCCTCCGCCACCGCGTTCCCGATCGCCTGGCCGAGCGAGGCCTGCAGCGCTAGGCGCGCTCGATAAATTGCATCGGGATCGATGTCGCGGGCAATCGCCTGGGCAATATCGATCTCGCTCGGAACCTGCAGCGCGAGCGCGCGAAAAGCCGGATCGAGCTCGTCATTGTCGGCGAGGCGCTGAAGCTCCTCCGCAAAGCGGGGATCGAATTCGGGCGTCGCTCCGGCGCGGAGCGCCGCCGTCGCGCGTTCGAGCATACCGAGCGCGACCTGCTGCGCCGCCTCCCAGCGATTGAATGGATCGGGATCGCGGCCGATGAGGAAGAGACGTTCCTCCGGCGTCAAATCCGATTGCACTTGTACCGGCGCGGAGAATTCGCGGAAGAGCGAGGGGATCGCGTGCGCACGCACGCCGTCGAAGACGATCTCCTGGCGCCCCTTGATGAGGTGGATAACGCCACCCTCCACGGCGGCGCCGCTCGCTTTCGAAAAACTCAGATCCTGTCCGTCAGGCCCGACCAACCCGAAGGCGATCGGAATGTGCATAGGCAGCTTCGGATTACGGTCAGGCGTTTCCGGCAGATCCTGCTTCACCTCCAGCGTCAGCCGTTCCTTTTCCGGCTCGTAGCGGTGAGCGAATGTGATCGTCGGTGTACCCGCCTGATGGTACCAAAGCGCGAACTGCGTGAGATCGGTGCCGGTCGCGTCGGCGAAACAGGCGAGAAAATCCTCGATAGTCGCCGCTTCGCCGTCGTGCCGCTCGAAATAGAGATCCATGCCGGCGCGAAAACCGTCGCGGCCGAGCAAGGTCTGCAGCATGCGACAGACCTCGGCGCCCTTCTCGTAGACGGTGGCGGTATAGAAGTTGTTGATCTCGCGGTAGCTCGTCGGGCGGACCGGATGAGCAAGCGGGCCGGCGTCCTCTGGGAACTGCTGCTGGCGCAGGCCCGCCACGTCGGCGATCCGCTCGACCGCGCGCGAGCGGACATCGGCGGTGAATTCCTGGTCGCGAAAAACCGTCAGACCTTCCTTCAGGCAGAGCTGGAACCAGTTGCGGCAAGTGATTCTGTTGCCGGTCCAATTGTGAAAATATTCGTGGGCGATGACACCCTCGACATGGGCGTAGTCCTGATCGGTGCCGGTCTCCGGATCGACCAGCACGTATTTGTCGTTGAAGATATTGAGGCCCTTGTTCTCCATCGCGCCCATGTTGAAGTGGGAGACGGCGACGATGTTGAAGACGTCGAGGTCGTATTCGAGCCCGAAACGCTCTTCATCCCAGCGCATTGAGCGCTTCAGCGCGTCGAGCGCATAGCGGCAGCGCTCCTCCTTGCCCGGCTCGCAGTAGATGCCGAGCCGCACTTTTTTCCCGGAGCGCGTCGTGAAGGTGTCGTGGATCGAGGCGAGCGCGCCACCGACGACCGCGAAGAGATAGCTCGGCTTCGGAAAAGGGTCGTGCCAGACCGCGAAATGACGGCCGCTGCCCTCGATGGCGCCGACCTCCATCGGATTGCCATTGGAGAGGAGGATCGGCGCCTCGCGCTGATCGGCCTCGATCCGCGTCGTATAGACGGAGAGGACGTCCGGTCGGTCGAGAAAATAGGTGATGCGGCGAAAGCCTTCCGCCTCGCATTGCGTCGTGTAGATGCCGTTTGAGAGATAGAGCCCCATCAGCGCGCTGTTTGCCGCCGGGTTCACCTCCGTCACGATCTCAAGATCGAATGGACCGGCCGGCGGCGCGTGAAGGGTCAGGCGATCGGGAGTCGCCTCGTAGGCGTCATCTGCAAGGACACTTGAATCGAGCGAAAAGTTCTTGAGGACGAGGCCGTCGCCGGCGAGCACGAGCGGCGTATGTGGGGGAGTGGCTTCGCGGGGTCGGACGGAAAGTCTCGAGACGATGCGCGCGGCCTCCGGCGCCAAGCGAATATCGAGATCGACCGCGTCGATCAGGTAGTCGGTCGGGCGATAATCTTCGAGGCGGATGAGGGGAGGGGTCTCGGTGCGCATCGGGGCTCCTTTTGAGGGAGCCCCGATAGCATGTTCGCTCGCGGTTGGAACCTTGCCCGCGCTGTCGCGGGAGCTGGCCGCCCGGTCAAATGTTCCATCCGCGCGATCGACTGTGCGACGCCCGCAATTGCAGCTCGCGGCCCGGATCATGGGAGAAGGGGAGCTCGAGAGCTTCGCGAACGTCCCGCCGGCTGAGGCCGATATCGGCGAGCATGTGGTCGTCGAAATCGACAAGCGCCCGAATCTGCTTGCGTTGCTTCCACGCCTCAATCGTCGCGTGGGCCTTCCGAAGGACGGTTTGCAGGACTCCAGCCTCGGCCGATCGGCTCTGGCTGGCGATAAATGATGCAGCGTTGCGCATGACAAATCTCCTTCGTTCGCTGGAACTGCCCAGCGTTGGATCGTCCATCTCTTGCAGGGGTCAGGTCGGGTGGGCCTGGCTCGTGACGCATATTTGCCAATTCTCTATTGCTCAATCAAGCGAATTGATCTTATCTATACGGTCAATACGGTTGAACGATCCGCCGGAGGCCGAAATGAGCGTTGTGGCATTGAATTCGAAGTTGCAGGAGAGTGAGACGAGCCTTGAATTCCGCGGCGGCGCCGGCCTTGAGCTCGACCTTCTGCGCACGCTGGTGGCGATCGCCGATACGGGCAGCTTCAGTCGCGCGGCGCGCGGTGTGTTCCGCACGCCGTCGGCGGTTTCCATGCAGATGAAGAAGCTCGAGGAGCAGGTGGCGCGCCCGCTTTTTGCGAAGGACGGCCGCTCGGTGATCCTGACGCCCGACGGCGAGGCGCTGGTCAGCTACGGGCGACGGATCTTGAAGCTCGCGGACGAGGCGTTGCAGCGATTCCGCGCACCGCAAATCCAGGGCACGATCCGCCTTGGCATGCCCGACGACTACGCGTCACAGTACCTGCCGAAGATCCTTGCTCGCTTCGCTGCGAGCCACCCCGACGTCGAGGTCGATATCTCGTGCCAGTCGAGCAGCGAGCTGCTGAACAGGCTCGACCACAACACGATCGATATCGCGCTCGTGAGTGCCGGCCATGGGCAACCGGCCGGTATGACCGTGCACCGCGAACCGCTCGTCTGGGCGGGACTCCGACATGGATGCGCACATGAGAAGAGCCCGCTTCCGCTTGCCCTCTCCCACGTCGGCTGCTGCTGGCGGAGGCAGGCGCTGAGCGCGCTCGACCGCGAGGGGATTCCCTACCGCATCGCCTATTCCAGCCAGCACTATGTCGGCCAGCTCGTCGCCGTGATGGGAGGTCTGGCCATCGCGCCGTTCCCGCGCTCGGCCGTGCAAGGCGAGCTGAAGATATTCGGAGAGGACGTGAACCTGCCGCAACTCGGCTACCTGGAGATCGAGCTCAAGCGCTCCCCCAGCGCGATCGGACCGTTGTTCGATGCGCTCGAGAGCCACATCGTGGATAACTTCCGCGGTCAGGACGCGGCCGCTGCGTGATCCGCTGTTGACGTGCGCGCCCGCATGCCGATCCCTCAGATGTATCGAATGGCGATGGGGCTTCAAAGCGCATGAAAGGCGAGTTTCCGCGCGTCGTTGAGACTACGCGCATCTACAACGGCTGGAACACCCTCGACATCGTGACGGTGGAGGCGGCCGATGCCGCCGGCACGCTCCGCCGGCACACGCGCGAGGTCATCGATCACGGCCATGCGGCCGCCGTCCTGGTGATCGACCGCGGCCGAGGCGTCGCTATCCTGGTGCGGCAGTGGCGCGCCGGGCTGCTCGGGCGGGGCGCCGACCCCTATCTCCTCGAGGCCTGCGCCGGCATCCTCGATCCGGGAGAGACGCCGGAAGACGCCGCGAGACGCGAGGCGGAAGAGGAGATCGGCGTCACTATCGGCGGACTCAGGAGCCTCGGCAGCATCCTCCCCTCCGCCGGTACGCTGACCGAACGCATCTATCTCTATGTCGCCGAGGTTTCGGCCGGCGACCTGCGCAAGCAAGGCAGTGGCAATCTGCATGAGGGCGAGAACATCGAAGTCGTGGAACTGACGCTTCCCGAGCTTTTCTACATGGCGCGGCAGGGTACGATCGAGGATGCCAAGACGCTCGTAATCGTGCAGCGCCTGATGCTGGAGGAGTTGGAGTCGCCCTAGCGTAGCGCCCGGCGCGGGGACGCGTGCTCGTTGAGAATTGGGTGCTCCATTTCTTGTCATGTGGTATACCTCTGGTTGCGATCGTAGTCGGGCAAGCGGGGCTCAGATGCGATCTGACGAGGGAGCCAGACCATGCCGCAACAGCTCAGTCCGCATTTCACGCTCGAGGAGTTCATCGCGTCGGACACGGCGCAAAGCCAGGGCATCGACAATACGCCGACACCGGAGCATCTCCTCAATCTTGAGGCACTCGCCATCGCGCTGGAGCCGGTGCGCACGCTCCTCGGACAGCCCATGAAGATTTCGTCGGGCTATCGCAACCCGACGCTCAACGCGGCGGTGAACGGAGTGTCGAATTCCGATCACGCCTTGGGCTGGGCTGTTGATTTTGTGAGCCCGCTCTTCGGAACGCCGTTCGACATCTGCCAGGCGATCAAAGCTTCCGCAATCAAGTTCGATCAGCTGATTCACGAGAAAAGGCGGTGGGTGCATCTCAGCTTCAATCCGCGAATGCGGGGCGAGACGCTGACGTTGCCGCCGGAAGGCGGCGGTTATGTTTCCGGCATTCTTCCGTAGCCGCGCCACCCCAGCAGAAGACTGCGATGAAACCAAATGTCTTCGTTTGCGTTCACCCGCAAACGACGCGCTTTTGCGCGTCGAAGACATGGAGGCTTTCATGTTGGGTTGGGCTCTCACCTTTCTCATCATCGCGCTGATCGCGGCGCTGCTCGGCTTCGGCGGCATTGCCGGCACGGCGATCGGTATCGCCAAGATCATCTTCTTTGTCGCGATCGTGCTGTTCCTGATCTCGGCCGTCGCGGGAGCGATGCGCGGCCGAGCCGTGTAGCCGGTTCGCCGGGGCATTGCGGGCTGCCGGTCGAAAGGCCGGCGGCTCGCGCTTGTCCGGATGTCAGCGCTGCTCGCCCGATCCACGGTGCCTGCATACTGTTGGCGCAAGCCGCCGCAGCACGATTCCGCTCATCTAAAGATCCAACTGTACGCGGACAGCGCGCTCGACGGCGGCGACGTCCTCGCGATCAAGATTGCCGATCATCTCTCGAAGCCGAAGCTTGCTGACCGAGCCTAGCTGGTCGGCCAAAGCCTTGTGTCGTCCGCCGCGAAATGTGACGTAGGCTTCGGAGGGAAAGAGACGGTCCGTGCTGCTTGTGAGTGGCACGACTTGGACTCGATTTAGGCTTTGGTTGGAGTTGTCACGGCTGATTATGACCGCCGGCCTCGTTTTCTTGATCTCGCCGCCGATCGACGCCCCGAACGTCACCCACCAAACCTCGCCCCGTCGCGGCCACCTATCTCGGGTCATCAGCGATGTCCTCGACGATACCCTCAATCCACTCGAGAGCTTCGCGCTCCCTTTCTTCGTCCGCCGCCATGGCTCTGTAACCTTCCTCGAGGTCCCGATCAGAAACATGCGGACGCGCGAGATCGTTGAGGAATCGGCTTATGCGTCGTCGGCCGATCCGGGCGTGGAGACCCTCGTAGACTTCGTCGTCAACGGTGATTGTGAGCTTCTTTGACATCGACGTGTTCCTATACGTATTGAATACGTATAGCGGAGAACGACGGCGTTCAAGCGGGTCGGCTGTCCGTTGTCGCAAACTGACATGTCGAGCGCGCACCTGCTGTTAGAAGCGATTGCGGTGGGAGCGGGAGAGGTAAATGGATCAAGCGGCAACCTCGGCGCGGCTGATCGACGGAAAGCGGGTCGCCGCGGCGGTCATCGAGAACGTCAAGGACGCGCGCGACCGCCTCATGTCGGAACTCGCCGTGAAGCCCGGTCTCGCGGTGGTGCTGGTGGGCGAAAACCCGGCGAGCGCGATCTATGTCAAAAGCAAGAGCCGAACGGCGGAGGAATGCGGCTTTCATTCTGAGCAGCATACTTTGCCCGCGGAGACCTCCGAGGCCGAACTCCTGGGACTTGTCGGAAAGCTCAACGCCGATCCGGCGATCCACGGCATCCTCGTGCAGCTGCCGCTGCCAAAACACATCGACGAGTCGAAGGTGCTTCTTGCCATCGACCCCGACAAGGACGTGGACGGGTTTCATCCAGTCAATGTCGGGAGGCTCGCGTCGGGCGCCCGCGATCAGGCGCTGGTGCCCTGCACGCCGGCCGGCAGCGTCATCCTCGTGAAGCACGCATTGGGCAGCGATCTTTCGGGTCTCGAGGCCGTGGTGGTGGGCCGCTCCAACATCGTCGGCAAGCCGGTGGCGCAGCTGCTCCTCGCCGAAAATTGCACGGTCACGATCTGCCATAGCCGCACACGCGACCTCGCGAGCGTCTGCCGGCGCGGCGACATCCTGGTGGCGGCGGTTGGTCGGCCGGAGATGGTGAAGGGCGACTTCGTGAAGCCCGGCGCCTGCATCATCGACGTCGGCATCAACCGCGTGCCCGCGCCGGAAAAGGGCGAGGGGAAGACCAAGCTTGTCGGCGACGTGGATTTTGCGGCGGCATCGCGCGTGGCGGGATGGATCACGCCGGTTCCCGGCGGCGTCGGCCCAATGACGATCGCCATGCTGATGGCGAATACGGTGATCGCGGCGGCGCGGAAGGCGGGTAGAGCGGAAATCGGCGCGGGGATCGGCGCGTCCGCCTGAACTCAGGGAAATGACCGCACGTCTCGATTTCATCGACGATCGCATCGTTGAACTTTTCGAGTTGCTCGGCCAGAATCCAGTATTCTCGGTGTGCCCGGCTCCCGGCTTCATGCACCTGGTGCTGATCGAGAAAATCCTTCCTCACCCGGAACCGAAGGACGTGCCCTGAGCCGCTTGCCTTCACGTTCCAGTCGCGCGCGATCTGAACCGCGTAGTCGTCAACACGGGATAGAAGATCGGCTGTTCAGGTAGTCGCGGTGGAAACCGTCGCATCCCACTATTGCGGATCAACTCAAGCTCCGCGGGGCCGACGGGTCGCCAAAGCGTCACCGTCTCTATCTCTGACTCCATTGCCCGCGCTTATCAGGCCCTGCGTGCAAATATGAACCTACCCCAGAATTTTGTGACCTTCTCGATGAGCCGACAAAAGCTCCTCTAGTGTAATGCGGCCATCCTTCTCCCGAAGTTTTCTGATACCTGCCATCGCCGCTTCGGTTCTCTTCCGCCTGAACTCAGGGTCAGGAATGATTCGGGCAACTGGGCGGTCGTTCCGGATAATCACGATGGTTTCTCCGCGCTCAACCTCATCGAGCAATCCAAAAAGCTGGGTGGCCGCGTCGGATGCTTGCACGTGGCGCATTGCGAATTCTCCAATAGACGGTACGATCACTTGCATCGTGCGCTAACGCACTGCAAGACTCATGTTTCAATCCACCTGAGATCCAAGCTTCACATCGGAAACCGGTAAAGATCAGCGTCCGGGTCGTCGCGGCCGGCGATGAGGCGCGAGACGACTTCGGCGGCGATCATCGAATAGGTGATGCCGTTGCCGCCGAAGCCCATCACCGCGTAGCAGTTCGGATGGCCGGGCACGCGGTCGATGAAGGGTAGCCCGGTCTCGCTCTCGCCGAAGGCGCCCGCCCAGCGATGGGCGATTTTGAACGTCAGGCCGGGAATCAGCGCGCGAACCTTCTCGGCGATCGTGTCGGTCTTTTCCCGCATGAGGCGCACGTCCGCATGTGCCTTTGAATAGGGCTCGTCCTCGCCGCCGGCGACGATGCGGCCGTCATGCGCGCGGCGGAGATAGAGGTAGGGGTCGGCGCCTGCCCAGATGAGGTGGTCTTCGAGCCAGCCCGGCGCGACGGCGCCCGGCGCGGAGGCGAAGGCCCAGGTCGACTTGATCGAATGCCCCTGGTCGGGAATCGGCTTCAGGATCTCGTAGCCCGTGCAGAAGACGGCGTGGCGTGTCGAAATCTCGACGTCGTCGTCGGTGGTGAGGATCACGCCCATCTTATCGGCGGCGATCGCCTTGATCGCGACCGGCGAGCAGATGCGCACGCCGCTCTTCGCCGCGCGGCGAAAAAGGCCGGCGGCGAGTTGCACTGGGTTGGCCTGCGCGGAGCCGGGACTTACGATCGCACCGGTGCGATCGACGCCGTAGCGCTCCCCGAGTTCCAGGGCTTTCAGATAGGCGCCGGGAATGCCGGGCGCCTCCCGCGCTTCGATCTCCCTCCGCAGCGCGCGATATCCGTAGGCGTTGCCGGCAAGATAAAGCGTGTTCGCGTCGCGCCAGCCGCAGCTGATCCGCTCGCGCTTCACGAGGCGGCGGAGGTCGCCGACCGCCTTTACCGAGCGCAACCACGCGCGTTCCGCTTTGTCGCGTCCGATCTTTTCCGCAAGCTCGAAAAGCGGCGTGTCGATCTCAAATTGCAGCAGCGCCGTGCTCGCCGCCGTGCTGCCATGGAGCGGCGGCCGGCGGTCGACGACCAGCACCTTCGCACCCTTGCGTCGGAGGCGGTAGGCGAGCATTGCGCCTGAAATTCCTGCGCCGACGATGACGGTATCGAAGCGCTCGCGCGCGAAGCTCTCCCGGCAGGCGACACGAATACCCGAAGAATCGAGCCAGACCGGTCGGCCGGTGCGCAGGTCGCGCTTTTCGGTGATGATGGGGCCGGTCATGGGGCAGGGGGGAACGCGCCAAAGCCGCGAAGGCTCCGCCCACATGCCTCACTTGGGCAATCCCGTGTCGCCTTTAGCGCGCGACGATTGCCGATCCGGCCGATAGAACGGAGCTGCCCAATCCGATGTCGGAGGGTGGCGGGGAGACGTCGATGAGGTCGCACGCGCGCGTGGTGGTGATCGGCGGAGGCGTCGTCGGCGTCTCGACGCTCTATCATCTCGCCAAAAAAGGCTGGTCGGATGTCATGCTGGTCGAGCGAAAGGAGCTGACCTCCGGCTCGACCTGGCACGCGGCGGGATTGCTGCCGCTCTTCAACATGAGCTACTCGGTCGGCCAGATCCACAAATACTCCGTCGCGCTCTACAAGACGCTCGAAGCGGAGACCGGGCAGAACGTCGGCTTTTCGGTCTGCTCCAACATCCGCCTCGCGCGCACCAAGGATCGCTGGGACGAGTTCATGTACTATGCCGGCGTGGCGAAGACGATCGGCGTCAACGTCAACGTGCTGACGCCGGAGCAGCTGAAGGAAATCTGGCCGCTCTGCGTGACCGACGGGATTTTGGGCGCCATCCAGCATCCCGACGACGGCTACATCCAGCCCGCCGACCTGACGCAGGCGCTGGCGCGTGGCGCGCGGTCGCGAGGCGCCGAGATCAATCGCAACACCAAGGTATTGGGCATCGAGCAAAAGCCGTCCGGCGAATGGCTGGTGAAGACCGACAAGGGCGACATCGTCGCGGAGCACGTGGTTTCGGCGAGCGGGAATTTTGCGCGGCGCACCGGCGCGATGGTCGGGCTCGATGTGCCGGTCATCCCCGTGGAGCATCAGTACATCGTCACTGAGGCGCACCCCAAAATCCAGGAGCCCCGGCAACAGGGCCTGCCGGAAATGGGCGTGCTCCGCGAGGCCGATTCCTCCTGGTACATGCGCGAAGAGGCGGGCGGGCTGCTGCTCGGCCCCTACGAGAAGGGCGCGCCAGTCTGCTATGTCGACGGGCCTTCGGAGGAGGCGGAGTACGAGCTTTTCCAGGAGGATCTGGAGCGCTTGATGCCGCATATCGAGACGGCCATTGCGCGCGTGCCGGCCTTCGGCGAGGTCGGCATCAAGAAGATCTATAACGGCGCGATCGCCTATACGCCTGACGGCTCGCCGATCGTCGGCCCGGCCTGGGGGCTCAAGAACTTTTGGCTGAACGAAGGGCATTCTTTCGGCGTGACGGCGGCGGGCGGCGCCGGCTGGCAGCTTGCCGAATGGATCGTCGAGGGCGAGCCGACGATCGACATGATGGGCGTCGACCCGCGCCGCTTCGGCCCCTATGCGACGCGCGGCTATCTCAAGGCGAAGAACGAAGAGACCTACGCCAATGTTTTCACTCTGCACTATCCCGACGAGGAACGCGCCGCGGCGCGGCCGCTGAAGACCGCGCCCTGCTACGGACGCATGGAGAAGCTCGGGGCGATCTTCGGATCGATCTATGGCTGGGAGCGACCGAACTGGTTCGCGCCGGAAAACTATTTCGTGCCGGAGAGCGAGCTCGGCACCGACGACGTGCTCCTGAATCACAATCACGCCCCGGCCGACTGGACAGGAAAAGTGCGCGAGCGCTGGTCCTTCCGCCGCTCGAACTATTTTCCGCATGTCGGCAACGAGTGCCGGCACGTGGCGGAGCATGTCGGGCTGCTCGACATGTCAGCCTTCGCCAAATGCTATGTAGCCGGGCCGGGCGCCGAGGCGTGGCTCGACTCGATTCTCGCAAACCGCGTGCCAAAGACGGTCGGCCGCGTGAACCTCTGCCATTTGCTGACCAAGCATGGCGGCGTGCGCTCGGAATTCACCGTCTACAAGTCCCGCGAACGTGGCTATTACCTAGTCTCCGCCGGCGCCTTCGAGCGGCATGACCACGACGTGCTGACGAAGCTGATGCCGGCCGACGGCAGCTTGCGGATGTTCCCGGTCACGACGTCTTGGGGGGTGCTGGTGCTGGCCGGCCCGCGCTCGCGCGAGGTGCTTTCAAAAATCACCGACGCCGATCTGTCGAATGCCGCTTTTCCTTGGCTCTCGGGCAGGGAGATCAATGTCGGTACGGCGACGGCGCATGCGCTCCGCGTCAACTTCGTCGGCGAGCTTGGCTGGGAACTGCATCACCCGATCGAGATGCAGAACGCCATTTTCGATGCGGTGATGGAGGCGGGCAAGGAGTTTGGCATCAAGCCATTCGGCATCCGCGCGATGATCGCGATGTCGATCGAGAAATCCTATCGCCTCATCCCGCGCGAGCTTTCGATCGAATACACCGCCTACGAGTCAGGGCTCGACCGCTTCGTGCATCCGAACAAAGGCGCGTTCCTTGGTCGCGATGCGCTGGTGAAGGCGCATGCCGAGGGCGACAAATGGAAGTTCGTGACTATGGAGGTGCACGACGTCGCCGACGCGGACTCACGCGGCTCCGAGCCACTGTGGAAAGGCGGTGAGCTCATCGGCCGCGCGACGAACGGCGGCTATGGCTGGCGGCTCGGAAAATCGCTGGCGCTCGGCATGGTTAGGCCGGAGCACGGCGAAATCGGCAGCGAGCTGGAGATTCAGATCCTCGGCGAGCGCAAGCGCGCCACGATCCTGCTGGAGAGCCCCTACGATCCGGAGAACGTGCGGCTCAGGGCGTGACGTCCCGTTGTCGTCATGCCATGGCTTGACCATGGCATCCATTCCGTGACCGTCGTGATCGTTGCTTTCGTTACGGAATGGATTGCCGGATCAAGTCCGGCAATGACGACAGGAGAGGAGACGCAGGATGGAAGGCGCGACGGAACTCGCTCAGACGTTTCTCGGCGAAATCGTGCTTCCGGGCGCGGCTACATATGACGATGTGCGAAAAGTCTTCAACGGGCTGATCGACAAACGCCCGGCGCTGATCGCGCGCTGCAGGGGAATGGGCGATATCGCCGATGCGGTGCGCTTCGCCCGCTCTCGCGGACTTGAAATCTCCGTGCGCGGAGGTGGCCACAACGTTGGCGGGCGCGCCGTCGTCGATGACGGGTTGATGGTTGATCTTTCGCTAATGAAAGGTGTCCACGTGAACCCCGCGGCGCAGACCGCGATCGTTGATGGCGGCGTGCTTTGGAAGGAGTTCAATCGCGAGGCTCAGCTCTACGGACTTGCCACCACTGGAGGCGTCGTCGGGACCACGGGCGTCGCCGGATTGACGCTCGGCGGCGATCTCGGCTGGCTGATGGCAAAGTACGGCTTGGCGCTGGATAATCTCCTGGCGGTGAGCCTTGTGCTCGCGGACGGATCGGTCGTCCGCGCCAGTGCCGACGATCATCCCGACCTCTTTTGGGCGGTGCGCGGCGGCGGCGGAAATTTTGGCGTGGCGAGCTCGTTCGAATTTCGCCTGCATCCCGTGGGGCCCATGGTGACCGGCGGCCTCGTGGCGTTTCCTTTCGAGGAAGCCGGGCAGGTGTTGCGCGCATGGCGTGACATGGTGACCGCGGCGCCCGACGAATTGATGCTCGTGGCCCTGATGGGCACGGCGCCGGACGGATCGGGGAAGAGGATCGTTGCCGTAGTTGCCTGCCATTGCGGGTCGCCGGAGGACGGTCAGGCCGCCGCGGCGAAAATCAAGACCTTTGGAACGCTTGTCATGGACGCGATGGGCCCGATTCCGTACGGCGCGCTGAACGTCATGCTCGATGCAGGAAACCCGCCGGGCGTGCTGAACTATTGGAAATCGGCGTTCATCCACACGCTCGACGACACGGCGATCGATGCGCTCGTCGCGGCATACGAGCGCTGCCCGTTGCCGACCAGTCAGATCCTCGTGGAGAATTTTCACGGCGCGGCGTCACGCGTCCCGGTCGACGCCACGGCCTATGCGCTCCGCGACAGCGGCTTCAACATCGTCATGCTCGGCCTATGGAAGGATCCCGCGCATGGCGACGTGGCGACCTCGTGGTGTCGCGAGTCGTTCGCGGCGATGCAGCCCTTCGTTGGCCCGCGCCGCTACATGAACTACCTCGGTCCCGATGATGAGGCCGATGGGGCGGCGGTTGCGGCCTATGGCCCGAATCTAACTCGTCTGCGGCAGCTGAAGAAACGCTACGATCCGGAGAACGTGTTCCATCTGAACGTGAACATCCTACCGGGATAGTCGGCAAGATCGTGCTCAACGTAGCGAGCTAAGCCGGTCGGCGTCCTCCCCGGGCGGGGCCTGAACATGCAAGCTCGAAGGGCTGACGGCCGAGCCGTCTGTGTGGCGCCCATCAAACTTTTCCCGCGCCGCATCGACACGCGACTGGTTCTCGGTCGCCCATTTGGCGAGCGCCCCGACCGGAACCAGAAGATCGCGCCCAAGCGCCGTGAGCTCGTAAGAAACGCTCGGCGGCGTTGTCGGGAACACGGTGCGGGTGACGAATCCGTCGCGCTCCAGGCTCCTTAGCGTCGTCGTCAGCATCTTTTGCGAGATGCCGGCGATCATGCGGCGAAGCGCGCTGAACCTGAGCGGCCCATCCCCGAGAAGCCCCACGACGAGGACGGTCCACTTGTCGCCGACGCGCGCCAGCAGCTCGCTGATCGGGCGGCATTCCGGGGTGAGAACGGGGTGCTTTGGTTTCAAAAAAGTGCCTCCTTGCGGCCTTTGGGTAGTCACTCATATAGAGCAACGCACCGATCTATACCACTAACCAGTGAAAGGTGGGGTCATGGCCAAGCCAAAAATTGGAATCATCGTCGGCAGCACGCGGCCGGGCCGCTTTGCGGATCATCCGGCGAAATGGATCCACGAGGTCGCCGGCAAGCGCGATGAATTCGAGGTCGAGCTTCTCGATCTTCGCGACTGGCCGTTGCCCTTCTTCAACGAAGAGGTCTCGCCGGCCTGGGGACCGTCGAAGAACGAAGTGGCGCTGCGCTGGCAGAAAAAGGTCGCCTCGCTCGACGGCTTCATCATCGTCACCTCCGAATATAATCGCGGACCGCCGGCCTCGCTGAAGAATGCGCTCGATTACGCCTACAGCGAATGGAACAAGAAGCCGGTCGCCTTCGTCGGCTATGGCGGCGTCGGCGGCGCCCGCGCGGTGGAGCAGCTGCGGCTGAACTGCGTAGAGCTGCAGATGGCGCCGACGCGCGCCGGCGTCCATATCCAGATTCCGGTCTATTTAGGTGTGCTGAAGGAAGGGAAGAGCCTCAACGATTTTCCCGACCTGGTGCAGGGCGCCAAGGACATGCTCGACATGCTCGTCTGGTGGACGAACGCGCTGAAGACCGCGCGTGAGAAGGCGTAGTCCGGGGAGGCGTATTTAACTTCTCAAGTCTGTCATCCCGGAAGCGTCGCGGCACGCGGCGCTGTCCGGGACCCATGAACACGAGTGGTGGAGTGAGAGGCGACCGTGGCGGGGTGTTCGTCACTCTTCAGTGTTCATGGGTCCCGGTCTTGGCCTTCGGCCAAACCGGGATGACAAACTGAGGGGTGATGACAAACTGAGGGGTGAAGCGCTCGCCTACGCCAGCAGTTTCTCTCTTCCCTGACGCTCCTGCTGCGGGGAGCGGCCGTAGAGCTCGCGGTAGCATTTGGAAAAATGCGAGGCGGAGACGAAGCCGCAGGCGACCGCCACTTCCACGATCGCCGCGTCTGATTGGATCAAGAGGTGGCGCGCACGATCGAGCCGGATTTCGAGGTAATAGCGCGCTGGCGAGCGACCGAGATTGCGGCGGAAAAGCCGCTCGATCTGCCGCCGTGAAAGCCCCGCATATTTGGCGATCTCGACCAGCGACAGCGGCTCGGAAATGTTCGCCTCCATCAATTCGATGATGAAGAGCAGCTTTGTGTTCTGCAGCCCGAGCCGGGCGCGGAGCGGCAGCCGCTGGCGGTCGGTCGGCGAGCGCATGCGGTCGGTCAGCGCCTGCTCGCAGACCTTCGTGACAATCGACTCGTCGAGATGCTCACCGATCAGATGCAGCATCATGTCGAGCGAGGCGGTGCCGCCGGCGCAGGTGTAGCAATTGCCGTCGACCTCGAAGAGATCAGCATAGACCTGCGCCTCGGGAAAACGCTCCGAAAAAGCCGGCAGCGATTCCCAATGGATGGCGCAGCGGCGGCCATCCAGTATTCCGGCGTCCGCCAGAACCCAGGCGCCGGTGTCGAGCGCGCCGATGCCGATTTTTTGGCGGTCGAGCGAAGCGATCCAGGAATTCAAATTGCGGTCGTGGAAACGCTCGACGCCAAGCGAGCCGCAGATGAAGACATGATCCGGCCGTTCGCCGCCGCGCACTCTCTCGCGCGCCTCCTTGAGCGCCATGTCGACGTTGAGGCGGATGCCGTTCGACGCCGCGGCAGGCAGCCCGTCGAGCGAAACGAGCGACCAGCGATAAGCCTGCTTTCCGGCCATGCGGTTGGCGATCCGGAGCGGCTCGATCGCCATCGCGAAGGCGATCATGGTGAAATTCGGCAGGAGCACGAAGTAGAAATGCCGCTCGCGCACGGCCTCGGGTTTTGCAGGCGCTTCCGCGCCTGTCCGATTCCGCTCCTGGCCATGTCGCAACTGGAGCACTTGTGTCATTGGAAAAACGCTAGTGCCTTCGGGCGTGCCTGCCAAGTGGGCATGAGACGATTGTCGCAGAGGGAACAGCACGGGCTGAGCCCGGAAGCCTGCGGGCCACGGGGGAGGGGAGCGGGATGAGTGCGAAGGTCAAGAGCGATATCGAGATCGCGCACGCTGCAAAGAAGCGGCCGATCCTGGAGATCGGCCAAAAACTCGGCATCCCCGCCGAAAGCCTGGAGCCCTACGGCAACGACAAGGCGAAGGTCTCCGCCGAATTCATCAAATCGCTGAGCTCGCGGCCGGACGGAAAACTGATCCTCGTCACCGCCATCAACCCGACGCCGGCCGGCGAGGGGAAGACCACAACCACGGTTGGCCTCGGCGACGCGCTGAACCGCATCGGCAAGCGCGCCGCGATCTGCCTCAGAGAACCCTCGCTCGGCCCGTGCTTCGGCATGAAGGGGGGCGCGGCCGGCGGCGGCTATGCGCAGGTCGTGCCGATGGAGGACATCAACCTCCACTTCACGGGGGATTTTCACGCCATCACCGCCGCCCACAATCTCTTGTCGGCGATGATCGACAACCATCTCTATTGGGGCAACGCCCTCGACCTCGATTCCCGCCGCATCGTCTGGCGGCGCGTCATGGACATGAACGACCGGGCGCTGCGAGAGATGATCTGCTCGCTCGGCGGGGTCGCGAACGGTTTTCCGCGCGAGACTGGGTTCGATATCACCGTCGCCTCGGAGGTCATGGCGATCCTCTGCCTCTCCAACGACATCGCCGACCTGCAGAAGCGCATCGGAGACATCGTGATCGGCTACCGCCGCGACAAGAGCGCGGTGACGGCCCGTGATCTGAAGGCCGATGGCGCGATGACCGTGCTCCTGATGAAGGCGATGCAGCCGAACCTCGTGCAGACGCTCGAAAACAATCCGGCCTTCATCCATGGCGGGCCCTTCGCCAACATCGCGCATGGCTGCAATTCGGTGATGGCGACGAAGACGGCGCTGAAACTCGCCGACTACGTGGTGACCGAAGCCGGTTTTGGAGCGGATCTCGGCGCGGAGAAATTCTTCGACATCAAATGCCGCGCGGCCGGGCTGAAGCCTTCCGCCGCCGTCATCGTAGCGACAGTGCGCGCGCTAAAAATGCATGGCGGCGTCGCCAAGGACGGGCTCGGCAAGGCGAATGTCGAGGCGCTGAAAAAGGGCTGCGCCAATCTCGGCCGCCACATCGACAACGTAAAACAGTTCGGCGTGCCGGTGGTGGTGGCGATCAACAATTTTACCTCCGACACGAAGGAGGAGATCGGTGCCGTGCAGGAATTCGCCGGCTCACACGGTGTGGAGGCGATCCTCTGCGAACACTGGGCGAAGGGCTCGGAAGGAACCGAGGCGCTCGCCGCTGCGGTCGTGAAGATTGCCGAATCCGGCGCCGCGCAATTTTCGCCGCTCTACGATATCGAGCTGCCGCTCTTCGAAAAAATCACCCAGATCGTCACCCGCATCTACCGCGCCGAGGAGGCGGTCGCCGACAAAAAAATCCGCGATCAGCTGCACGAATGGGACAAAGCGGGCTATCAGAAGCTCCCGATCTGCATCGCGAAGACGCAATACTCATTCTCCACCGACCCGAATTTGCGCGGCGCGCCGACCCATCACGTCGTGCCGGTCCGTGAAGTGCGGCTCGCGGCCGGCGCCGGTTTCGTGGTGGCGATCTGCGGGGAGATCATGACCATGCCTGGCCTGCCGAAGGTGCCGGCGGCGGAGACGATCGGGCTCGACGCTAACGGGCTGGTGGAGGGGCTGTTCTGAGCGACGCGCTATCGCGTACTGAGCGCATCGGGCAACCTTCAATTGCGCTGAGAGACCCGTCCTTGTAGAGTTTCCCTTGCCGGTTCGGCAATTTCTTTGGGGGCGCAATAAATGGCGCGGGCGAGGATCGTCTTGGCGATTGGATGCTTCTTATCCTTGGCAGGCTGCGAAACTTCCTCAGTCGACCTAAACGTGGATTTTGCCAAGACTAATCTGGGCTTCATTAACTCGGGTGCGTACAAGGCCGGTGCTTTCTTTCGATGGGACTTTGACCTCGGCTCACTCGCATATCTCGGCGAAATCCCGGGCTTCCCAACTGCTCCACCGGAAGGCGCAAATGGCGTGCGCCAGAAAACGAGCTACGAAGCCGGGATAACTTTAAACGCCGAACTCTCACTGGTGCAAAAGTTGGCGCTTGAAGCCGCGATACAAAGTAGGTCTACATTCATCGTCGAGGACGCCAAGAGACTCGCTACCAGTCGAGTTTATACTAGGATTTCGGAAGCTATAAACGGACGCGCAAATGAGGGAATAGCCCATGAATGGGGGATTCCATCTGCAATCGAAGGAAATAGGACCATATATTATCTCCTTGTGAGGGACGTAACCTTCGGCGACCAGCTACAGCTTGCTATCGACAATGAGATCAAAAGCGGAGCCAGCTTCCCAGTCCAGGTTGGAAACGCGACCGTGGACGTTACCTTGACCGGCAGCGGCGTAGAACAAATTCAAGGAGACGACGCCGTTATCCTGTTTAACGTGTACGTGCTGGAAGCTTATTTCGAAAAATCTGGAGGATCAATTACGTTTGCGTTTAGAACTGTACAGGGGGTGAACTTGAATAAGCTTCCCCAGCTCCTGCGGAAGGTGGGAACCGTCAGTTAGCTAGGCCAAGCCCGACCCAGGTTCCCCGGTGCGAAGCAGTATCGCGCCGAGGAGGCGGTCGCCGACAAGAAAATCCGCGACCAGCTGCACGAATGGGACAGAGCGGGCTATCAGAAGCTCCCGATCTGCATCGCGAAGACGCAGTACTCGTTCTCCACCGATCCGAATTTGCGCGGCGCGCCGACCCATCACGTTGTGCCGGTCCGCGAGGTCAGGCTCGCGGCCGGCGCCGGCTTCGTGGTGGCGATCTGCGGAGAGATCATGACCATGCCCGGATTGCCGAAGGTGCCCGCGGCGGAGACGATTGGGCTGGACGAGGGCGGGCTGGTGCAGGGGTTGTTCTAACCGCCCTCTGCCGCCGATCTTCCCTGGACGAGGAGTTCGGCTCGAACGCGGTAGGTTCAGAGCGGACGCCAGCAGGCCCACGCTCAGAGTCGTCCGCCGATTGCAGCATCTCCACCGCGGCAACGCATCATGATCTGCGCTACTGCGGATGACCCCTTTTACTACTTCAGTGCGACCCAGGTTTTTGGGCCGGCGATCCCGTCGGGAACAAGGCCTTTGTCCCGCTGGAACTGCCGCAGAGTCGCTTCGGTGTTGGCGCCAAAGATGCCGTCAGCGATAACGCCCAGCTTCGCCTGGAGCTGCCTGACCAGGTCGCCCCTTGCACCGCGTCTTAGGGTCGGACGTCCTGCCGAATCAATCGCAGGTATCGGGGTGGGCGGCGGCGCGGTGCCGTCCATGAATGATTTCACTGCCGCGCGGAAGGCATCCATGTCAAAGAGTGGATCGGGTTTGCGGCCCTTTGGAAGAGCATATTCCTTGTGCCCACAGCACATGTTCTCCTTTGCCTTGATCCTCTGGAGGATGGCCGCAGCGCCCCGGTGGTACGCATCCATTTGGACCGCCGGCCAAGGATCATCGACAAGCCCGGTATTCTCGGCTTCAATTCCGATGAAGCTCGAGTTACCAGTCTTTATTCCTTGCCATTCGCCCTTGCCCGCGTGGCTTGCCCGGCCCGCCGCAACGATGAACCATGTACCGTCGCGCCCGAGGCAAAGCTGAGAGAGCGGACCGCTGAGGCCGGGTCGGCCGTGAGTCACGACGCCAAGGCTGGGCATGTTTCCTGTCTTGCCTCCGGCGGTGTGGTGGCAGATGACGCCCTTGATAGAGCCGACATCGCCATGTCCACGCGTCCGCCAGCCGGTCTGCTCGGCGACCTTGAGGCCAGCCTCCTCCAGCACCTCTGGCAACCAAGTCAGTGAGAAGGCCATGTTACGCAACTCCCCCTATTGCGACCGGCAACTCTTCGTCTGTGGTTGGGTCGCTGTTGCCAAAGTCGAGCTCACACCCATCGGTATCGTCATCGGGGTCGTCGTGTTGCGCCAGTTCAACGCCACCTGCCGCCGCCGGCAGATCCCAATCTGGTGTTTCGTCCTCGCGAAAATCGAGGCTGCAGCCTTCCGCGTCGTCTTCGTCCTCGTGGACCGCCGGGTCACGTCCATGTTCCATGGTGAGGTTCCCCTTCGATGCTGGCAATCTCAAAGCTAAACCTAAGATTGAAGGAGAGTCCAGCCGAAATGCCACTTCAGGGCGTGCGGTGATCTTTCAGAAGAAGATGCATACGGGCAGCCGTGCGCGTTCTGCGGCTCCGTGCACATTTTGCGTCGTGAGATACCGTTTCACTCCACGGGCGGCTTCCCAATCTACGGCGATGTCGCGAACAGGTCGGTCTGATCCCCCACCGCGGCGCCTTCAATCGCCAGCATCCTGAGTTTCGTCCTTGAGCCGCCCGGTGCGGAGAAGCCGCCGAGCTTGCCGTTCGCCGCGACGACGCGATGGCAGGGGACGACGATCGGAAACGGGTTTTTGCCCATCGCCTGGCCGACGTCGCGCGCTAAGGCTTTGTCGCCGAGCTGCGCGGCGATCTCGCCATAGGTGAGCGTTTCGCCTGGCCGGATGCTCCGGGCGATTTCATAGACCTGCTTCTCGAACGGAGCGATGCGATCCATATTGAGAGCAACATCGGACAGGTCGACCTGTTCGCCCGAGAGCAGGGTGACGATGCGATCGATCGCCCGCTGAATTTCTGGCGGCGGCGCGACCTCGAGCGCGTCCGGAAAGCGCCGAACAAGCCGCTTTTGCGCCCGCGATTTGTCCGCTTCGGGGAGCTGTAGGCCGACAATTCCGCGCCCGCCCCACACGATGCCGCAGGGACCGATCGGCGTTTCGAAGAGGGTGTAGCCAAGTGCCGTCATGATGGTTTCACCTAGCATCTTCGCGCCCGCTCTACCGCCCGAATCTTGCGTCTTGGGGCGCGAAAGTCCGCGTCGTACACCCCTGAGAATTCGCCCATCCTGCGACACCGCCCCGCCGCTTCCGCGATTGCCCGCCTCCCGCCTCCCCCCTAAACCGGAGCGATGCAGCGCTACAATATCGTCTCGCTCATCCGCGAGGGGTTTCGAGGCCATACCGGCTGGCAGCCCGCCTGGCGTTTTCCGGAACCGAAGGAGAACTACGACGCCGTCATCATCGGCGGGGGAGGGCATGGCCTCGCGACCGCCTACTATCTCGCCAAGGAGCACGGCCTTCGCGACATCGCGGTGATCGAAAAAGGCTGGATCGGCGGCGGCAATTCCGGTCGCAACACGAGCGTCATCCGCTCCAACTATTTGAACGACGAGAGCGCCGCGATCTACCAGCACGCGCTCGACCTTTGGAAAAATCTCGGCCGCGAGCTCGACTTCAACATCATGATGAGCCACCGCGGCGTTTTGAACCTCGCGCATGACGAAGGCGAGGCGCGGCAGCTCCGCCGGCGCGTCGAGGCGAACCGGCTGAACGGCGTCGATGCCGAATGGCTCGAGCCGGAGGGCGTGAAGGAATTCTGCCCACCGATCAGCATTTCTCCGACCGCCCGCTATCCGGTGATCGGCGCGACCTTGCAGCGCTCCGGCGGCACCAACCGGCACGACGCCGTGGTCTGGGGCTATGCGCGGGCGGCGGATTCGATGGGCGTCGACATTCTTCAGCAATGCGAGGTGACGAAGATCCTGACCGAAAACGGCGCGGTTACCGGCGTCGCGACGACGCGCGGCATGATCCGCACGGGCAAAGTGGGGTGCGTGACCGCCGGCCACACCAGCGTCATCGCAAAAATGGTGGGATTGAAGCTGCCGATCGAAAGCCATCCGTTGCAAGCGTTGGTCTCCGAGCCGGTGAAGCCGATTCTTCCCTGCGTCGTGATGTCGAACGCCGTCCACGTCTATGTGAGCCAGTCCGACAAGGGCGAGCTCGTCATCGGTGCCGGCATCGACCCCTATGTCAGCTACACGCAGCGCGGCTCGCTCGACATCATCGAGCATCAGATGGCGGCGTTGATCGAGCTTTTTCCGATCGTCTCACGGCTTCGCATGATGCGGCAATGGGCCGGCATCGTGGACGTCTGTCCGGATGCGAGTCCGATCATCTCCAAGACCCCGGTGAAGGGGTTCTACATCAATGGCGGCTGGGGAACCGGCGGCTGGAAGGCGACGCCGGGCTCGGGCCACGTTTTTGCCGATCTCGTCGCGCGCGACGAGCCGAACGCAATCGCCGCGCCGTTTTCGCTGGAGCGATTTTCGACCGGCGCACTCGTTGCCGAGCACGGCGCTGCGGCCGTGGCGCATTGAGGGCGGGATGACGACACAGGCACAACGTTTGTCGTCATCGCCGGACTTGATCCGGCGATCCATTCCGTTGTGGTCGCGGATTGTGTGGGACGTTACGGAATGGATGGCAGGGTCAAGCCCTGCCATGACGACAGGAAATGTGGGTGCAAGATGGAGCGGCATCCAATGTTCCTGATCCGCTGCCCCTGGTGCGGCGAGCGCGACATTTCCGAATTCGCGCATGGGGGCGAGGCGCATATCGCGCGCCCGACGAATTCGGAGGCGCTCAGCGACACGGAATGGGCGGAATATCTCTTCCTGCGCTCCAACCCGAAGGGGATCATCGCCGAGCGCTGGAACCATCAGGCCGGCTGCCGCCGCTGGTTCAACATGCTCCGCAATACAGCGACCGACGACATCCTCGCCGTCTACAGGCTCGGCGAGCCGCGCCCCGAGGTCAGCGCCAACCTGCCCGCAACGCCGAGCGGCGAAGCTTCGATCGGCTCCGGTAACGACGCCGCGAAAGTGCTTTTGCCGGGCGAAGCCGGAGGCGGTTCGCGCGCATGAGTAAGCAACTCTATCGCCTGCCGAAGGGGGGCCGCATCGATCGTGCGCGGACGCTTCGTTTTTCTTTCGGCGGTCGCAATCTCGCCGGCCATCCGGGCGATACGCTTGCCTCCGCGCTGCTCGCGAATGGCGAGCACATGGTGGCGCGCTCGTTCAAATATCACCGGCCGCGCGGTATTCTCTCAGCCGGCAGCGAGGAGCCGGCAGCGCTGGTCGAGATCGGCGGAGATCGCGCCCGCAGCGATCCGAATTGCCGCGTCACCGAGCAGGAGATTTTTGACGGGCTGAAGGCGCGCCCGCAGAATTGCTGGCCGACGCTCAAATTCGATCTCGGCGCGCTGAACGACCTGATCGCCCCCTTCATTCCCGCCGGTTTCTACTACAAGACTTTTAAGGGTTGGCCGGGCTGGATGGCGTTCGAGCCGCTCATCCGGCGCGCCGCGGGCCTCGGCCGCGCGCCCGCTCTCCTCGATCCCGACCGCTACGAGGTGGCGAACCGGCACTGCGACGTTCTCGTCGTCGGCGGCGGTCCGGCTGGCCTGATGGCGGCGCTCGCTGCCGGCCGCGCCGGGGCGCGCGTAATCCTGGCGGAAGAAACCGCCGAGCTTGGCGGAACACTCCTGTCGCGCGATCCCGAAATGCTGTTGCTCGACGGTAAGACGCCGGTCGACTGGGTGGCAGGAATCCGCACCGAGCTGGAGGCGATGCCGGAAGTCACGCTGCTCAACCGAACCACCGCCTTCGGATACTACTCGCACAATTTCGTCGGGCTGTGGGAGCGGGTCACCGATCATCTGCCGCAAGCGGCACGACTGGAGCACTTGCCGCACCAAAAACTCTGGCGCGTCAGGGCGAAGGAGGTGGTGCTCGCCGCCGGCTCGATCGAAAGGCCACTCGTCTTCCACGAGAACGACCGGCCCGGCATCATGCTCGCCGGCTCGGTGCGGACCTACATGCATCGCTACGGGGTGCTGCCGGGGAAGCGCATCGTCGTCGCGACCAACAACGATTCTGGCTGGGACGCGGCGCTCGACATGGCGCGGGCCGGCGGCGAGGTCGCGGCCGTGGTCGACCTCCGCTCCGAGATGGCGCACGCGCATCTCGCCGAGGCGGCGCGGCGGGGCATCGCGATCTACGGCAACGCGACAATCGTCGGAACCGAGGGCCGGCACCGGATCAGCCGCATCGCGGTCCGGCCGCTCACGGCGCAGGCCACGGGCGGCAAGCCGGTGGAGATCGACTGCGACCTCCTCGCCGTTGCCGGCGGCTGGGCGCCGAACGTGGCGCTCTTCGCGCAATCTCGCGGAAAACTCCGCTACGACGATCAGATCGAGGCTTTTCGGCCGGGCCGCTCCTGGCAGCACGAGCGTTCGGCGGGCGCGGCGAACGGTTATTTCGGCATGGCGGAATGCTTTGCGGAAGGCGCGCGCGCCGGTATCGGGGCCGCGCGTAAGGCAGGCTTCGACGCGACGCCGCCAAAACTTCCGAGCGTGCCGGCAAGCGGCCAGATCGGGCAGGGGCCGATCCGCGTCATCCCGGAACTTCCCTCCAACCGACCAAAACACAAGGTGCGCGCCTTCATCGACCTGCAGGACGATGTGACGACGAAGGACCTTGGCCTTGCGGTGAAGGAGGGCTACCGCTCGGTCGAACACGCCAAGCGCTACACGACTGCAGGCATGGGGACGGACCAGGGCAAGGTCGCGAACCTGAACGCCTTCGGCTTCCTCGCCTCTGTCCGAGGCGAGACGATTCCTGCGATCGGCACCACCACTTTCCGCCAGCCCTACAAGCCGGTGACCTTCGCCGCGCTGGCCGGCCAGCATGTCGGCGACCTCTTCGCGCCCCGCCGGACCACCCCGATGCACGACTGGCACCGGACGCATGGCGCGGTTTTCGAGCCGGTCGGCGACTGGCTGCGAGCGCGCGCCTATCCAAAGGCCAGCGAGAGTTTTCATGATGCCGTGCAGCGGGAATCAAAGGCCGCGCGGGCGGCAATCGGCGTGCTCGACGCCTCGACCCTGGGAAAAATCGACGTCCGCGGCCCCGATGCGCGCGAATTATTGAACCGCGTTTACACTAATGCCTGGACGAAGCTCGCGGCGGGCAAGGCGCGCTACGGGCTGATGCTCGGCGAGGACGGCATGGTGATTGACGACGGCGTCACCGCCTGCCTTGCCGACGACCATTTTCACATGACGACGACGACCGGCGGCGCCGCGCGCGTGCTCGGCAAGCTCGAAGACTATTTGCAGACCGAATGGCCGGACCTGAAGGTTTTCCTGACAAGCATCACTGAAGAGTGGGCTGTCGTTTCGCTATGCGGGCCGGAATGCCACAAGCTGGTGACGGACCTCTGCGACGACCTCGACGCGAATCCCGAAAACTTTGAGTTCATGAGTTTTCGTGACGCGCATATCGGCGGCGTGCCGGTCCGCGTTTTTCGCATCTCCTTCACCGGCGAGCTCTCCTACGAGATCAACATCCCCGCAACCTACGGCCTGTGGCTTTGGGAAGAGGTGATGGAAAAGGGCGCGAAATTCGGGATCACGCCTTACGGCACGGAGGCGATGCATCTGCTTCGCGCCGAAAAAGGCTTCATCATTGTCGGTCAGGAGACCGACGGCACGGTGACGCCGGTCGATCTTGGCCTCGGCGGCATGGTGAAGAAGAGCGGCGATTTTGTCGGCCGGCGCTCGCTCTTTCGCGCCGACACCATGCGCGCCGACCGTAGAGAACTCGTCGGGCTGCTGACGGCGGATCCGACGGTCGTTCTCATGGAGGGCACGCAGCTGATCGGCAGCGAAGCGGAAAGCGAGCCGCCCGTTCCGATGCTCGGCTATGTCACATCCAGTTATTTCAGCCCGAACCTCAATCGTTCGATCGCCATGGCGCTGGTCAAAGGCGGGCGGCGCCGCGTGGGCGAGCGGCTCTGGGCGTCGCGCCGTGACGGCGCCCCGATACCGGTCACGGTCACGGGAACGGATTTTCTGGCGGCGCGGGGGAAGGCCGATGGCTGACGCGCCGGTTCGCCGCTCGCCGCTCTTTCACCGCCCGCCAATCCAGGACGAGGGAGGCGCCCTCCGCATCGAGGAACAGCCGTTCCTCGGCAAGTTCATCCTCCGCGCCGATCCACACGAGGCGGCGGAGCGGCTGCGTGGGGCGCTCGGGCTCGGCCTGCCGCTCGATCCGCTTACTAGCTCGACCTTCGGCGCGACATCGCTTCTCTGGATGGGCCCGGACGAATGGATGCTGGTGACCGCACCGGCCGATGCCGCGGAGCGTTCGGCTGCCGCGCGGGCGGCGCTAGCGGGAATGCATCATCAGCTCGTCGACGTTGGCGACTACTACACGATCATCGAGGTTGCCGGGCCGAAAGCGCGCGAGGCATTGATGAAGCTGACGCCGCTCGATTTGCATTCACGCGCCTTCAAGGCGGGCATGGTGACGGGATCGATCTTTGGCCGCGCCAACGCCATGATCTGGCAAAAGGGCGATGATACGGAGGTAGGCGGGCCGGTCTTTCGCCTCTTCATCCGCTGGTCGATGGCCGACTATCTCTGGTGCCTCGTCGCCGATGCCGGGCGCGAATGGGGCGTGCCAGAGCAGGTGCCGATGAAGGGCGAGAGGCTGACTATCGCAGATTGATTTTCGGCCTTGCGGTGGCCTGAGGTCAGTCCTACTTCTTCCTACCAGAATGGAGAATCCCTGATGGCTGGCGTTGCGAAAGTTAGCGTCGCGCTGACACCCGAACTCCGCGATCTCGTCCAGGACGCGGTCTCTGCCGGCGACTACGCTTCGACAAGCGAAGTCATTCGCGAGGCGCTTCGCGACTGGAAGGAGCGGCGCGAGCGAAAGCGCGAGTCGATCGCCGAGCTGCGGCGGCTCTGGGATGAGGGGATCGCAAGTGGCCCGGCTGCGCCGCTCGACATTGAATCCATCAAACGTGAGGGTCGCCGCAGGCTCAACGCGAGCCAAAAAAGAGCGAAGGGGTGAGCGTTCGGGTCTGGCGGCATCCAAAAGCCGACGACGACCTACTCGAAATCTGGCTCTTCATTGCTCGGGACAGCGTCTCCGCCGCTGACCGGCTCCTCAACACGATCGAAGAGAAATGCAGCATGCTTGCCGACCACTCTGCGATCGGCCCGGCACGCGACGACATCGGACCGGGCATCCGCATCCTGTCGGCCGGAAGCTATCTCGTACTCTACAGGCTGCGGAAGGATAGGGTCGACATTGTCCGCGTCGTGCACGGGGCGCGCGATCTTCGGGACATCGTCTAGCGACCGCTCATCGGCGCCTGGCGTGAACTACGTCCTGGCGAATGCGATCCCAGACTCGGCACTTGCGTCGAGCAACCACTCCGCCAGCGCCCCCGCGAAGCTCCTGAGCACCCAAAGCTCGAAGTATGTTTCCGCCCGGCGATGAATGACCACGTCGACATGGTGGATCATCGTCTGCGCGACGCGCCCGACGGGAAAGGTGGAAGGGTCGAGATCGAGGGCCACCGAAGTTGAAAGCACGGCGGCCGCCGCCTCGCCTTCGAGCTTCAGGATGACGCGGCCGTGCGAAAGATCGGCCACGGCCGCGTCGCCAGAGGGAAGCGCCGCCTCGAAGCGCTGAAGCAGGTCGCCGGCCTCGGCGGCGATGAGAAATCGGCCCGGCGCGATCGCCGCGACGGTGGCGCCGGAGCCGGTGGCCGCCCGCCCGACCGTCGGCGCCCCGACGCCGAGCATTTCCGCGATGACACGGCGAACGGTGTCGAGCGTGTCCGGCCACGCCTCGACCTGGAGGATCGATCCCGGACGAGCTTCCGAAAGACTGACGCGAGCGTCGCCGGCCGCGGTTGCCGAATGATGCGCGAGGGCGGAGAGGCGTTCAGCCATGCATGCGGCTCCCGTCCTTGTCGACGAAGCACGGATCCACGATCTCCACCGGACCATGCGCACCGCGCAGCGGATCGGCGGCGTAAAGCGTCTCGCCATGCCGCGCCCGCCCGCGCTCCAGCAGCGCCAGGGCAATATAGGTCTCGAGCGCCGGGCTGTAGCACATCGCAGTGACGTGGCCCTGGCTGCGGCCCGGCTCCTTTGCCTCGGCGCCGCCGACGAGATGCGCGCCGGAAGCGATTGGCTTGCCGTCGAGCGTCTTGACGCCGACGAGCTGCTTACGGTTGGGATCGGTCAGCGCGGGCCGGAGCGCGAGCGGCTTGCCGACGAAATCCTTCTTCATCGAAAACATCTTTTCGAGTCCGAGATCGTGGACGCTGGTGCGCCCGTCGATCTCCGCGCCGGTGACATGGCCCTTCTCGATGCGGAGCACGCCGAGCGCCTCCAGCCCGTAGGGCACCACTGAAAACTCGCTTCCCGCCGCAAGCAACCGTTCCCAGACGGCGAGCGCATGGTCGGAGCCGCAATACACCTCGTAGGCGCGCTCGCCGGAGAAGGAGAGCCGCGCGACGAGCACCGCGATCCCCCCGAGATGTCCCGCCTTCACGCCCATGAAGGGGAGGGCTGCATCGCTCAGGTCGACGTCGTCGAGCGCTTTGGCGAGGAGCGCGCGGCTGTTCGGTCCGGCGACGGCGGCGCCCGCCCATTGGTCGGTCAGCGAGGCGAGCGAGACTTTCAGCTCCGGCCACGCGATGGCGAGCAGCATCTCCAGATTCTGATAGACGAGCGCTCCGTTGGCCGTCGTCGTCGTCATCAGGTAGCGGTTGTCTCCGAGCCGCCAGGTGGTGCCGTCGTCGTAGAGAAAGCCGTCGTCGCGGAGCATCAGTCCATAGCGCGCCTTGCCGACCGGGAGCGTGGAGAAGGTGTTGGTGTAGACGCGGTCGAGAAAGGTCGCCGCGTCCCGGCCCTGAACGTCGATCTTGCCGAGGGTCGAGACATCGGTGATGCCGACGGAGGCACGTACCGCCCGCGCCTCACGGATGTAGGCTTGTTGCAGCGTCTCGCCATCCTTCGCGTAGGCGCGCGGCCGCTGCCAGGGCCCGACATTCATCATCTCTCCGCCGGCCTTCACGTGCCAGTCGTGCAGCGGAGTGCGGCGAAGTGGCGCCAAATGTCCGCCACGCGCACGCCCGACGAGCGCGCCGAGGCTGACCGGATTGTAGGGTGGACGGAAGCGCGTCGTGCCCACGGCGGGGATGGCGAGACCACGCGCCTTGGCGAGGATGGCGAGGCCGTTCAGGTTCGAGGTCTTGCCCTGGTCGGCGGCCATGCCGAGCGTGGTGTAGCGCTTCAGATGCTCGACGGATTCGAACCCTTCCTGCCGCGCGAGCCGCACATCCGCCGCCGTCACGTCGTTCTGCAGGTCGACGAAGGCCTTACCCTTTGCGGGGATCTCGAAGAGCGGCAGCATATCGCCGTGAGGTCGCTCCACGCCTCGCGACGCTTCGTCAGACCCCTGAGCGTCGTCAGATAAAGCCTTGAATCCAAGCGCTTTTGCCGCGACGGCGCCGGCCCGCGCGCCTTCGGCCGCGGCTTCCTCAGCGTCGAACGTGCCGCGGATGGCGCCGGCTGCGATCCACCGCTCGCGCGGCTCGCCCGGCACGAAGGCATGGATCGAGTCCGAATAGATCGGCGGACCGCCGGCTTGGCTGGCAAGATGGACGAGCGGGACCCAGCCCGCGGCAACACCAAGAGCGTCGCATTTCAGATCGCGCGCTGCGCCGGAAACGCGGCCAGCCGCGGCATCGAAAACTTCGACCCTGACTGACTTCAGAGTCTTACCGCCGCGCGCCGCCGTGACGACATGGCCGGGCAGGCATTCCGTTCCTGTCTCGCTGAGCTCGCTCGCGGCGCTCGCTGGCGCACGCGGCCGCGGATCGACGACGGCGCGGACCGGCACGCCCGCCCGCGAGAGAGCGACAGCGCTCTGCCATCCGCCATCGTGGTTGGTGAAGAGCACTACGTCGCCGCCGACGGCGACGCCGTAGCGCCGCGCATAGGCGAGCGCGGCGCCGGCCAGCATGACGCCCGGCGTGTCGTTGCCGGGAAAAACGAAGGGGCGCTCGATCGCGCCGGTGGCGAGCACGACATGCCGCGCCGCGATCCGCCAGTGGCGCTGGCGGGCCCTGTCGGCGGCGTCCGAGACCTGCTCGACCGCGCCGAGCACGTTGTCGTCGTAATAGCCGTAGACGCTGGTCCGCGTGAGCGTGCGAGCGTTGGCGAGACCGTTCAACGCCGATTGCGTAGTGAAAAGCCAGTCCGCCGGGTCACCGTCCCCTATCCGCTCTTCCAGATCGAGCCCACCGCCGAGCACGGGACTCTCTTCGCAGAGGATCACGCGGGCGCCGGCGCCCCCCGCGGCGAGCGCCGCCGAAAGGCCCGCGGGCCCACCGCCGACGACCAGCACGTCGCAGAAGGCGTGCGCCGTGTCGTAGCGGTCCGGATCGGGCTCGAAGCTCGCCTTGCCGAGGCCGGCGGCGCGGCGGATGAACGGCTCGTAGAGCATCCAGCCGGCGCGGCCCGGACCCATGAACGTCTTGTAGTAAAAACCCGCGCCAAAGAACGGCGCGAAGAGGCCATTGATGGCGCTGAAATCGACGGCGAGCGACGGCCAGGCGTTCTGGCTCCTGACGCGGAGGCCGTCCCGAGCCTCGACGACCGTCGCCTTCGTGTTCGGTTCGGTCCCGGGGCCCTCGCCGAGGCTCACAAGCGCATTCGGCTCCTCCGGGCCGGCGGAATAGATTCCGCGCGGGCGGTGATATTTGAACGAGCGCGCGACGAGCGTTCGGCCGGACGCGATCAGTGCGGACGCGATCGTGTCGCCGGCGAAGCCGTGGACCGAAGCGCCATCGAAGGTGAAGGCGAGCGGCAGCGTCCTGTCGATGCGGGTGCCGCCGCGCGGCAGGCGGGTGCCGGGCATCAGTCGCTCACCCTGCTGGCCCAGGGGCCAATCAGCCGCGCGCCGGAGACGTCGTGCGTCTCGGTGTTGCGCGCCACCACAAGCCACGACCGGCAGCCATGCACGTGATGCCAATATTCCTGGTGCGGCCCGCGCGGATTGGCGCGATCGTAGACGTAGGCCGCCCAGCGCGCGGCATCGCCGTCGGAGATCTCGGGCCTGACGGTGGTCGCGTCACCGCCATAGGTGAACTCGCTCTGATCGCGCTGGCCGCAGATGGGGCAGGGGATCAGCATCAGTGCAGCCGCGGCGTCGGGCCGGAGCCCCGTTCGTCGATCGGCCGGCCCTGGTGATAGCGTTCGAGCGTGAACGGCGCGTTCAAGGCGTGCGGCGCGTCGCTGGCGATCGTCCATGCAAAGCACCAGCCGGAAGCCGGCGTCGCCTTGAAGCCACCGTAGTTCCAGCCGGCATTCAGATACATGCCAGGCAGCGGTCCCGGCGTGATGATCGGGCTCCCATCCATCGACATGTCGACGAGACCGCCCCAGCTCCTGACGAGCCTCACTTTGCCGACATTCGGGAAGACGGCGAGAAGCTCCGCCGCCACCTCGTGCACGATCGGCAGGTTCCCGCGCTGGGCGTAGGAATTGTAGTAGTCGAGGTTGCCGCCGTAGACGAGGCCGCCCTTGTCGGACTGCGAGACGTACATGTGGCCGGCGCCGAAGGTGACGACGCAGTTGATGAGCGGCTTCAGCGGCTCGGTGACGAAGGCCTGCAGCACGTGGCTTTCGATGGGCAGCTTTTCGATGCCGGCTTTTCGCATCACCTCCGAGGTCATCCCGGCGACCGCCACGCCGATCTTCGGCGCGCGGATCGTGCCGCGACTCGTGGTGACGCCGACCACGCGCCCGCGCTCCTGGAGAAAACCGGTCACTTCGCAATTCTCGATGATGTCGACGCCGAGCCGGTCGGCGGCGTGCGCATAGCCCCAGGCGACGGCGTCGTGCCGAGCGGTACCGCCGCGGGGCTGGAAGAGGCCGCCCACGACCGGAAAGCGCGCGGAGGCGCTAAGATCGAGGCCGGGGCAGAGCTTGGCGATGTCCTCCGGCATCAACAGCTCGGCGTCGATGCCGTTCAGGCGCATGCCGTTGCCGCGCTGGGCGTACTGGTCGAGCTGGGTGGGCGAGTTCGCGAGGTTCAAGACGCCGCGCTGCGAAAACATCACGTTGTAGTCGAGGACGTGGCTGAGCCCTTCCCAGAGTTTCATGCTCCACTCGTAGAATTTCTGGTTTTCGTCGAGCAGGTAGTTGGAGCGGACGATCGTCGTATTCCGCCCAACATTGCCCTGGCCAAGCCAGCCGCGCTCCACCACCGCGACGTCGCGGATGCCGTGCTCCTTGGCGAGATAGAAGGCGGTGGCGAGACCATGGCCGCCACCGCCCACGACGATCACGTCATAGGACGGCTTCGGCTCCGCCTTCCGCCAGGTCGGCCGCCAGCCTTTGTTGCCGGAGAGGCCATGGCGGAGCACCGAAAAGATCGAATATTCAGCCATCGAGCCTCGCGAGAAACCTGGCGCCATCCGAACCCGGAGCGCCATGCCCGGTCAACGGCTCAAATGTGCGATCCCCAAGCCGTGCTTATCGGCCGCAGACCCAGGATTGCGCCACGCAGAATGCGACACGCGACGCCGCAGCGAAAACTCCGACGGCGGTCACCCCGCCAGCGCTTCCAGTCGGATGCGCGCGATCTTGTCAATTTCGGCGAGCGCTGTGCGGAACTCCGTCTCGCAGTCGTTTCCGATCCGCGACTCGAAGGCGGCGAGGATGTCGTGGCGGTTCTTTCCGGCCACCGCCAGGATGAACGGAAACTCGAACTTTTGCTTGTAAGTCTCGTTCAGTGCTTGGAAACACGAAAATTCCTCGGGCGAGCATTGGTCGAGCCCGGCGCCCGCCTGCTCGGACTTGGAGGCCGCCGTCAGCTTGCCCGCGATAGCCGCCCGACCGGCGAGGTCCGGGTGATTGCGGATGAGTCTTAGCTTCGACGCCTGGTCGAGCGAAGCGGCGATTTCGGCGAGCGCGGCGGCGAGGCCTTCGGGCGTCCCGGTGGCGTCGGTCAGGCCTTTTTCCCAGGCGCGCTCGGCGATCTCCGGAAAATGCTCGTAGACTCCGCCGAATTTGCCGACGAATTCAGCCCGCCCCATATTGCGAGGCGGTGGGTCGAACCGCCTCGAACCAGGTGCTCGAGCCATCGTTCCGCTCCTTGGCTACGGCAGAGTGCTGGCCGGAGGCTTTGCTCCGGGCGCGCTCACACGGCATTATGCTGAAATGCGTTACGGGAAGAACCATATCTTGATCGGGAGCGACAATTGGGCCGGCTGACCACGCACGTGCTCGACACCGCGCTTGGAAAACCTGCCGTCGGACTGGCAATCAGCCTCCGCCTGGCAGGCAAGCATGGCACCGCGATTGCAACGGGGGTCACCAACGCGGAGGGTCGCGTGCACCCGCCGCTCCTCGAAGGCGAGACGATGGGCGTTGGAACATACGAGCTCGTCTTTGACGCGGGCGCTTATTTCGACCGGCTCGGCCTTTCGCTGCCGACGCCGAAATTTCTCGACCAGGTGGTGATCCGCTTCGGCATCGACGATCCCGACGCGCATTATCACGTGCCGCTTCTCCTCTCGCCCTACGGCTACTCGACCTATCGGGGAAGCTGATGGGCCGGGAATACTGATGGCCGCGATTCGCTTTCTCCTGGGCGACGAGGAGCGCACGCTCGACGGCGTCTCGCCGACGCTGACGGTGCTCGAATATCTGCGCCGGCACGAACGCCGCATGGGCACCAAGGAGGGCTGTGCCGAGGGTGACTGCGGCGCCTGCACCGTCGTCATCTCCGAGCTCGACGGAGAGGGCGGCCTGAAGCATCGCGCGGTCAATTCCTGCATCCAGTTCGTGCCGGTGCTGCACGGACGGCAGCTCACGACGGTCGAGGACCTGAGGGCGCCGGACGGGAAGCTGCATCCGGTGCAGCAGGCGCTGGTCGAGCATCACGGCTCGCAATGCGGTTTTTGCACGCCGGGCTTCGTCATGCAGCTCTATGCCGGCTGGCTCGAGGGCGAGCTGACCGGCCGGCAGAGGGTCAAGGACTGGATCGCCGGCAATCTATGCCGCTGCACCGGCTATGGCCCGATCATCGATGCGGGGTTGGAGGCCGGCGAGGCGCCGGGCCCCAACCCCGCCGCTTCCGCGCGGACGGCGAAGCGGCTCGATAAGCTCTCCGAGGGCGCCATGCTGCATCTCACGCATGGCGAGGCCCAGGTCTTCGCGCCGCGCTCGGCCGACGAGCTCGCCGAAATTTATCTGGAGTATCCCGACGCAGTGCTGGTCGCCGGTGCGACTGACGTCGGGCTCTGGGTCACCAAGCAGCATCGGCGCGTGAAGACCTTGATCGATGTCACGCGCGTAAGAGACCTTTCCGCCGTCGATGAATCCGAGGAAGGGCTCACTCTCGGCGCCACGCTCAGCCATCGCGACGCGACGGCGGCGCTGGCGCGCCTGCACCCTGATCTCGGCGAGCTTCTGCGCCGTTTCGCCTCGATCCAGATTCGCAATGCCGGGACCGTTGGGGGCAACATCGCCAACGGCTCGCCGATCGGCGACTTGCCGCCGGCGCTGATTGCACTCGACGCGCGGCTGACGCTCCGCCACGGCGTCGAGCGGCGAGAAATTCCGCTGGAAGATTTCTTCATCGCCTATGGCAAGCAGGACCGGGCGCCGGGCGAATTTGTCGAAAGCGTGTTTGTGCCGGCGCTGCCATCCGATTGTCGCTTCGCCTGCTACAAACTTTCGAAACGCTTCGACCAGGACATTTCCGCCGTCATGGGCGCGTTCTCGGTGAAGCTTGATGGCGGCAAGGTGAGCGAGCCACGGATCGCCTTTGGCGGCATGGCGGCGACGCCGAAGCGCGCGTTCGCGGCCGAGGCAGCGCTGATTGGCAGCGCCTTCGATGAGGCGGCCGTCGCGCGCGCCATCGCGGCGCTCGCCGAGGATTTCACCCCGCTCACCGACATGCGCGCCTCCGCCGCCTATAGGCTGAAGGCTGCGCAGAATCTGCTGCGGCGTTTCCACCTGGAAAATGCGGGCGGCGCGCGACCGGCAACCCGCGTGCTGGAGCTTGCCTGATGGATGAGACCCTCATCCAGGACCGGAGCGGCGCGGGCACGATCACCTCTGTGCCGCACGAGCCTCCGCGGCACGACGAAAACATCCGCGGCGGTGTGGCTCGGCCCGTTGTTCACGACAGCGCAGCGCTGCACGTTTCCGGCGAGGCGGTCTATGTCGACGACGTGCCGGAGCTTCCCGGCACGCTGCAGATCTATGTCGCGATGAGCGAGCGCGCGCATGCGCGGCTCGTGTCTGTCGATGTTTCCGCCGTCCGCTCTGCGCCAGGCGTCGTCTGCGTGCTGACAGCGAAGGATATTCCCGGCGAGAACGATGCGAGCCCGGTCATGCACGACGATCCGGTCTTCGCCGAGGACGAGGTTCAGTATGTTGGCCAGTCGCTGTTCGCCGTGGCGGCGGAGAGTGTCGAGGCTGCGCGCGCGGCGGCAAAGCTCGCCAGGGTCGAATACGAGGATCTGCCGGCGCTGATCTCGGTCGACGACGCGCTCGCGGCCGATGCCGATTTGCTGCCGGTGCACGAGATGCGTCTCGGCGATGTCGATGCCGCTCTCGCTCGCGCGCCGCGCCGCATCAAGGGCAGCATCTTCATCGGCGGGCAGGACCATTTCTATCTCGAGGGCCAGGTCGCTTATGCGATCCCGGGCGAGGCGGGCGACATGCTCGTCCATTCCTCCACGCAGCATCCGGCGGAAGTGCAGCACACCGTCGCAAAGGTGCTCGGCCTCTCCGACAATGCCGTGACGGTGGAAGTGCGGCGGATGGGCGGCGGCTTCGGTGGCAAGGAGAGCCAACCGGCGCTCTTCGCGGCGATCGCCGCGCTCGTCGCGGGGAAGACGGGGCGGCCGGCAAAGCTCCGGCTCGACCGCGACGACGACATGGAAATGACAGGCAAGCGGCACGATTTTCGCATCAATTACGATGTGGGATTTGACGATGAAGGCGTGATCCAGGGCGTCCGCTTCGACCATGCGGCGCGTTGCGGCTATTCGGCGGACCTTTCGGCGGCTATCGCCGACCGCGCCATGTTCCACGCCGACAATGCCTACGAGCTTCACAATGCCCTCATCCGTTCCCGGCGGATGAAGACGCACACCGTCTCCAACACTGCCTTTCGCGGGTTCGGCGGCCCACAGGGGATGCTCGGGATCGAGCGGGCGATCGACGAGATCGCCTTCACGCTCGGCCGCGACCCGCTCGATGTGCGGAGCGCGAATTTCTATCCGGCCGAAGGCGGCGGCATCACCCCCTACCACATGGAGGTGACCGATTGCGTCATTGCCGAGATGGTGGACGAGCTCGAAGTCTCTTCCGACTATCGCGCGCGCCGCGAGGCCGTCCGCGCCTTCAATGCCAAGAGCCCAATCCTGAAGAAAGGCATCGCGCTGACGCCGGTGAAATTCGGCATTTCCTTCACCACGACGCATCTGAACCAGGCCGGCGCGCTGGTGCACGTCTACAAGGACGGGTCCGTGCACCTGAACCACGGCGGGACGGAGATGGGACAGGGGCTCTTCGTCAAGGTCGCGCAGGTGGTCGCGGAAGAATTCCAGATCGACCTCGACCGGGTGAAGATCACCGCGACGACCACTGCCAAGGTGCCGAACACCTCGGCGACCGCCGCATCCTCCGGCTCCGACATGAACGGCATGGCGGCGAAGGCCGCGGCCGAGACCATCAAGGGCCGGCTCGTCGCGTTTGCGGCCAGGAAATACAAGGTGCCCGAGGAGCAGATCGTCTTCCTGCCGAACCGCGTGCGCGTCGGAAACGAGGAGATGGCCTTTTCCGATCTCGTGGCGGAGGCCTATCTCGGGCGCGTCTCGCTATCCTCGACCGGGTTCTACGCGACGCCCGACATCCATTACGACCGCGAAAAAGCGCGCGGAAAACCGTTCTTCTACTTCGCCTATGGCGCGGCGGTGAGTGAAGTGGTCATCGACACGCTGACCGGCGAAAACCGACTGCGCCGAGCCGACATCCTCCATGACGTCGGACGCTCGCTCAATCCGGCCGTCGATCTCGGTCAGATCGAAGGCGGCTTCATCCAGGGGGTCGGCTGGCTGACCACCGAGGAATTGTGGTGGGACGAGAAGGGCCGGCTGATGACGCACGCCCCCTCCACCTACAAGATCCCGACCGCCAACGACCGCCCCGACGACATGCGTATCGCGATCTGGGAGAAGGGCGTGAACCGCTCGCCCACCATCTACCGCTCCAAGGCGGTGGGCGAGCCGCCGCTGATGCTGGCGCTCTCCGCTTTCTCGGCGCTGACCGACGCCGTCGCCGCGGCCGGCGACCATCGCGTCTTCCCGCATCTCGACACGCCGGCGACCCCCGAAAGAATCCTCTTCGCGGTCGAAGATGTGCGCGCCCGCGGGACGGACTCCACCTCAAAGTTTGTCATCCCGGCCGACCGAAGCGAGGGCCGGGACCCACGAACACCGAAGAGGACCGGATGAGGTGGAGCCCCTGCTTTAGTTTCTTGACCTGTGTTCATGGGTCCCGGTCTTGGCCTGACGGCCAAACCGGGATGACAAACATTGGGAGCAGCGGTTGATGCGGTTCTGGCTCGCAGCCCTCGCGGAGGCGCTTGAACGCGGCGATGCCGCGACGCTCGTGCACGTCGTGGAGCTGAGGGGCTCAGGCCCGCGCGAGGTCGGGGCGCAGATGCTCGTCACCGAAGGCACGATTGCGGGCACGATCGGCGGGGGCGAGCTTGAACATACCGCGATGCGGAAGGCGCGCGAGCTTCTGCAGTCTGGCGGGGCAGGGCTCCTTCGCCTGGCGCTCGGGCCCGAGCTCAACCAATGCTGCGGCGGGTCGGTGATGCTTGCCTTCGAGCCCTTCGCGCCGGCCGATCTCGCCTGGCTCAAGAAGCTGATGCGAGCCGCCGAGGAGCCGACGCCGATTTTCCGGACGGTCCGGCTCGACGACGCGGGAGGTTTTCGTCGCGATTGGAGCGCCGGCGGCGGGCAAAAGGAAGCCGCGTTCGTCGCGACCCTCGCGGGCAGTCGGGCGATCGTTCGCGAGCGCGTCAATCCACCGGCCCAGGCGTTCTGGCTCTTCGGTGCCGGCCATGTCGGGCGCGCAATTGCGTATGCGGTGGCGCCTCTCGGTTTCGCCTTTACGTGGATCGACGGACGCGCCGGGCAGTTTCCCGAGCCGGCGCCTGCCGGCGTGAAATGCCTTGCGCTTGCCATGCCCGAGCTTGTGGTCGACGAAGCGCCGCCGGATACGATCTTTCTCGTGATGACGCACAGCCATCCGCTCGACGAAGCTGTCTGCGAGGCGGTGCTGCGGCGCGACGACTTCGCCTATCTCGGCCTGATAGGGTCTCCTACGAAACGCGCCCGCTTCGTCAAGCGGCTCGGCGAGGCCGGCATTTCGCGCGAGCAGCTCGCGCGCCTGACTTGCCCGATCGGCCTCCCCGACATCGAGAGCAAGGAGCCCACCGCGATCGCCGCTTCCTTTGCCGCCGACCTGTTGATGCGCCGCGAGCGGAACCTGTTACGCGCCACCGCCTCGGTGCTGCATGGACGCTGAGCCGCATCGCGAATTCATGCGCCGCGCCGTAAAACTCTCGGCGGAGCGCATGCGGGAAGGAGCCGGCGGGCCATTCGGCGCCATCATCGTCAAGGACGGCAAGGTGATCGCCGAAGGCTGGAATAAGGTCACCTCGACGAACGATCCGACGGCGCACGCCGAGGTGACGGCGATCCGCGGCGGCTGTGCAACGCTCGGATCGTTCTCGCTTGTCGGCTGCGACATCTACACGAGCTGCGAGCCATGCCCGATGTGCCTCGCCGCCATCTATTGGGCGCGGATCGACCGCATCTTCTTCGCCAACTCCCGTGAGGACGCCGCTGCGATCGGCTTCGACGATGCGCTCATCTACGACGAGGTATCGAAGCCGATCGACGCCCGCACCATCCCGACGGTGAAGCTCGAATTGCCGGAGGCTGAGGCCGTCTTCGCCGAGTGGCAGAAAAAGCCCGACAAGGTTCAGTACTGACCTCGATGAGCGCGGCGATCCTCGAATGGCTGAACGCGGTGCTGCGCTGGGCGCATGTCATGACCGGCATCGCCTGGATCGGCACGTCGTTTTTCTTCATCTGGCTGGAGGCGAGCCTGAAGAAGCGCGACGGCCAGGACCCGGGCATCGCCGGCGAGACCTGGATGGTGCATGGCGGCGGCTTCTATCTCGCCGAGAAATACGCGGTCGCGCCCGACCGAATGCCCGACGAGCTGCACTGGTTCAAATACGAAGCCTATTTCACCTGGATCACCGGCTTCCTGCTGCTTGCCGTTATCTACTATTTCGGCGCCGACGCTTTTCTGATCGACAAAGAAAAAATCCCGCTCGACCCAGCCTGGGCAATCGTCCTCTCGGCTGGATCGCTGGCCGCCGGTTGGTTCATCTACGATGGCCTGTGCAAGTCGCCGCTCGGTCAGAAACGCGGGCCGCTCGCCGTCGCGCTCTTCATCGAGATCGCGGCCTTTACCTTCTTCTACCACGGCGTCTTTTCCGACCGCGCGGCGTTCCTGCACGTCGGCTCGCTGATCGGCACGATCATGGCCGCAAGCGTGTTCTTCGTCATCATTCCAAACCAGAAGATCGTGGTGGCCGACCTGATTGCTGGGCGGAAGCCAGATCCCGCGCTCGGAAAAGAGGCGGCGGAGCGCTCGCTCCACAACAATTATCTGACGCTGCCCGTCATCTTCATGATGATCTCCAACCATTATCCGATCATGTTCGGGCATCCCTGGAGCCCGCTGATCGCGCTCGGAATCGTGGTCGTCGGTGGCCTGATCCGCCATTTCTTCAACGTCACCAATCACGGGATCCTGACCACCGTTGCGCTCGCTTCGATCCCTGCCGCGGTCGCGGTGGTGATTGTGCTGATCATGATCACCGCCTATCGCCCCGGTGCGGCGCCCATTACGGGCGGCGCTTCCTTCGCCGACATCCATCCGATCATCGAAAAGCATTGCATCCAGTGCCACTCCGCGACGCCGGCGAACAAGGATTATCCTGCGGCGCCGAAGGGCGTAGCGCTCGATACGCTGGAAGAGATCCGACTCTACGCGAGTAAGATCGAGCAGCAGACCGTGCTGTCTGACATTATGCCGCTCGGCAATACCACGGGTATGACGAGGGAAGAGCGCGCGAGGCTTGGCGCCTGGATCGAGCAGGGCGCGAAGGCAAGGTAGGTTTTCTACGCCGCCTCCTGCGCCGTGGGGATGGCCTTGACCTCGTCCTTCAGCGTCCGCTCGGCGTGCCATAGATCGTGAGCCTGCTGCATCCGGAGCCAAAGACCCGGTCCGTTCCCGCAGAATTTTCCCAGCCGGACCGCCATTTCGGGCGTGATGGCTGCTTTTTCCGCGAGAATCCGGTGGAGCGTTTGGCGACTGACCCGCAGATGCGCCGCAACGTCGGTGACGCTCATGCGAAGGGCCGGCAGAACGTCCTCGCGGAGCACCGCCCCGGGATGCGTAGGCGGACGCGAGGGCCGATGTGCCTCATACGCTCGCTGCATCTATCGTCTCCGTTTTGCAGGGAAAGTCCGACGCCTGGAGTGCCGCTGCATCAATGGTACTGCTCGAAATCCACACCACTTGCATCGCCATCCTCGAATTCGAACGTGATGCACCAGGGGCCGTTCACGTGGATGGAGTAGCGAACCGGGCCGAACCCACGAAGCGGATGGAAGTCGAACCCGGGGACATTCAGGTCCTCGCGAACGGTTGCCCGATCAATGACATCCAGCCGACGTAGGAGCCTGGCGTGCATACGCCTGTCGATCCTGCTTGCGGACCCGGTTTCCCAAAGTTGTCGGAGAGCACGGTTCCGGAAGCTCCTAATCATCGAAGCGTGTAAAGGAGCGCGCGACGGGTGTCAAGCATTGCATTACACTCGCGACTGTGCTCACCCAAACCGATTGACCAGGTTTTCCAAATACTCCTGCCTTCCGCTCTTCGGCTGCGGGTCGAGCTTCTTCTCCGCCACGTAGGTGGCGAGGTCGTCGAGGCTCTTCTTGCCCGAAAGCATGTCCTTGCCGAGCGCGCCGTTCCAGCCCGAATAGCGGTCGTCGACGAATTTCTGCAGCGCGCCGTCCTTCATGATCGCCTCGGCGTTCAGTAGCGCCTTCGCGGTCGCATCCATCGAGCCGACATGCGCGTGGAGCAGGTCGTCAGGCTCGATCGACTGGCGGCGGATCTTTGCGTCGAAATTCATGCCGCCGGTCGTGAAGCCACCGGCGCGCAGCACTTCCACCATCATCAGCGTCAGTTCCGGCCCGCTCATGGCGAACTGGTCGGTGTCCCAACCCAGGAGATCGTCGCCGCGGTTCAGGTCGAGCGAGCCGAAAATGCCGAGCGCCGCGGCGAGCTGGATCTCGTGCTGGAACGAGTGACCGGCCAGGATCGCGTGGTTCTGCTCGATATTGATCTTCACCTTTTTCTCGAGGTCGTAGGCCTTCAGCATCCCGAAAATCGTGCCGACGTCGAAATCGTACTGGTGCTTTGTGGGCTCCTTCGGCTTCGGCTCGATCAGGATTGTGCCCTTGAAGCCGATCTTTTCCTTGTGCTCGACCACCATGGTCAGGAAGCGGCCGAGCTGCGCGAGCTCGCGTTTCATGTCGGTGTTGAGAAGCGTCTCGTAGCCCTCGCGTCCGCCCCAGAGCACGTAGTTCGCGCCGCCTAGCTCATGGGTGACGTCGAGCGCGTTCTTCACCTGCGCGGCGGCATAGGCAAAGACCTCGGGATCGGGATTGGTCGCGGCGCCCGCCATGAAGCGGCGGTTGGAGAAGAGGTTGGCGGTTCCCCAGAGAAGCTTGACCTTCGCGGTCTCCATCTTCTTCGCGAAGATATCGGCGATCTCGCGCACATTGCGGTTCGATTCCGCGAGCGACGCTCCTTCCGGCGCGATGTCGCGGTCGTGAAAGCTGAAGAAGGGGACGCCGAGCAGCTCGAACATCTCGAAGGCGACATCGGCCTTGAGCCGCGCTTTCTCCATGCCCTCACCGAACCAGGGCCTAAGGAGTGTCGGACCGCCGAACGGATCGGTACCCGGCCAAGCAAAACTGTGCCAGTAGCAGACGGCGAAGCGAAAGTGGTCCTCCATCCGCTTGCCGAGCACGATCCGGTCGGGGTCGTAGACGCGGAAGGCGAGGGGGTTGCGGCTTTCCGGTCCCTCGTAGCGGACAGGCTTCTGGTTGCCGAAAAAGCCGGTGCTCATGACTTGAGAGCCTCCTTGATGGCGGGATAGAGCGCGCGATAGCGCTGGAAGGCGGCGCGATAGGCATCTGCTGCGCCGCGCTCGGGCATGATCGATTCCTGCACCGCCGGCGGCCGGCAGACGGCGATCGGATCGGCGCCCTCGGCAGCGATGAGCCCGAGCCGCGCCGCGCCAAGCCCAGCGCCGAAATCTCCCTCCGCGGGGATGTCGATCGGCAGGTTCAAGACGTTCGCGATGATTTTTAGCCAGGCGCGCGAGCGCGAGCCGCCGCCGACTGCGGTCGCCCGCTCGACTTTGGTGCCGGCAACCCGAAGCGCTTCGATGGAATCGGCGAAGGCGAATGCAACGCCCTCCATGACGGCGCGCGCAAGTGCCGCACGATCCGTCTGGTGCGAGAGGCCGACAAAGCTGCCGCGCGCGCTCGCATCGTTGTGCGGCGTCCGCTCGCCGGAGAGATAAGGCAGGAAGAAAAGCGGCTCCTCGCCCGCCGGCGTATCCTCCACGAACCGGTCGAGCTCACCGGCGCTCGACCCGGTCACACCGGCAAGCCATTCGAGCGAGGAGGCGGCGGAGAGGATCACGCCCATCTGATGCCAGGTCTTTGGGAGCGCATGACAGAAAGCGTGGACCGCGCTCGCGGGGTTCGGGCGGAATTTCTCGTTGGAGACGAAGAGCACACCCGACGTGCCGAGCGAGACGAAGGCCGAGCCGGGTGCGACAGTTCCGACGCCGCAGGCTGAGGCCGCATTGTCGCCGGCGCCGCCGGCGACAACCGGCGCCTCTTTCATGCCCCAGCGAGTTGCAAGCACGGCGCGGAGCTTTCCGGTCGCCTCCGTGCCCTCGAACAGCTCCGGCATCTGATCGCGTTCGAGATGCGTCGCGACGAGCAGCTCGTCCGACCAGTCGCGCCTGGCGACATCGAGCCACGATGTGCCGGCGGAGTCCGACATGTCGGAAGCATAGTCGCCGGTAAGCCAGAGCCGCACATAGTCCTTCGGCAGCAGAACCTTCGCCACCTTGCCGAAGATTTTTGGCTCGTGGCGATGCACCCATACGAGCTTCGGCGCCGTGAAGCCGGGGAAGACGATGTTGCCGGTGATCGCACGGAAGCGCGGATCGGCGTCGAGCTCCGCCGCCTCTTTCGCCGAACGCCCGTCGTTCCACAGAATGCAGGGACGGAGCGGCCGGCCGGCTTTGTCGATGAGTGTCGCCCCATGCATGTGGCCGGAGAGGCCGATGCCTCGCACGCGCTTCAGCGCTTCCGGTTGGTCGCGGCAGATCGCGTCGATCACGCCTGACGTCGCCGCGACCCAGCTCTCCGGATCCTGCTCCGACCAGCCCGGATGCGGGCGCTCGACGCTGAGCGGCTCGCTGCGCGACGCGACGATCCGCTGATCCGCGTCTATCAGCACCACCTTCACCGATGAGGTGCCGATATCGATCCCGAGATACATGGAAGTCGGCTCCGCCTGCCCTGGCCGCGTCACTCCTCCCTCTAGGCGGGGAGGTTTGTTCGAGGGTCAAACATTGCTTGCGCCACCGAAGCCTGTCAACCGGAGCCGGAGCAAGCCGCTCCGATCAGCCCCGCCGTTCAGGCCAGTGGTGCATGATCCAGTGGCGGGCGATGTCCATGCGGCGCGGCAGCCAGACTCGCTCCTTGCTCTTCACGTAGTCGAGGAAGCGCAGGAGTGCGGCGGCGCGGCCGGGGCGGCCGGCAAGGCGGCAATGGAGCCCGACCGACATCATCTTGGGCGCACCAGCTTCGCCCTCGGCATAGAGCGTGTCGAAACTGTCCTTGAGATAACTGAAAAACTGATCGCCGGAATTGAATCCCTGCGGCGTGGCGAAGCGCATGTCGTTCGCGTCGAGCGTGTAGGGGATGGCAAGAAACAGCCCCTTCGGCCCGGCGAGCCAATAGGGGAGGTCGTCGGCGTAAACGTCGGACGTGTAGAGAAAGCCGCCGTCCTCCATCGCAAGCTCGAGCGAGTGGACCGAGGTGCGCCCGGTGTACCAGCCGAGCGGCCGCTCGCCCGTCACCTCCGTGTGGATGCGGATCGCCTCGCGCATGTGCTCGCGCTCGTCGTCCTTGGAAAAATCCTTGTAGTCGATCCATTTCAGGCCGTGCGAGGCGATCTCCCATTCCGCCTCCTGCATGGCGGCGACCGCCTCCTTGTTCCGCTCGAGCGCCGTCGCGACGGCGTAGACGGTGACGGGAATGTCGCGCTCCGTGAAGGCGCGCCAAAGCCGCCAGAAGCCGGCGCGCGATCCGTATTCGTAGATCGATTCCATGTTCATGTGGCGCTTGCCCGGCCACGGCTGAGCGCCGACGATCTCCGAGAGAAAAGCCTCGGAGGCAGCGTCGCCGTGCAGGATGTTGTTCTCGCCGCCTTCCTCGTAGTTGATGACGAACTGCACGGTGACGAGGGCCCCGCCCGGCCATTTCGGATCGGGCGGGTTGCGCCCGTAGCCGACCATGTCGCGCGGATAGGTCATGCCGCGAGGATTTCGGCCAGGCTCAGCGCCACGATCGATGTTGCAGCGGTGAGATCGGAGAGCTTCAACTGCTCGTCGGCGCGGTGGCCATTCGCTTCCAGGAAGGAGCGCGGGCCGGCGCCGTAGCCGACCGTCGGTATCCCCGCCTCGGCATAGAGCCGCGCGTCGGTGTAGAGCGGCACGCCTTCGACCTTCGGCTCCTCGCCGAGAATTTCCTTTCCGTGGCGGCGGAGCGGCTCGATCAGCACTTCGGCGCCGGGAAGCTGGCGGAGCGGGGAGGCGAGGAGGACGCGCGCGATTTCGCTCTTGATGCCGGGGAAATCGCGCACGCTTTTGGCGATGACCAGACGCAAGTGAGCTTCCACCTGCGCCGGGTCTTCCTCCGGCGTTATCCGCCGGTCGAGGCGGATCGTCACCTTGTCTGGCACGACGTTCGTATTGATGCCGCCCGAGATGAGCCCGACGGTCAAATTCGGGTGCCCGATGCCAGCGTACTTCGAAACCCGGCCGGCATATTCCTTCCGCTCCTCGTAGAGCGCCGCGAGGACTTCGGTCATCGCCTGAAGCGCGTCGTGACCGGTTTCGGGCGCCGCCGCGTGCGCCGACTTGCCGCGGATGGTGACTTCCAGGTGAAGGACGCCATTGTGGGCGGTGACCACCGAATAGGCGAGGCCGGCGGAGATGCAGTAGTCGGGTTTTACGATGGCCTGGTCGAGAAGCAATTTCGGCCCGATCAGGCCACCCGCCTCTTCGTCGAAGGTGAAGTGCAGCTCGACCGTGCCCATCATGTGTTCGGCCACCGACTGAAGCGCGAGCAGGGCAAAGGCGTAGGTGGCAAAGTCCGCCTTCGAGACGGCGACGCCGCGGCCATACATGACTCCATCCACGACCTCCGCGGCGAAGGGTGGATGCGTCCAGCCCTCGCCCGGCGCCACCACGTCGCCATGGGCGTTGAGCGCGATGACCGGCCCGTCGCCGAAGCGGCGGCGCACGACGAGATTGGTCGCCGACACCATGCCGGCGCCGCGAACGAGATCTTCCGGCACCATGTGACGCTCGACCGCAAGGCCGAGGTTTTCCAAAAGCTCCGTCGCGACATCTGCGATCGCGGCGCAGTCGCCCGGCGGATTGGAGGAGGGCGTCTGCACTAGCTTGGCAAGGAAGGCGGCGCGATCGCCGCTGCGGGCGGCGATGTCGGCGAGAATGTTCTCTCTCACTATGGAGGCGAGGGCCATGCGCTCTCCATCGGGCAGGCGTGGTTGGGCGTCAAGCCGGAGGCGCTCGTCGCGATCGCCGCTCACCCGAGCGTTGCCAGCCCGGGAAATGCCTCGAGCATCCAGTAGGAGACCCTCGTCATCTGACCCGAGACGAAGGCGATCCCGGTGATCACGAGGAAAGCACCCATGCCTTTCTCGACGACCGGCAGGAAGCGGCGGAAGCCGCGGAGCCAGGAGAGGAAGAGGGGTGCGAAGAGGGCGGCGGCGAGGAAGGGGATGCCGAGGCCGAGCGAGTAGACCGTCAGCAGAAACGCGCCTTCGCCGACCGTGTCGGAAGCCCCCGCGACGGCGAGGATCGTGGCGAGCACCGGGCCGATGCAGGGCGTCCACCCGAAGGCGAAGGCGAGGCCGAGACCATAAGCGCCGACGAGCCCCGGCTTCACGTCGCGGATGTGCATCCGCGCCTGGCGATTGAGCAGCGCCAGGCGGAAGAGGCCGAGGAAATGCAGACCCATCAGAATGATCAGAATGCCGCCGATGACGGTCAGCACATTCAGGTAGCCGGCGACCGTCTGCCCGATGACACTCGCAGTGGCTCCCAGCGCGACGAAAACGGTAGAGAATCCAAACACAAAGGCAAGCGCGGCGGGAACGACGCCGCGCGCGGCGGCTTTGCCCGGCTCCGCCTGCTCCAGCTCCTCGATCGAGATACCGCCGATGTAACAGAGGTAGGGCGGCACCAGAGGCAGCACACAGGGCGAGACGAACGAGATCAGCCCGCCGGCCAGCGCTGTGAGAATGCCTACATTGTTCATCGACTTCGCCGTATGAGAAGGCCGAAGAAGTGGCCCGCTGGTAGAGCGAGGTCAAGCTCGCGCCGCGGTTTCATTGGCCCGACAATGCTGACAGAATGCCGAACAATGGGCATTCGGAGGCGGAATGCGTTTTGTTGCGTCGATAGTGATCGTCGTTTTCGGCTTTGCGTGGAGCGGAGCAGCCGCAGCGCAGACCCGCGCAGATATGGAGCGCTGCCGTTCGATCTCGGACGAGGGCAGGCGTCTCACCTGCTACGACGCGATCGACCTTTCGCCCGCCCCGCGCAGCAAATATGAAGTGGTCGATCTTGCCGAATTAAAGAGCTTTGCGCTGAGCTATCGCGGCCAGCTCGTTGAAGTGACAGGCTGGATCAAGCCGGACGAGGATCTGCTGTCCCTCGGTCTAGATGATGTGGATCCGCGCCCTATTCCCGTCGACATCGAATCCTTGCCGCGGCGCGATCGGCAATCCTTTCTGGAGGCCTGCGGAGCCGGCTGCAAGGCGACCGTCCAGGGGCGCGTGCGGCCGGTCAATTTCACCACCGGCATCGTCGCCGACGCTCTGATCGCGCATTGATCGAGCGAATGGAAGCTCGCCTAAAGCTCCAAGTCCCAATCCTGCCCGACGAGATCCTTGCCGAAGGCATGGTCGGGCCACTGCTTCACGAGCCGGAAGCCCGCCGCCTCATATATGCGGCGGGCTGAGACCAAAACGTCGTTCGTCCAGAGGGTGACCTTGCGGTAGCCGACTTTTCGCGCGTGCTCGACGCAAGCGTCGACCAGCCGCCGGCCGACGCCGCAGCCGCGGGCGCTCGGCTCGACGAAGAGCAGGCGGAGCCTGCCGACCTCGTCGCTCTCCTTGACGAGGAACACCGACCCGACGGCGACGCCATCGCGCGTGGCGATCCAGCAGCGCTCGCGCGCGGGATCGAAGTTGCGAATGAAGGCGGCGAGAATCTCGGCGACGAGCGCCTCGAACTCCTCGTTCCAGCCGTACTGCTCGCCGTAGACGACGGCGTGGCGTTGCACGAGCCAACCCATGTCGCCGAGCCGGTGCGGCCGCAAGGCAATGCGCGGGGGCGCGGCCGTCATGGGTTTTTCGTCAGCGCGGTTCAGCAACGTCTTGATCCGCCCCATGGCCGAGACGAGGTTCTGGCGTCGCTTTCGCGGGAGGGGGGCGATCAAGGTTTCGGTGGCATCCTGCCAGGCGCGATCGATCGCGGCGAAGGCCTCGGCACCCTTCGCAGTCAGGGTAATATGGCTCTGACGACCGTCGGTGGCAGACAGTGCGCGATCCAGGAATCCCCGCTTCTCGAAGCGGGAAAGAATGCGGCTGAGGTAGCCCCGGTCGAGGGCAAGGTCACGGCAGAGCTCCGTCGCGGTGGGTGCGTTTCGATGCGCCAGCTCGTAAAGCACGCGGCCTTCGGTCAGCGAGAAGGGCCCGCCCAATGGCGCGTCGTCGAGCACGCCGATTCTCTGGGTGTAGAAGCGGTTGAAAGCCCGGACTGCGGCGGCATCGCTGGCGATTGGAGGTTCGTCGCGCATCATGAGAGAATTGAAAATTTAGATGACGGAGTCAACTATATTTGCTCGGCTTAGAAGTTCCACGACACGAGAACCGGTGCGGGGGCTTGACGGGCAATTCGCCTTTACATAACTAGTCGCTTATGGAACTCCTAGGTTATCAACAATGACCCCCGATCACCTCGACGCGACGTTCGCAGCACTCGCTGACCCGACGCGGAGGGCAATTCTCGCCCGGCTCGCCTTGGGCGAGGCATCGGTGACGGAGCTGTCCGAGCCGTTCACGATGAGCCAGCCCGCGATCTCCAAGCACCTCAAGGTGCTGGAGGGCGCCGGCCTGATTTCGCGCGGCCGTGACGCGCAACGCCGGCCACGCCGCCTCGAGCCCAAGCCGCTCGCGGAAGCTGCCGGATGGCTGGAGCGCTATCGGGAGATTTGGGAGGGCAATTTCAGGCGCCTCGATGCCCTGCTGGAAGAGCTGCAGCCCGAGAAGAAGAGAATCCTCGAATGACGCGGCAATAGGAGAGAGCGATGCAGAACGCACTGCAGGTCACAATGTCCAGCGACCGCGGAATTATGATCACGCGCGTCTTCGATGCGCCACGCGCACTCGTCTTCGATGCCTATACAAAACCCGACCTGGTCAAGCGTTGGCTTCTCGGCCCGCCCGGCTGGACGATGCCTGTCTGCGAGATCGATTTGAAGGTGGGCGGGCGCTTTCGCTACGTGTGGCGGAGTGACGCCGAGGGAACCGACATGGGGGCAGGCGGCGCCTATCGCGAGATCGCGCCCCCGGAGCGGATCGTCCACACCCAGCTGTTCGACGAAGACTGGACCGGCGGCGAGATGCTGGTGACGACATTGTTCACCGAGCAGGGTGGCAAAACCACGGTCACAATGACGGTGCTCTACGTGTCGGCTGAAGCAAGGGACGCTGCGCTCGGCACGGGCATGACGAAGGGCATCGCGCAAAGCTACGACAGGCTTGACGAGCTGCTGGCGTCGACGCTGACGCAGAAAGACGTCAGGGGCGCGGCCTGACGCCACGAACCCATCTGCGGATCCACACGAGTTATGACAAATCCAACGCCAAGGAGTTAGAAATGCAGAAGATCACCCCGTTCTTGTGGTTCGACAATCAGGCTGAGGAGGCAATGAATTTTTATGCCTCCATCTTCAAGAACTCAAAGATCGGAAAGGTCACGCGCTACGGAGAGGCCGGACCTGGGCAAAAGGGTAGTGTCATGGTCGCTTCGTTCGAGCTCGAAGGCCTCGAATTCACCGCCTTGAACGCCGGGCCGCGGTTCAAATTTACGGAGGCCATCTCGCTTTACGTGAACTGCGAGTCGCAGGAGGAGGTAGACTATTTCTGGAGCAAGCTGACCGCAGACGGTGGCTCGGAAAGCATGTGTGGCTGGCTCAAGGACAAGTTTGGCCTCTCCTGGCAGATCATCCCGTCGGCCCTGCCCAAGTTGATGAGCGACCCCGATCGCGAAAAGGCGAACAGGGTCATGCAAGCCATGCTTCAGATGAAAAAGATCGACGTCGCCAAGCTGGAGCAGGCCGCCAAGGGATAAACCCCTGACGCCGGCCGTCGAGCGCTCGCGTCAACTCGGCAACCTGCTCGAAAAAGTCTCGAACTCGGCATCGCTGATCGCGACCTTGTGCTTCTCCTCGGGATAAGCGCCGGTGTTCACGTCATTGATGAACTCCCGGAATGCGGCGATGCGTTCCTGCTGGAGTCGGTCGAGCTCGGCGCGGAAATTGCGGTAGACTTTTGCGTGGCGCGGACGGTGTCCGCGCGTATATCCAAGCACGTCCTCCGCGAAGAGGTACTGAGCGTCGCAGCCGGTTCCGGCACCCATCGAAAGCAGGAGCAGCGACGTGCGTTTGGAAATCTCGGTGGCAACCCGTTCCGGGACCACCTCGATTTCCGCAGCGAAAGCGCCAGCGGCCTCCAGGTCCTTCACTTGCTTGTAGACGAGCAGCGCGGTCTCGGCCGTTCTCCCGACCGCCTTGAACCCGCCCGTCCAGGTATTTTTGGCCGGGATGAGCCCGACGTGGCCGACGACCGGGATGCCTTCGGCGCTGAGTTTTGAGATCGTGTCGAGGCTCGCGGCGCAATAGAAGCAATCGCCGCCGAGCTTCAACGCCGCGTGCGCCGCCCGCAGATAGTCTTCGTAGGTGCAGTGGTCGCCATAAATCAGCCCGACCTGCACGAAGCAATTTCCCGCCGCCTCGCGCATTTCCTTTGTCCATACCGGGCTGATGATGGACAGCATGTCGATGCCCGCCGCGCTCGCCGCCGCCGCCTCGTCCACCCTGTCGACAAAGAGCATCGAAATCTGGCGCTTGCCCTTCAAGGCCAGCATGTCTGCCACGGTTCTTCGTTTTTGGGTCATCGGTCTCTGCGTGCGTTTGCGGGAGGGGGACGCGGCTACAACTTGCATATGAGGCATCAGCTTTGATATTGCCCGGAACGCATGAAGCATCAAGAACATAGGATAGCCGTCGCACCCATGATGGACTGGACGGATCGGCACTGCCGGTTCTTCCATCGCGGGCTGACGCGCCGGGCGCTCCTTTACACCGAGATGGTGACGGCGGAGGCCGTCATCCGGGGCGACCGGGCGCGGTTAATCGGCTTCCATGACGAGGAGCACCCGGTCGCGCTGCAGCTCGGCGGCTCCGATCCGGCCCGCCTTGCCGAGGCGGCCAAGATCGGCGCCGACTTCGGCTATGACGAGATCAACCTGAATGTCGGCTGTCCCTCGGACCGTGTGCAGTCGGGCGCCTTCGGCGCCTGCCTGATGCGCGAGCCGGAATTGGTTGGCGCGTGCATCGCCGCAATGCAGGCGGCGGTGAAGATTCCGGTTACAGTGAAGTGCCGGATCGGCGTCGACGACCAGGATCCGGAGGTGGCGCTCGACCGGCTTGCCGATAGCGTGCTTGAGGCCGGCGCCGACGCGATCTGGGTGCATGCGCGAAAAGCCTGGCTTTTCGGGCTCTCGCCGAAACAGAACCGCGATGTGCCGCCGCTCGACTACGATCGCGTCTACCGATTGAAGGCGCGCCTGGCGAAAACTTTTGTCGGCATCAACGGCGGCATACGCGATCTCGAGGAAGCCAGCGCCCACCTCGCGCATGTCGACGGCGTCATGCTCGGCCGCGCGGCTTGTCAGCATCCCGCCATGCTCGCGGGCATCGACCGGCTCATGGGCGGAACGGACGCGCCGGTCGATCTTCGCGCGGCGGTGGAGCGTATGATTCCCTATGCCGAGGCGCACTGCGCCGCCGGCGGACGGCTCTCCGCCGTCACGCGGCCGATGATCGGGCTTTTCCAGGGGCAGCCCGGGGCGCGGCTCTGGCGGCAGATCCTGACGGTCGAATCGGCGCGGCCGGGAGCCGGCCCCGACGTGATCCAACGCGCGCTTGCGGCGCTCAGTCAGTCCGGTCGGATGGATAGAGCCGCCTGAGAGCGAGCGCTATGGCACAAGCACCATCTTGTCGCCCTCGATGCGCCAGCTGGAAAAGCGGTTGATGGTGCTCATGCCGAGGAGGCTTGTGTCCATCGCCTGCTCTGGCATCACGCCGACCGGCACCGAGGCGAGGCGGTAGGGGCCGATCGCCAGGCTGTCGAGCGAAGTGCCGGCGTAGAAGGCGACACCGTTTGCCGTCTGCACCGGCCGATTGAAGGCGAGCGCCGCGACATCGATTCCGGCGCGCTCGGCGTCCGCCATGGTGAGCACCGTAGTGCTCGCGCCGGTATCGACGAGGAAGCGCACGGCGACGCCGTTCGCCTCGGCATCGACACTGAAGTGCCCGTCAAGCGCGCGCGTGATGACAAGCTCGGATGCGCCGGCTGGGCCCGATACTTCCACGACGCGGCTTGGGGCAAGCTCCTGTATGACGGGCGCGGCGAGGCGAAGCATCGGCGCGCGATAGGCATAGACCACGACGAGTGCCGCGGCGATCAGCACCCAGATTCCCAGATGGCGGAATTTTGACCCGGCGCGGCTCCGGCCAAAGCCGATGCTGCCCACGAGAATGACGAGAAGCACGCCGAGATAGACGAGGCGCACCGATTGGTCGTCGTTGAGTCCGAACATGGACGAAATGTGGGATCGATCAGACGAGGATGGTAGTCGAAACCGACGATAGTCCCGCAAAAAGCAAAGTCTCGGCGATCTGCTGAGCGGCGCCGATCGTGTCGCCGGTGTGCCCGCCGATCCGCCGGTTGGTCAGCGGCGAGAAGAACCCGATCGCGAGCGCCGCCAGGGCGAGTCCCAGAAGTGCTGCAAAGCCGAATGCGATTAGAAGCACGATGGCCGCGACGAGACCCGACAGCAGCCCGATTTGCAGCGCTGCGCTGTCCGGCTGGCCCGCCGCAAAAGCCATGCCTTCGCGCCGCGCCGGCGATGTCGCGCTCCAATGCCAAAGCGCCAAAGCCCGCGAGACGATTGCTACCCCAAGCAGCGCCAGCACGGCGCGTGATGGATGAGAAACGAGGGCAGCGAGCGCCGAGCCCTTGACGGCGAGCGCCAGAACGAGCGCCAGCGCGCCATATGTGCCAAGGCTGCTGTCGCGCATGATCGCAAGTCGCACTTCCGCGCTCCGCCCGCCGGCAAGACCGTCAAAAGTATCGGCGAGCCCGTCCTCGTGGAGCGCGCCGGTCATGGCAATGCCTGCGGCGATGGCGAGGAAGGCCGTGACCAGCGCCGGGAGACCGAGCCAGGCGCCGATCACGACGATGAAGGCCGGTCCGACTGCAAGGAGAAGGCCGGCGAGCGGCCAGCCTCCGGCGCTCTGGCGAAGATCGAAGGCGCCGGGCGGGGTGCGCACCGGCACGCGCGAGAAAAAGGCGAGCGCCGCAAGCGCATCCTCGGGGAGGCGACGAAGGCGGTCGGTGAAATCGGCCATCAAAACTCCGTCTTCTGACCGGGAGACGCCGCGCGGGAAACATCGCGTCCACGGCCGACAACCTATAGACCCGCAGACCCACCTAGTGAACCGACCGCAAATCCTGACAAAGCGAGCGCCGTATGATTGCTGCCACCACCGGCCTGCCCTTCGACGATATCCGGCGCCTTCTAGCCGACCTTCCCGGTCCCGACGAGGCCGCCCGCCATGCCGTCATGGCGCGCGATGCGATGCTGACGAAACCCGCGGGAAGCCTGGGGCGGCTCGAGGAAATCGCGGCATGGATGGCGGCGTGGCAAGGCCGCGCGAAGCCGGTTGTGACGCGGCCGCTCGTCGCGGTCTTTGCCGCCAACCACGGCATCGCCGATCACGGCGTGTCGGCCTTTCCGCAATCGGTAACGGCCCAGATGGTCGCAAATTTCGCTGCCGGCGGCGCGGCGATCAACCAGATCTGCAATGCCTATGGTCTCGGCCTGAAGGTCTTCGAGCTCGCCCTCGACCGGCCGACGCCCGACATCGTGGTGGAGGACGCCTTCGATGAAAAATCCTGCGCCGCGACGATCGCCTACGGCATGGAGGCGGTCGCGGGCGGCATCGATCTCCTCTGCCTCGGCGAGATGGGGATCGCCAACACGACGGTCGCGGCGGCGATTTTTTACGCGCTCTACGGCGATGCGGCTGAGGATTGGGTCGGCCGCGGCACCGGCGTCGACGACGAGGGCCTGAAGCGCAAGGCGGAGGCCGTCGCGGCTGCCGTCGCGCGGATCGGCGCTGGCTGCGAGCCGCTCGAAGTGCTGCGGCGGCTCGGCGGGCGCGAGATCGCGGCGATGGTCGGAGCCATCGTCGCCGCGCGGATGGAGCGCGTGCCGGTCATCGTCGACGGCTTCGTGACGACCGCCGCCGCGGCGATCCTCCACGCGATCGATCCGGGCGCGATCGACCATTGCCTCTTCGCCCATTCCTCCGCCGAGGCCGCGCATGCGGCGGTGTTGAAGCGCATGGCAAAAGTTCCGCTTCTCGATCTTAAGTTGCGGCTCGGTGAGGGGACGGGCGCGGCGCTCGCCGCCGGCATCGTCAAGGCCGCGCTCGCGGCCCACAACGGCATGGCGACGTTCGAGCAGGCTGGGGTCGCGGGAAAGGGTTAGGTGGGCTCTTCCTCGCGGTTATCGGGACGCCGGGGTCGCGGTTGCATATATGAGAAAAACGCACTATTACTGGTTGCGCGAATGTTCGGAGGATTGGAGCAACGCGGAGGGTTCGATGCACGAATTCACTGAATCAGCGAAGTCGATCCGAGTTACGGTCCCGGTTTCCGTTGCTGGCAACCTCGACAAGGTCAAGGGAGTTGTGGAGCAGGCGCTGGGACGGCTTGGCTGCCCCGCGTGCTGCTCGGGCTTCGATATCTGGCTCAACCTTGAGCGAGATTTCATCTTCGACAGCAAGCGCATCTCGCAGGCCCCGGTCGCGATAGCACGGAGGAGCGCCGGGGGCTCCGTAAGCTTGGCGCTGTCCAGCGAGGCCGGATCGGACATTAAGAGCGTTTTCAAAGGCATCGACCAGCTGGCGGATCGACTGGGTTGCCGTGCGTGCTGCTCCGGATTCGACCTTCATCTGCGCCACAGCTTTGACGTTGTCGCCGACAAGGCGGGAAAACTCCGTGAATTCTCGACCGGGCAATGACGGCGAGCGTGCAGCAAGGCTTGGGATAGGCATCATCTATTCACCGGCGCTCGACGATTTCCTCGAGCGCCGCCCGGAAGCCGTCGATGTCATAGAGGTCGAGCCACAGACCTATTGGCTCGCAGACCATCCGATCGACGGTCCGTTCCGGCCGATCGTCGAGGTCGAAAGGCTGATCGAGCGGCATCCGCACCGGCGTTTGATCCATAGCGTCGGATGTCCGCTTGGAGGCACTCGCAAACCGTCAGAGGCGCAAGGCGGGCTTCTGCGGGACCTGGCGGAGCGATGGCACGCCCCCTGGGTCAGCGAGCACCTGAGCATCGCCGGCACCGAACACGAGCAGGCCGGCTTCTTACTGCCGCCGCGGCAGACCCCCGCCGGCGTCGCCGTCGCCGCGCGGAACGCCGTGCTGTTCACCGAACTCGTCGGCCGCCCCGTGCTTCTGGAAGTGGGGGTGAACTACCTGCGTCCAACGCCCGCAGAATTGGACGATGCCGCATTCATGGCAGACGTGAGCAGAACCGCTGATTGCGGCATCCTGCTCGACCTTCATAATGCCTATTGCAATGAACGGAACGGCCGCGGCTCGCTTGAAGCCTTCGTTTCTCATCTTCCGGCCGATCGTGTCCGCGAGATCCATCTGGCGGGAGGAATGGAGCACGACGGCTATTGGCTCGACGCGCACTCGGGTGCGATGCCGATGGACCTGCTAAGAAGCGCGCGAAGCCTCGTCACCGGACTCCCAAATGTCGAAGCCATCATCTTCGAGATCTATCCCACCTACCTCGATAGCCTCGGAGAGACCCAGCTCCTGCGCATGCTAGATGACGTCCGGAGCGTTTGGCACAATATCGGGCACGCGCGAGGCGACGGCGTTCCGGGGCGAACGCCAGAGCCAGAACATGTTGGGCTGGCCACGGGCATGACGGTCGGCGGATCGTGCGATGCCGAGAGCGATCTCTTAGCCTGGGAGCGGAATTTGACCCTCAACGTTTCCGGACGAGATAGCGGCCACGAGGCCGAGCGCATGTTGTTCGACGATCCGGCCCTTGCGCTTTATCAGACGCTGGTCGCAAGCTTCCGCGGCTCTATGCTGGCGCGGAGTCTACCGCTGACCGTCCGCTACCTCTTCCATGTCGAACAAAATGCGAGCTTTCTGGACGATTTCTATGCCACTTCTACGCCGCAGCTCTACGCTATCCTTGAGGCGCGTGCGTTCGTGGAGCACCTCATCTTGCGGCGGCGCGATCCGCTCCTCAGCGCGCTCGGAATGTATGAACTAGGCGTGGCGGAGACCCAGATCGACGGCAAGAGCCGGCTGGTGACGTTTCCAGGCAATCCCACCGAGCTTTTTTCAGCGCTCAAGGAGCGGCGCATCCCGCCCTCCCGGCTGCAACCACCCGCATGGGAAATCGAGCTCGTTCCGGACGAGCAGGAATCTTTGACGCTCGGGCAAAACGGTCCGTCATAGTCCGACGTCCCGGTCGCGATCATAGGCCGCGGGTAGGGTTCCGCCGCTAGCCCGCCCTCCTGAGCGACACGGCCTTGCGCAGTTCCGCCGGCGGGCGTGGCCTGACGGCCCGCGTGAAGGCGGAGACGACGCGCTTTGACGGCAGCGTGGCGATCGCCTCGGTGCCGACGCCGACCTTGCTCCGGAGCGTGAAGTTGCCGCCGTGCAGGTGGATCAGCGCCTGCACGATCGGAACGCCTAGGCCGGTTCCCTGTTCGGCGGTCTTGATCGAGATCGCGCCCTGGCCGAAGGCCGAGAGCACGATCGGAATCTCCTCCTCGGGGATGCCCGGTCCGTTGTCGCGCACCGAGACATATTGGCCGCCGGACTGCGTGCGCCCGACCTTGACTGTCACCTCGCCGCCCTCCGGCGTGAACTTCAGCGCATTCGAAACGAGGTTGAGGACGACCTGGCGCATCGCCTGCTCGTCAATGACGATCTTCGGCAGGTTCTCCTCGAAAACCTCGCCGACGGCGATCTCCTTCTGCCGAGCCTTGAGATGCAAGAGCGAGCAGGCCTCGCGCGCGACTTCCGTGAGCGAGGTCAGCTCTTCGCGCAGCACGCGCTTTCCGGCCTCGATACGGGAAAGGTCGAGAATGTCGTTGATGATCCTGAGGAGATGCTGCCCGCTCGAATGGATGTCGTCGAGATAGGTCTTGTAGGCCTCGTTGCCGATCGGCCCCAGCATCTCGCCGCGCATCAAATCGGAAAAGCCGAGGATGGCGTTGAGCGGCGTTCTGAGCTCGTGGCTCATGGTCGCCAGGAATTGCGACTTCGCCATATTGGCCGCTTCGGCGCGGCGCCGCGCTTCGTCCGACACGGCCTTCGCCTGTTCGAGCTCACCGAAGATCGCATCCTTTTCGGCGCGGTAGGCGAGGCTCCGCGCATTTTGTTCGTAGAGGTGGCTGGTCAGATAGAGGAAGAGGATTTCCGCCGTCAGCGTGGAGAGCGCGATAGTGACGTTGAGGAAGGTCGGCTCGACGATATGGACGGCGGCCATGCAGAGCGCGATCGGCACCGTGCTCGCGACCGCCGCTGCCGGGATCGGCGAGGAAAGAAGCGCACCGACCGAAAGCACCACGATGACGGCGGCAAGCCGGATGACAGAAATGCCCCCGGCCATTTCCGCGTCGAGGCTTGGCGGGATCAAGAGCGGAAATACGGCCCAGGCGAGCCCATAGGCGAGGTCGCGATGCACGAAGCGGCGCTTCCAAAGATAGAGGCTCGCATTGGCGAGCCCCTCGTTGAGAAAACGACGCGAAGCGCTCATCGCATAGACGTGCACGGCAAGCATGACCGTAACCCACCCGACGGCCATGATCGGATTGCCAAGGATGCCGATCGCCACGCCCATGCTGATCACAAGCACTGGGATGACCGCGTAGGAGGAGAGGCGGTTCTTGGCGAATTGCTCCGCCATCTCCTGCTCGAAGTGGAAAAGGTTACGGCGCGGGTCGCTGTCTTCCGGCAGGTTCCTCAGGAGCGCGCGCGTGATCAGACGCCGCCGTGCGGCGTGCGATGCCGTTCCTGCAGGGGAGTGGGAGACCGCCTCCGTCTCGGCGACCATGCGGGTCCTGTTCGGGTTTTAGCTCGCTTTTTCAAGGCAATGCATGGGCGCCGTTAAGATTGCGCGAGGCTTGATGGTTAAGGATTTTCGAACGGAGAGATCGTTTGCGGGACAGGTCGGACGAAAGTTGCGAGGCTGGGCAGCCGGCCCCCAAACAGGATCGTCAGAGTGCGACCGGTGCGCGGCTTCCACGACCGGAGAAATCCATTCCGGCTATCAGGCAAGACGGCCGAGCGTTGACGTTGAATGCTGAATTGTTGCAGAAAATAGTTTCAATCTGAGTCTTCTTGGGCCGACGCTGATGGACCGCCTCGATCGCATGATCCTGACCATTTTGCAGGAAGACGCCACGGTGCCGGTGGCCGAGATCGGCCGCCGCGTGGGGCTGTCGACGACCCCCTGCTGGCGGCGCATCCAGAAGATGGAGGAGGAGGGCGTCATCAAGGCGCGCGTGGCGGTGCTCGACACCGCCAAGGTCAACGCCAAGGTGACCGTTTTCGTGTCGATCACCACCGACCAGCACAATGAGGATTGGCTCACTCGCTTCTCCAGGATCGTCAGCGAGTTTCCGGAGGTGGTGGAGTTCTACCGGATGAGCGGGCAGGTCGACTACCTCATGAAGGTCGTCGTTCCCGACATCGAAGCCTACGACGTTTTCTATCAGAAGCTCGTCTCCAAGATCGACATCATGAACGTCTCTTCCGCCTTCGCCATGGGGCACATCAAGGAAACGACGGCGCTTCCGCTCGGCTACATGCAGCTCGAGCCGATGGCGAAACAACGAGGCTAACGAGACGGCGGGCTCCGCTCGGTCCCCGGCGCCCCGCGCTCTCACGAACGTCGGGTCTGATGCGCCCACAACGATGGCCATTTCCCTTAGTCAGGGAATATTGTTGCGCCTGGAAGAAACTTTGCGCTGGCCGTCTATCGGAACACGCCAACTACGCGCTAAAGAAAAAACACTGATAACAATCCAGCCTGCATTTGGGGGCGTCATGCGATTCCGGCTAGTGTTTGTCCTTGCGATCGTGCTTGGAGCGCTTACGCAGCCCGTCTGGGCGCAGCAGGCTTCGGGAGGTCCCGAACCCGCCGCGGCTGTCCCGCCCCGCAAGGTCATGACGTGGGTGCCGCCCTACGGGATGACGCAATCCTGGGCTCGACTCTCATCGCTCTACAGCGGCGCAGGCCCACGCAACGCGCTGACGCATCTCGCGCTCCAGTTCTGGGTGCCGACGCCGACCGGCGGACTGGCGCGGTCGACCAGATATCGCACATTCACCAATGCGAACATCCAGACCTTCGTGACCTGGGGACACCGCAACGGCATCAAGGTCGTGCTCTGCGTGTACAATGGCGAGTATGGCTGGGATTGGCCGTTGGCTAAGGCGGGTTTCAACGCGACCAATCGGACCAATTTCATAAATGCGCTCATCGCCGAAATGCAAGCGCGAGGGCTCGACGGCATCGACGCCGATCTCGAAGGTTTGGGAGATTTCGAGGCGGACAAGCCAGCTTATGTCGCCTTCGTCAGAGAGCTTGCCCGGCGCGTGCATCTGCTGGGCAAGATCGTGACCGTCGATTCCTTCCACTACATCTACAACGCCCCGAACCAGAATTGGTGGGCCGCTCTTTTCCCTTACGTCGATGGCATCAACTCGATGGGCTACGAGGATCTCGGGCGAAATGCGCCGACCTGGCAGCGCTATTCCTCTCAGAAGACGAGGGCCGGCGCCTACTCCGCGAAATTGCAGATCGGCATCCCGTCATACCTTCCCACCTGGCAAGGCAACACCACGCTGCAGCAGACGAACTGGTTTAGAAGCGCCCAGGCCGGACGTGTAGGCGTCGCGATCTGGGACGCGCAGCTCACCGACGCCAGCTGGAAGTCGGCGCCGGTCTGGCAGGTGCTCCGAGCGATCCGCCAGAACTGACGTAGGTTTGCCGCCGGGCCCGCTCCCGAGCCTTCGTCACCGTCTGTCGGAAGACGTCTTCGCGATCGGGCGCGGACGCGCGGTGATCCGCGCCAGCTGCTTCGCGTCCGAAAGCTCCTTCACCGCGTCTTTTCCGATCCAGCGCGCCGTCTTGTCCTCGGAGGCTGCGAGCTTCTCCGCGAGCGCGAGGGCGGGAGCATGGAGTTTAGGGGAGCGCTTGCCGATCTGGCGGAGCGCCCAGTTGACCGCTTTCTTCACGAAATTGCGCGGGTCGGTGGCGTGTGCCTCGATGATCGCGAGGAACGGCAGGAAATCATCGTCCGCAGCTTTCTTGGCGCTGACCGCATAGCCTGCGATGGTCGCGAATGCGGCGCGGCGCACGAACTCGCGCTTGTCCTTCGCCCATTTGGCGGCCTTCTCGGCGACACACGGCGTCTTCGCAAACAGCTTCATGCACGCCTGATCGCAGAGGTCCCACGAGTTGAAATCCGCCGCCCAGGCGTCCATCTGCTTGCGCGTGACGAGCTTCGGATCGTCGATGAGCGCGGCGAGGATGCGCGCTTCGTGAATGCCGCTTGCCCAGAGGTGGGCGGCGAGGTCGTGCCGGCGCTTGTATTTGCGCGCCAGAGGGCGCGCCTCCGCCATCGACACGCCGAACGCCTTCGCAGTGTTGATGCCGAAGCGTGCCATGCCGGCGGGCCCCTCCTCCGAGCCGAGAGATTTCAGCTCCACCAGTATCGCCGCGGCCTCGCCTCGGCTCCCCGCCACGTTTCTCATTTGGAAGAGAGACGCCCTTCGGCAGCAGTCGCCGTCTCGATCCGCTCGGCGACCATCTCCTGCAGGCGCCAGAGATGCCCGTCATGGAGGCCGAGCTCTTCAAGGTGGGTGACGGTACTGTAGAGATAGTCGGCCATCGAACCCCAATGGCCGACCGCCACAGCCAGCGCGTCGGCGATTTGATCGAGCGACAATCCGCCGACATAGGCACCGCTCTTGCGATTCATGGCGAAGCCGATTGCGCGGACCGGCCCCGCGTCAGTCGAAATACTCAGCCAGCGTGGCGGAAAGGCCGACGGTTTGATCAACATCTCGCGACGGAAAAGCTTGCCGAGATTTGCTTCGACCGCGTCTTGCGGAAGCTTTTGAACGATGCCCCGGCATTCGCCGCCGCGATCAAGCGCCATCATGAGACCGGGATGTTCCTGTGTTCCGCGGTAACGCCTGTCCCAACCGAGGCAGAAGGCGCGGTGCCAGCCGCGCGCGAGGCCGGTCCGCTGCTCGACGAAATCGCAACCCGGCTTCCAGATCAGCGACCCGTAGGCGAAGATCCACACGTCCCCGGATTCCGGTCTCGCTGCGAGGATTTCCCGGACCGTGGCGTCGTGGTCAGCGTCGGTCGACCAGACGGCGCCGGGAAACGCGTCGGCGCCCGGATCCTCGACCGCGCGCGCGACCCGCGCGACATGCTCGGGGGTGAGCCGCATCCGCCGCTTGTGCGAGACGGGCGCCACTATTTCCGCTCAAGCCTCGCGATCAGGCTCGAGGTGTCCCAGCGGCCGCCGCCCATCGCCTGCACCTCCGAATAGAACTGATCGACGAGCGCTGCGATGGGGAGGTGCGCACCGTTCTTGCGCGCTTCGCCCAGCGAGATCGAAAGGTCCTTGCGCATCCAGTTGACCGCGAAGCCGTGCGTGAAGTGGTCCTCATTCATGGTCTTCCAGCGATTTTCCATCTGCCATGATTGCGCCGCGCCTTTGGAGATGACGCCGATCACCTTCTCAACGTCGAGGCCTGCCTTCTTGGCGAAATGAATGCCTTCCGACAGCCCCTCGACCAGGCCGGCGATGCAGATCTGGTTGACCATCTTGGTGAGCTGACCGGCGCCGACGGGGCCCATCAGCCCGACCATCTTTGCATAGGAATCGATGACCGGCTTTGCCTTCTCGAAGGTCGCCGGCTCGCCGCCGACCATCACGGTGAGCTGGCCGTTCTCAGCGCCTGCCTGGCCGCCCGAGACGGGCGCGTCGAGAAAACCCGCCCCGCGCTTTTCCACCGCCGCTGCAAGCTCGCGCGCTACCGCCGCGCTCGCCGTGGTGTTGTCGACATAGATGGCGCCGTTTTGCATGCCGGCGATGGCGCCCGTTTCGCCAAGGGCCACCGCGCGGAGATCGTCGTCATTGCCGACGCACGAAAACACGAACTCGGCGCCCTCCGCCGCGGCGCGCGGCGTTTCGGCGCGGCGCCCGCCATGCTCCGTCACCCATTTTTCCGCCTTCTCGGCGGTGCGGTTGTAGACGGTCAGCTGATGCCCGCCCTTCTTCGCGAGATGCCTCGCCATGGGATATCCCATCACGCCGAGCCCGATGAAGGCGACCTTGGCCATGTCTTTCTCCGTTTGGTCCTGAACCGACGCCGTGATCTAGCGCGTGGCGGGCACGAGGTCAGCAGCCTCTGCCTTCCTTGCCCCGGTGTCGCGGCGAAGATGCCGCGTCAGCCGGCGCTCGAGCACGTTCCACAAGCGGCGGATCGTCTCGACGAGGATCAGATAAAGCACCGCCGCATAGAGGTAGATCGTGAGGTCGTAGCTGCGCGAGAACGCGATGCGCGTTTCGCCCATCAGGTCGAGCACCGTGACGATGCTGGCCACCGCGGAGCCCTTGATGAGGAGGATAATGTCGTTGCCGACCGGACGCAGAGCGACGATGGCAGCCTGCGGGAAAATCACCTTTCGCAGCAATGTCATGCGGTGCAGCCCGAGTGCGTGCGCCGCCTCCCACTGACCGCGCGCCACCGAGCGGACCGCGCCGCGAAAGATCTCCGCCTCGTAGGCGGCCGTATTGAGGGCGAACGCGAGCACGGCGCAATTGAAGGCGTCGCGGAAGAAGGTCCACAGGCCCATCGCCTTCAGCGGACCGACGAATTGGCCGGCGCCGTAATAGATGAGGAAGAGCTGCGCAAGGAGGGGCGTGCCGCGGAAGAAGTAAACATAGACGAAGGAGGCGCCGCGAAGGATGCGGTTCTGCGACAGCCGAGCCGCGGCAATGGGGAGCGCGAGCAGCATGCCGAGCACCACGGATATCGCCACGAGCTCGACCGTGACCAACAAGCCTTCGAGCAGACGCGGTCCGTATTTGACGAGGAGATCGAAGCTCATGAGAGCGCCCGCCCCGCGGCAGGGTTCGCCGCGGCCCGCTGGCCTTCGCCGCGCTCCGACCAGCGCTCGATCGCGCTGATGCCGAAGGAAGAGACGATCGACATGACGAGGTAGACCATGCAGGCGACGAAATAGAAGAAGAACGGCTGCTTGGTCGTGCTCACCGCATAGGAGGTCATGCGGAGCAGGTCGTCGAGCCCGATCACCGATACGAGCGCGGTCTCCTTGAGGAGCACCAGCCAGAGATTCGCGAGGCCGGGGAGGGCGAGGCGGAGAAGTTGCGGCAGGACCACGAGCCGCATCGTGTTCCAGCGATGCAAACCGATCGCCTTGGCGCCCTCCCATTGCCCGACCGGGATGCCGTTGAAGGCGGAGGTGAAGACCTCACTCGCGTAAGCAGCGAAGACGACGCCGAGCGCCAGCATGCCGGCGATGAAGCCGTTCGCCTCGATCGATGTATCGCTAAACAGCCGGACAACAGCCTGCAGCAGCAATTGGCCGCCGAAATAGATGATGAACAGCGTGAGCAGCTCTGGGAGGCCCCGGAAAATCGTGGAGAAACCCTCGCCGACACCGCGCATGAGCTTCGACGGGCTGCGCTTGGCGAGCGCCACCAGGAAGCCGAGCGCGAGCCCGAACGGAAGGGTCGCGAGCGCGAGGCGGATCGTCAGCCACGCGCCAGCCAGAATCTCGTCGCCCCAGCCGGTCGGGCCGAAAGCCAGAAGCTTGAATTGGTCGAGCATCGGCCGGAGGAGCCCCCTCACACCGGGATCGTGGTGTAGCCCGAAACGCAATGCGGCGGAGGCTTGGCCCCCGCCGCAGAATTGCTCACGTCAGCAAACGGTTCAACTGCCGTAGACGTCGAACGAGAAGTATTTGTCGTTGATCGCCTTGTAGGTGCCGTCGGCGCGGATCTCCTCGATCGCCTTGTTGAACATCGCCTTCAGGTCGCTGTCCTCCTTACGCAACCCGACTCCGGCGCCGTTGCCGTTGATGACGGGATCCGGCGTCAGCACGCCGAGAATCCTGCAGCAGGCGCCTGCCTCCGTCTTCGTCCAGTCGTCGAGCACGACCACGTCGTCTATCGCCGCGTCGAGGCGGCCGTTGGCGAGATCAAGTTTGTATTCATCCGGCGAAGGATAGATCTTGAGATCGACGTCGGGGAACTTCGCCTCTGCATAGTTGGCGTGGATCGTGGAGGTCTGCGCCCCCATCGAGATGCTCCCGAGATCCTCGGGCGTAACGCCTGCGATCGTCGAATCAATCGGCACGGCGATGGCCGGAGGCGTGTTGTAGATCTTGTCGCTGAAGTCGATCTGCTTCATCCGCTCCTCGGTGATCGACATGGAGGAGAGGATCGCGTCGTATTTGTTGGCGAGCAGACCGGGAATGATGCCTTCCCAAGCCTGGTTGGAGAATTCGCAAGTCACCTTCATCCGCTCACAGAGCGCATCCGCGATGTCCTTGTCGAAGCCGACGATCTGACCGCTCGCGTCGAGCGACTCGAACGGCGGATAAGTGGCGTCCATGGCGATGCGGACCACGGTCCAGTCTTTCGCCGCGGCGGCACCGGCGCCCACCGCAAGCATGGCGGCCGCAGCCGCCAAACGGGTCAAGGATTGCATTTTCGCTCCCACTTGTTGACTTGCCACGAACCGGGCTGCCGAAGGCAGCAGCCCGCCGGCAAAGGTGCGCTACTCTGCCGCGAAATCGCAAGCGATGCAAAGGCCCGCGCGGGCCGATTGACACGCCCCTGCCTGTCCCCTTAGCGAGGATCGTGCCAACCGGGTGAGCTAGCCGATGCTGTCCCGTGTCTTTTCAGCAGTTGCGTCGATCGTCGCATTGTCGCTTTCCGCCTGGGGCGCGGAGGCGAAATCGGCCCGCTGCTTCACCACCGACGACGGCGAGTATGACTGTGCGTTTGTCGCCACCGACGAGGACGGAAGCTTCGAAATCACCGCGCCGGGCAAGCCGAAATTCAGCCTGGTGATTTCCGAGCCCGGCGTCGCCTTCGTGTTCGGCGACTACAACGATGGCGGCGGCAACGTCTCGCTGCCCGGGCGCTACCTCCGCTCCGAGAGCGATCCGGCCTGCTGGGTGAACGAGGACACTGAAACGACGATCTGCGCCTGGTAGTCGCTTCGTGCTGCCGTTAGGCGCCGACAGGGCTCTCCGCGCGCCGGCCTTCCAGCACCGCTATGATCGTCTCCGCCCGCGCGGCGTCCCCCGGCGTGTTGACGTTGAAGAAGGGGTCGATCGCCTCGCCGTTCGGGAGGACGAGGTCGTCGAAGGGCACATTGAGCCGCATGAAGCGGTCCGCGAAGGCCAGCATCTTGGGGTTGGCGCCGGTCGCCAGGAACTTTTCGAGCCCGTCGGCGAGCTTGACCGGCCAAAGTCCGAACACCGGATGCGTGCCGGCCGTGGAGGCGGCGAGAGCAACCGTATTCTCGTCGCGCCCGCAGCCTTCCGACAGCCGCTCGACCAGGTCAGTCGGGAAAAATGGCGTATCCGCAGCCACGCTTGCGATGAAACGTGCTTCCGGCAGATTTTGTTCGGACCAGCGCATGCCCGCAAGCAATCCCGCGAGCGGCCCTTCTCCGATCCGATCAGGCAGAACCGGCACGCCAAAGGCGGAGAAACGCGCGGGATCGCCATTGGCGCTCAGCACAATCCGCTCCACCTGCGGATCGAGGCGCTCAGTCACGCGGGCGAGCATCGGTTTTCCGCCGAGCGTCATCAGCGGCTTGTCGCCGCCTCCCATGCGAGAGCTGTGCCCGCCGGCGAGGACGACGCCGACATGCGGCCCGAGGCCTTTTGCTGTGTTGGCCATACTGCCTCTTACTCCGACGCGACCGCCCTGGCGAACGACCGTGGGGCGACGGCGTTTCTTGTCACGCCGAGACGAGGAAGCTGCGGAAGACCGGGATCGCGAGGCCGATCACCGCGAGGAAGCTGGCATTGATCGTGAACAGCGTCTGAAACACAAAGGCCTTATCCGGCTTGGTGTCGAGATGAACCTCAAGCTTCGTCAGGCGCACTTCCACCGCGTCAAAGCGCGTCTGCACGGCGTCGAAGCGTTGATCGAAGTCGCCCCGGAGGCCGCGAAGCTCTTGTCTCAGCGTCTCGAATGGCTGTCTGTCACTAGCAGTTCTCCCTCCGCAATATAGCGACTCATACTCTGCAGTTAAAGCGAGCGCACCGAAGGATTTCGGCTCTCATCAAATCCGCCGGGATGCTGCAACCGCGTTTGATCTTGCCAGCCGGACGCCATATGTCACGGGAGTCCCATGAACTGCACGGGTCGCCCATGGCCGTTGTCTCGAAGGACGATGTTCTTAACGCATTAAGGCGCGTCCAGGGCCCGAGCGGCTCCGGCGACATCGTCGCCCTCGGCCTCGTCTCCGATATCGTTGTCGCCGACGGAAAAGTGATCTTTTCGATCTCGGTTCCGGCCGAACAGGCGCGCGAGCTCGAGCCGCTCCGCCAGGCCGCCGAGACGGCGGCGCGTGCGATTCCCGGGGTCGCGCAGGTCATGGTCGCGCTGACCGCAGAGCGTCGACCGGTGAGTGGCGGGAACACGTCGGCACCGCGCCCCGCAGCGGCGGCGGAGTCGCCCCGCGCCCCGCAAGCCGGTCCGCCGCCCAAAGCAGGTGTACCCGGCGTAGGCGCCATCATCGCGGTTGCGTCGGGCAAGGGCGGGGTGGGCAAATCCACGGTCGCGGTCAATCTCGCGCTCGGCCTCCAGGCGATCGGGCTGAAGGTCGGCATTTTGGACGCCGACATCTACGGCCCGTCCATGCCGCGGCTCCTCGGTCTCCGCGGACGCCCGGAGCCTCTCGGCGGACGCGTGCTGAAGCCGCTCGAGCGCTACGGGGTCAAAGTCATGTCGATCGGCTTCCTGGTGGAAGAAGAGACACCGATGATCTGGCGCGGGCCGATGGTGCAGTCGGCTCTCGTCCAGATGCTGCGTGAGGTCGCCTGGGGCGAGCTCGACGTGCTCGTCGTCGACATGCCGCCCGGCACCGGCGACGCGCAGCTCACCATGGCCCAGCAGGTGCCGCTCGCCGGAGCCGTCATCGTTTCGACGCCGCAGGATCTTGCGCTGATCGACGCGCGAAAGGGACTCGCGATGTTTCAGCGTGTCGACGTACCGGTGCTCGGGATCGTCGAGAACATGAGCACTTTTCTCTGCCCGCATTGCGGCGAACGCACCGACATCTTCGGACATGGCGGCGCCGAGCAGGAGGCCGCGCGAATCGGCGTGCCGTTCCTCGGCGCCGTGCCGCTCCACCTAAAAATCCGGGAATATT
>CAYTTC010000004.1:0-90106 GCA_964440525.1 uncultured Propylenella sp. | reverse complement strand
TCTCGTCGTCGCATCCACCTTAGCCACCTGTCTCAGAAACCGGGACCAGCTCTCCGAATTTGAGGCGACCGTTATCATCACTCGAGCGATAACAAAGTTCGTGGCTAACTACCGTCAGAGCTGTGTCCCTTTCGAAGAGTTTCTACGGTGGGGTCATCGTGCGGAGTACGTGCCACGCCTCTTCAGGGATTGACGTTCATTTTGAGCGTGGCCCTACTGCTTGATAGCCTATCAGGGTCTCAATAATCAGTGCCTCGCTTATACTCTCTCCTCGTAGAATGATTGGGCTTAGAGGCAGAGCTAGGTCCTTATTGGACGGCGGGTTCCAGCGCTGGAAACTTGGCTTCGGCACTGCGAGACTGACGAAATTTTTCGTGCAGGTATCCAACTGGGACGAGTGCTCAGTTTTCCCCCATAGGGTAAGTCACTCCCTGCCGGTCACAGCAAAGGCCTTTGAGAGTTAGTTTGAGATTGACCTGGATTAGGGTGCAGGATAACTTGCTATGTGCGTAGCTGACTGACTCTGATGCTGTTTTCTGGGGAATTACATCGGTCAGTAAGCGGTTGGCATCCTAACAATGCTGCCCTCCGAAGGCAGAGGTCACAGGTTCGAATCCTGTCGGGTGCGCCATTTTTTTTCAGATACTTGCGATGACCGTGCGGCACGCCTCCTAAGCTCGGGTAGTACCGACCAGAGGCGCTCCCGCTGTCTGGCGCCGAGGCGGTTCTTCCGGCCGAGCCGACCCCGAGATGCCTTTGAGGGTCTACGCCGCGGTTCAAATTCGGTACCTTTGAACAACTGCGCCGAGCGGTTCGGCGCCGTGACCAGGGCGGTTCGGTGCGCGCACAAGCCCGTCCTCGTGCCAGAACGGCTCCTCGATCAGCTCGAATTGCATCGGTCCAGGGATCGGTTTCAGCTCAACGAGGATCGCGGCGGAGGAGGTGAATGAGAGGTGAAGACTCGCAGCGGTCAGAACTGCGGTGCTCCAGGCATGCGCATTGACGATCTTGCCGGCGGCCTCGATCTCCGCCGCGATCTTGCGGAAGCCTGTGACGCCCTCGACCCGCGCCGGATCGATGCCGAATACGTCAATCGCGCCGCTCTCAATCCAGCGCCGATAGCCAAGCAAGCCCCACTCGCGCTCGCCTGCGGCGATGAGCGTCGACGTCTTCGCCTTCAGATCTTGGTGGCCGGCGACATTGTTTGGGTGGAGCGGCTCTTCCATCCACTTGATGCCGAATTCCTCCATGCGGAGCGTTGTTCTAATGGCCGTTTCGACATCCCAGCGGACGCCGTTTCCCGCGTCGACCATGATGTCGGGGGTCGTGCCGATGGCTTCGCGCAGCGCGCCAACCAGTGCCACGTCGTAGTCCGGGTCGCGGCCGGCTTGGGAGAGGCCTCGCTTGCCAAGGCCGAGCTTGGCCGAACGGAAGCCGTTGTCGATATGGCGCTTGATCGCTGCGACGCTGTCCTCGATCGTCGCGTGGTTCACGTGGAGGCTCGCGCAGGCTGGTAGCGCGTCGTGCACGCGCCCGCCGAGATGCTTATGGAGCGGCACGCCGGCCTCCTTGGCGGCGATATCCCAGAGCGCCATGTCGATCGCGGAAATGGCGAGCGCGGCGATGCCGCCTTCCCCGTACCACCAGCTGTGCTCCTTCATTGTTTTCCAGCACGCCATGACGTCACGCGCGTCGTGCCCGGCAAGAAGGGGAGCGAAGCCATCCTCGATAATAGACCTGGTCGCGCGGCAGGCCTCCGGCCACATGGCGATCGCCTCGCCCCAGCCGCTGATTCCCTCCTTCGTGTCGACGCGGAGAAGGACGGTCATGCGGTCGTGGTTGAAGTCGTTCGGCTCTGGCCAGCGGAGAACAAAGACCTCCATCCCGGCGATTCTCATGGATTCTCCCCCGCTTCGCGGTCTTCCGCCTTGGCAAGGCAACGGTCGTCGGCTAACAATGCTGAGAACTTAATTGGCCTGACCAATTACAAGCAAGGTCGGCCGTACCAGGGAGGAAAGCACCCCATGACATTGTTGTCCTTGCAGCTTCGTACCGCCATTGCGGCTGGCGCGCTGGCCCTGATGGCCGGCGGCGCCTCCGCCCAGGATTTCCACGGATTTTCGCCGACCGGCTTTTCCGGCGAAATGCTTTCCGCCGAAAATCTCGCGGCGGCGGTAGTCGATGCCATGGCCAAGACGCCGCCGAGGAACGGCGAGAAATACGTGCTCGCCTTCGCCAATCTGCAGCGCGACATCCCCTTCTGCGCCAAGGTGGAGGAGGGCATCAAGGCGAACGCCGAAGCCGCGGGCCTCGAGCTTGTGATCGCTGACAACCGGCTCGACGGCGCCACCGCGCTCGCCAATGCCGAGAGCTTCATCAACCGCAACGTCGACTACGTGATCGAATTCCAGACCGACGCCAATTTCGGCGCCACCATCATGCAGAAGATGAACGACGCCGGCATCAAAGTGACGGCGATCGATATCCCGATGCCCGGCGCCACCTTCTTCGGCGCCAACAATCCGAGGTCGGGCTATATGGGTGGCGTCTATCTCGGCCAGGCGGCGATAGCCAAGTTCGGCGCCGACAAGGTCAAGGAAGGCTACTTCATCCTCGGCGATCTGCCGCAGTCCGGCGCGGTCCCCGCGATGCGAACCGGCGGTCAGTTGGCCGGCTTCCTGGCGACCGTCGAAGGTTTCCCCGACGATCACGTCATCAAGATCGACACGAAGAACACGCTCGAGGAGAGCTTCACGCAGACCAACAACGTGCTCGGCCGCATTCCGGCGGGGGTGCCGATTATGGCGACGGCGATCAACGACCAGGCGACGACCGGCATTCTCCGCGCCGTCAAACAGGGCGGCCGCGAAGCCGATCTCATCGCGGTCGGCATGGGCGCCGACGAGACGCAGACACTGGTTGACGAGCCGGCCTTCGTCGCCTCGGTTGGCTATTTCCCGGAGCGCTACGGGAACTTCCTCGTGCCAATGGCGCTCGCCGAGCTTGCCGGAATCGACCTGCCGCCGACGGTGCTGCAGACCCATGTCATGGTCCACAAGGGCAATGTCTGTCAGTACTATCCGGACTTCGCGTGCAAGGAAGGCGAGGGCATCGAGATGGCGTTTCCGCAGGAAAAGTTCGTCGAGCACCTCGCGGAGATCCGCAAGTCGCCCGACATGGCCGGCTCGATTGACCTGATCCCGACTGAGTAGCGATTGCACGAAGGCAGGGGATTTCGATCCCCTGCCTTCCACGCGATCGACTCTTCGCTGGAATTACCGACGTGTCGAAATCCGCGACACCCCCATCGGCTTCGCCCCGCCTGCACATGCGCGGTATCGGCAAATCGTTCGGCGGCGTCGCTGTCCTGGCGAATGTCGATCTCGTCGTGGCGCCCGGCGAGGTGATCGCGCTGCTTGGATCGAACGGCGCGGGCAAGTCGACGCTGGTCAAGATCCTGACCGGCGTCTACACGCGCGATTCCGGCACGGTGTGGGTCGATGGCGAGGAGGTTGTGTTCGCCGACCCGCGCGCGGCGGTCGCCGCGGGTGTGCGCATCCTGCCGCAGGAAATTTCCATCATGCCCGACATGACGGTGGCCGAGAATATTCTGCTCGCCGACCTTCCCATGAAGGGCCGACCGGGATTTCGCGTCGTGGACGATGAGACGATGCGCAAACGCGCCGGCGAACTCCTCGACCAGCTTGGCTTCGGGTCAATCGACGCGAACACACCCATGAAGCGGCTCTCGGTGGCCGAGCAGCGCATCGTCGAGATCGCGCGGGCGCTCGCCGGGCGCGCCCGCATCCTGGTCATGGACGAGCCGACGGCAACGCTGACCGAGCAGGAGGCGAAGCTCATCTTTCGCATCATAAGGCGGCTGAAGGCGCAATCGGTCGCGGTCATCTACATCTCGCACTATCTGAACGAGGTCTTTGAAATCTCCGACCGGATCGCGGTCCTGCGCGACGGTCTGAATGCGGGCACGTTCGAGACCGCAACCGCGTCGCGCGGCGAGGTTCTGGCGGCGATGCTAGGCGCCGTCGCCGGCGATCTCTATGCGAGCGACTCGAAGGGGCCCGTTGCCGGCGCGGAGGTGTTGAAGGTCGGAGGCTTCGACGTCGCCGGCCGCCTCTCCGAAATCTCGTTTGGCGTTCGGAGGGGCGAGATATTTGGTGTTTTCGGACTGATCGGTTCCGGCATCGAGACGCTCGGGCGTGCGCTCTACGGCGCCCTTGGCGCGGTCAATCGCGGGACCGTTCATGTCGCCGGCGCGCCCTACAGGCCACAATCGCCGCGCGCCGGTAAGAACGCAGGCATCGGTTTCGTCGCCGCCGATCGCAAACGCGAGGGCATCATCGGAGACCTAACCGTTCGCGAGAACATGGTCGCTCCGTTCCAGGACCGCTACCTGAAGGGCATGTTCGTCTCCCGCACCGCGGAGACGGCCCAGGCGAAGCGCTGGATCGATACACTCGGCATTCGCACGCGCGGGCCCGAACAGAAGATGCGGACGCTCTCGGGCGGCAATCAGCAAAAGGTGTGCGTGTCGCGCTGGCTGGTCGACGGGATTGCGCTTCTGATCCTGGAGGAGCCGACGCGCGGCGTCGATGTCGGCGCTCGGAGGGAGATCTACCTCGAGCTCCGGGCGCTCGCAGACCGTGGCATGGCGGTGCTGGTTCTCTCCTCCGATGTGGAGGAGGTGGCTGGAATCAGCGACCGCTCGATGGTGCTCGACCGGGGCCGCATCGTCGGCCGCTTCGACAAGGGCGCTGCACCCGCCAGCCTGATGGCCGTCACGGCCTCCGATCCGGCCTTCCATGCCGCGTGAATCCGTTGAAGCGATGACAGCGGCCAATGTTCGCCCCGAACCTTCGACCTCGCCGTTGCGGCAGCGGCTGCTCGCGCTTCTCGGCCAGACATGGTCGGGGGTTGCCATTCTTCTCATCTTCTATCTCGGGCTGCTCCTCGTCTTCTCGGTCCTCTCCCCGTTCTTTCTGACGCTCCGCAACATGATGGCGATCGGCTCGAACGTCGCCTTCATTGGATTGATGGCGGCGGCGGGCACGCCGCTTATCATCGCCGGCGGGCTCGACCTCTCCGTGGCGGCGATTGCGGGTCTCTCCGGTGTGATGATCGCGGTTCTTCACGGTGCCGGCCTGCACATCTGGCTTGCGGCGCTTGGCGTCCTCGTCATCGGCGGTGCTATTGGCGCGGTCAACGGCCTCTTCGCAACGCGGCTGAAGCTCAATCCCCTGATCGTGACACTCGGCATGATGAGCATCGTCTCGGGCACGGCGCTCATCCTGACCGGCGGCTTGACCCGCGCGCTCATGGTTCCCGGCTTCAACTGGGTGGGTTCAGGCCGGCTCTTCAACATCCCGGTCCCGTTCATCCTGATGATCGCGGCCTATCTCGTCCTCTCGGTGGTGCTGCGGCGCACGCGCTTCGGCCGGTTCGTTTACGCGGCGGGCGGAAACGCGGAGGCGAGCCGGCTCATTGGCCTGCCGGTCGAGCGCGTGCAGATGACCCTCTACATCGTCTCGGGCATCAGCGGCGCCGTCGCCGGCACGATTCTCGGGGCAATGCTCGGCGCGGCCGCCCCGAACGCCGCATCGCCGCATCTGTTGACGGTTATCGCAGCCATCATCCTCGGCGGCACCAGCCTCTACGGCGGGCGCGGCAGCGTCTGGGGGACGCTGCTCGCAGTGCTGATCCTCGGCACGCTCAACAACGGGCTGACGCTGATCGACGTATCGAGCTTCTGGCAGGACGTGACGCGTGGCATCGTGCTGATGCTCGCTGTCAGCCTCGACCAGATCCGCACCCGCGCGCTGGGCGACTGAGATGACGGAGGCGCTGCCTATTCTATCGCCGGTGGAGCGGAACTCGGTAGCCGACCAGGTCGCCAAGAAGATTCTCGATCTGGTTCGGACGGGAAATCTCAAGCCGGGGGACCAACTCCCGCCTGAGCGCGATCTCGCGCAGATGCTGCAGGTGAGCCGCCCGAGCCTTCGCGAGGCGATGCGCGGCCTGCAGATTCTCGGCGTCGTCAAGACCCGCCAAGGCGGCGGCGCGTACATCTCGTCGCTCGATGCGGCAGATCTTCTCGGGCCGCTGCAGTTTCTGATCACGCTGAATACGCAGAACGTTCACGCGCTGTATGAGTCCCGCGTTCTCGTCGATGGCGGAATCGCCCGCATGGCGGCTGAGCGCCTGTCCGAGACGGATATCGAGCGGCTCGCGGCGATCGTCGTGGTGCAGCGGAACCTCGTCAACGATGCCCTCGGCTTTCGCGTGTCCGACCTCGAGTTCCACCGCACGATCATGGAGGCAACCGGCAACCCGTTCCTGGTGCGCGTATCGCACTCGCTCTACGTGCTCGGCATGGAATATCGGCGGATCGCGTCCGAAACGCCCGGCGTGCTCAAGCAATCGCTCGCCGATCACAAGGCGATCGTTGCGGCGTTTTCCGCGCGTGACGCCGATGCGGCGGAAAAGGCGATGGTGGTCCACATGCGGAACGTCCATCGCTCAACTCTCGACGCCATGAGCACGTCGGCATGAGCAAGGCCCGGATCGGGATTATCGGCGCCGGCTGGTGGGCTGTCGCCAACCACATACCGGTGCTGAGGGCCAATCCGGACTGCGAGATCGTTGCGGTCAACCGTCTCGGCGCGGTCGAGCTGGCCAAGGTGCAGGAGACGTTTGGAATCGAGCAGGGATTCGAGGACTATCGCGCCATGCTCGACGCAGTGCCGATGGACGGCGTCGTCGTCTCCTCGCCGCACGTGCTTCACTATGAGCATGCGTCGGCGGCGCTGGGGAAGGGTTGCCACGTGCTCGTGGAGAAACCGATGACCACGACGGCAAAGGACGCGCGCGACCTCGTGGCCCGGGCGAGGCGGGCGGGCCGAGAAATCGTCGTCCCCTACGGCTGGAACTTCAAGTTCTGGACCGAGGATGCGCGGCGTCTCGCAAAGAGGGTCGGACGGATCGAGCACGTCGTCTTGCAGATGGCTAACGCGCTCGACGATCTTTTTGCGGGCCAGCCGATGAAGGAGACGGAGGGCGCAATGTTCCGGCCACCGGCCTCGACCTGGGCGGATCCGAAGGGCGCCGGCGGCTTCGGCTGGGGTCAGCTCGTTCACCCCCTCGGCCTTCTCTTCCACATCGCCCCCGATCTTGAGCCGCGGGAGGTCTTCGCGCTGACCGGCAAGTCGCCAGCGGCAGTCGACTATTATGATGCGGCGGTGGTCCGCTTCACCGGCGGCGCAACGGCCGCCCTCTCCGGCGCAGCGACCCTGCCCAAAGGCAGGCCCGTCCAGATCGATATTCGCATCTTCGGCTCGGAAGGCGTGCTCCTCCTCGACATTGAACGCGAGCGGCTGGAGCTTCGCCGCCGCGACGGCAAGGACGAGGTCATTGCGCTGAAGGCTGGCGACGGCGCCTATTCCTGCGACGAACCGCTTCGCGTTCTCGTTAACCTCTGCCTCGGTCGTCAGGCGAACAACAGTGCGCCGGGCGAGACCGGCATGCGAGCGGTCGAGGTGCTTGACGCGATGTACCGTTCCGCTGAGAGCGGACGCATGGAGAGAGTGTGATGGCCTTCAAGCTCTCGCTCACCTCCTGGTCGCTGCCGGCCTGTTCTCTTCAGGAAGCAGCTGGCATCTCGAAGGTGCTCGGGATTGGCGCCCTCGACGTCGGCTATTTCTATCGGCCGGCGCTCGACAAGGCTAAGCTTCTCGCCGAGCCGGAACGCGTCGCCGAGGAGGTGCTCGAGCTCGGGATCGACCTTCCGTGCCTCTACCATCTCTTCGGCTCGACGCTCGCCGACCGCAATCTCGCGGATCTGAGACACATCGAGGCGAACGTCGCCGACCTCAGGCAGGCGGTCCGCTTCTGCAAGCGCGCCGGGATCGGCGTGATTTTCGTGCTGCCGGGCGTCGTCAACTCCGGGCAGGGGCGTAAGGAGGCGCTCGAACAATCTGCCGCGAGCCTGAAACGGCTCCTGCCCGTTGCTGCAGAGGCCGGGATCATGCTGACGATCGAGCCGCACGTGCATTCCTATCTCGAGACGCCGGCGCTCGTGCTCGAACTAATTGACAAGGTGCCCGGCCTGAAGCTCGCGCTCGACTACGGGCATTTCATCTGCCTCGGCTATCGTCAGGAAGAGATCGATGTCCTCGCGCCACATGCGGGGCACGTACATCTCCGCCAAGCGAGGATGGGCCAGCTGCAGACGAAGCTCGCCAAGGGCACGATCAACATGTCCGCCCAGCTCGCAACGCTGAAGGCGGCGGGCTTCGACGGCTACCTGGCGCTCGAATACACGTATCAGGACTACATGGACTCGCTCTTCGACGACATCCTGACCGAGACGATCCAGCTCCGCGACGTCGTGCGCGCCTGGGAAGCCGCATGATCAGCGCGCCAGTCGCCGTCGTTGCTGGTGGGGCCGGCGGCATTGGCCGCGCGATTTCTGCGCGGCTCGCGGCGGACGGCCATTTCGTCGTGGTGGCCGATCGCGATGCGAGCGGCGCCCAAGAGGTTGCCGCGCCGCTCGGCGGCGAGGGAATCGCGCTCGACCTGACGGACTCCGCATCGGTGACCTCGGTCATGGATGCCGTTCTTTCGCGCCATGGCCGCATCGATGTGCTCGTCAACACCGCCGGGATCCATGTGCAGAAGCTCGTCGTCGACATGAGCGACGACGACTGGGACCGCGTCCAACGCGTCAATGCGCGCGGGCCGTTTCTCGCCTGCCGGGCGGTGGCAAAGCCGATGATGCGCGCTGGCGGCGGGCGGATTGTCAACATCGTGACGCGGCTCGGCTTCGGCAATCCGTACTCGAGCGCCTATATGGCCTCGAAGAATGCGCTGTGGGGGTTCACCCAGTGCCTCGCCATCGAGCTTGCCGCTTTTGGCGTCACGGTGAATGCGGTGGCGCCGGGGCATGTCGGTCCAGGCACCGGCATGGAGAAGCATTTTCGCGAGAAGGCAGAGAAGCTCGGCCTCACGTGGGAGGCATTCGAGGCCGAGGTCTTGAAGACCATCCCCGTCGGGCGCTGGTGCAGGCCGGAAGACGTCGCCGCGGCAGTCGCCTATGTCGTCTCGCCGGAAGCTTCGTTCGTGACGGGCGAGCTGATCAACGTCACCGGCGGCTTCACCGGCTACGGCATCGCGCCGCCGAGGGTGGCCGTATGAGCAAGGACCTCCGCGCCAGCGGGCTGGACCGCCTTACCGTCGAGGATATTCTGAGGCCCGGCTTCTCGACGCCGTGGGATGCGCCTACGATCCCGCCTTTTCCCTTCACGTTCCGCAACGCTGAAGTGCTGACGCTCGTCTGGCGGACGACGGAAGCCGCCGTCGCGCGGGTGCTTCCCCCGCCGCTCGAGCCGACGAGCGACGTGGTGCTCGCGCATATCTACAAAATGAACGACACGGATTGGCTCGGGCCCTATGGCGAGTCGAATGTCTCCGTCGGCTGCCGCATGCCGAGGGTCGATCTCGCAGGCTCCTATTCGCCCTACCTGTTCCTGTCCTCCGATGTCGGCGTCGCGCATGGGCGCGAGGTGCATGGCCAGCCGAAGAAACTCGGCGAGCCGAAGATCGAATATCGCGGCGATCTTGTGGTTGGCACGGTCGCGCGGAACGGCATCGACATCCTCACCGGCACGATGGCCTACAAGCAGCGGCGTGACACACTCGACAGCCTGAAGCGGCATTTCGATTTCGCTGAGAACATCAACCTGAAGGCGGTCGACCACATCGATGGTCGTCCGGCAATTCGTCAGCTCACGGCACGGCGCCTCGCGGATGTCGCCGTACACGAATGCTGGAGCGGGCCGTGCACGGTAGAGCTCCAGCCGAACGCGCAGGCGCCGGTGTACAGACTGCCGGTCGTCGACATGCTCGACGGGTTTCATTGGCGAGCTGACTTCACTCTGGTTCCGGGTCGGATCGTGCATGACTATCTGGGAGGCAAAGCATGAGCCATTACGCCTGGGTGCTCGAGGTCCGGCCGGGCTACGAGGAGGAATACAAGAAACGCCACGACGAGATCTGGCCGGAGATGCTGGATGCGCTGAGGAAGGCGGGTATCCGCAACTATTCGATCTTCCGCCACGGCCTGACCCTCTTCGGCTATTTCGAGACCGACGACCTCGACAGCACCATCGCGATTCTGAAGGACGACCCGGTCAATGCCCGCTGGGGAAAGTCGATGACTCCAATCATGAAGATCGAGGTCGACGAGCGGCGCGGATTTCCGTTCCTGCTGCCGCTCCAATGGCACATGGACTGATCATGCGGCTCGACGGCGAAATCGCCATCGTTACCGGCGCCGGGCGGGGGATCGGCGCCGAGACGGCGCGCGTGCTGGCCCGCGAGGGCGCGGCTGTCGCAGTCACGGCGCGGAGGCACGCCGATGCGGAAGCCATAGCCGCGGCGATTGTCTCGGCTGGCGGCAGGGCTGTCGGGCTCGCCGCCGACGTCACCGATGCCGCCGCCGTGGAGACCGCGGTCGCCGCAGCCAGCGAGGCGCTCGGCCCGCCTACGATCCTCGTCAACAATGCCGGGATCATTGTTCCGATCGGCCCGCTGCACGAAACCGAACCGGCGGAATGGGCGGCGAATGTCAGCGTCAATCTCGTGGGCGCCGCCTCGGTGGCGCGTGCCGTGCTGCCGGCCATGATTGCCGCCGGCCGAGGCACTATCGTCAACGTCTCGTCCGGAGCAGCGCATATGCCGCTGGCCGGTTGGAGCGCGCCTATTGCGCGGCAAAGGCCGGCCTCGCCATGCTGACACGCATGCTCGTTGCCGAATATGGCGAGCGGGGAATCAGGGTCTTCGGCTTTGCGCCGGGTCTGGTCGATACCGCCATGCAGGGCGCGATCCGCGCCTCGGGTGTCGGGCCGGTCGCGAAGCTGCCACGCGAGAAGCTCACGAGCCCGCGCGAACCGGCGGAGGCGATGGCGTTTCTCTGCACGCGCGGCGGCGATAGCTTCGCCGGGCAGGAGCTCGATATCCGCAACGCCGATTTTCGCGCTACCGCCGGCCTCGGCCCGCTGGCGGCGTGAACCTGAGAGAGGGACAGAGCGGCGATGCTGCTTCAGGAAAAGGTTGCGATCGTCACCGGCGGCTCGCGCGGCATCGGGCGAGCGACTTCGGTCGCGCTGGCGCGGGAGGGCGCGCGTATCGTCATCAATCATTTTCGCGAGGCGGATACCGGCTTCGGCGGCAATGCGGCGGCCGAAGAGACGTTGGCGGCGGTAAGAGCCCACGGCAGTGAGGGCGTTCTCGTCGAGGGCGATGTTGCCGATCCGGCGACCGCCCAGCGCCTGGTGGAGGCGGCGGTGAAGAATTTCGGCGGACTCGACATACACGTCTCGAACGCCGGCATCTGCCCCTTTCACGCCTTTCTCGACATGCCGGCTGATCTTTATCGCAAGGTGGTCGACGTCAATCTCGGCGGCGCCTTCTTCACCACCCAGGCGGCGGCCAACCAGATGGTGAAACAGGGCAGGGGTGGGTCGATAGTTGCAATCTCCTCGATCAGCGCGCTTGTCGGCGGCGCGATGCAGTCGCATTACACGCCGACCAAAGCCGGCGTTCACTCGCTGATGCAATCGGTCGCGATCACGCTTGGGCCGCATAAGATCCGCTGCAATTCCGTCATGCCAGGCGCGGTGGAGACGGACATCAATCGCGACGATTGGTCCGACCCGAAAAAGCGCGCCTATCTCGACAGCCGGGTACCACTCGGCCGCTTTGGCAAGCCGGAGGACATCGCCGATGTCGTCGTTTTCTTCGCCTCCGATCTCGCCCGCTACGTGACCGGGGCCGCGCTCCTCGTCGATGGCGGCCTGTTCGTCAATCTCCAGTGAGGCAATCGATGCGCCGCGACGAGATCACCGATGTCCGCGCCTTCCTCGTCGAGGCGCGCGGCGCCGGCGGCGACTATCACGATCGCGACAAGGGGCATTGGCTGATCGACACGTTGATCGCCAATCCGATGTCGGGTTATCCCGAATACAAGGCTTCGCGGACGAGCTGGGGCATCGCCGTTCTCGGCTCGATCGTGGTCGAGATCGAGACGAAGGGCGGCAAGGTCGGCGTCGCGACCGGCCTCGGCGGTCCACCCGCCTGTTTCATGATCGAGAAGCACTTCCGCCGCTTTCTCGTCGGCGCCGAGCCGCGCGACATGAACCGCATCTGGGATCAGATGTACCGGGCGAGCCTGCCCTATGGCCGCAAGGGCATCACGGTAGCGGCCCTTTCGGTCGTCGATCTCGCGCTTTGGGACCTGCTTGGCGTGCTCCGCGAAGAGCCGGTCTACGCCCTGATCGGCGGCGCGACGCGGGACGATATCTCTCTCTATTGCACGGGTCCGCATCCGGAAATCGCGAAAGGGCAGGGATTCTGGGGAGGCAAGGTACCTCTTCCGCACGGGCCAGCGGACGGGCCCGCCGGGCTCAAGGCCAATGTCGAGTTTCTGGCCGCCCACCGCGAACGGGTCGGGCCCGATTTCCCGCTTATGGTGGATTGCTACATGTCGCTTGATGTCGGCTACGCGGTTTCGCTGGCCGAGGCGTTGAAGCCGCTCGATATCTACTGGATCGAGGAGCCGCTTTCGCCCGACGATATCGATGGGCATCGCATCTTGAAGCAGCGTTGCCCGGACACGCGCTGGACCGCGGGCGAGCACGAATACACGCGCTACGGCTTCCGGTCGCTGATTGAGGGGCGGGCGATCGATATTCTGCAGCCGGACATGATGTGGATGGGGGGGCTGACGGAGGCGCTCCGCGTCAGTGCCATGGCGTCGGCCTACGACATCCCGGTCGTGCCGCACGCCTCGGGCGCCTACTCCTATCATTTCGTGCAGTCGCAGCCGAACATTCCGTTCAGCGAATATGTCAATACGAGTCCCGGCGGCGACATCGTGCAGCCCGTCTTCGGCACATTGTTCGACGGCGACGAGATTCCGGTGAACGGAAGGATCAAGCCGAGCGACCGGCCGGGCTTCGGGCTTACCCTCCGCCGCGATGCCACGAATCTGGTACGTCCGTTTATTGGCTCCTGATGCAGGCAGACGAGAAACCCTGACAACCGCTCCTTTTTGGCGCGAAGGAGATTCGCCAAGTCTCGCCGCCCGGCCGTCGACGAGGGCGGTCGGCCGCTGTCGAAGGCTAGGACCGACGCGTCGCTGTCCCCGCCCCCTTTAGGATGTCCGCTGTTGGCGCGAATGCGAAGTACCGCCACGTCAGCCATTCGGCCGATGTTGGGAGATAAGCAGACCTAATGCGGACACCGCGGAACTGGTGCACGGGCTTGCTCAAGCCGGCACAATTCTGAAGTCGCTGCCCTCTGGAAGCGTTTGCCCACCGTCAACTACGATGGTGGTTCCGGTGACGTACTCGGCCTCGTCGGAGGCAAGATAGAGCGCGGCGTTCGCCACGTCGCGCGGTGTGCCCAAACGGCCGAGCGGAACCATCGCCACCATGCTGGCGATGAATTCGACGCTTCGGTGCGCCTGCATGCCTTCGGTCAGGATATTGCCCGGCTCCACGCCGTTGACGGTGATGCCGTAAGCCGCGAACTCGATCGCGGCGGCGCGGATGAAGCCATTGATGCCCGCTTTGCTCGCCGAATAGTGCCCGTGGCCAGGGCTGGAGACGCGTGGCCCCGTGATCGAGGAGGTGAACACCATGCGGCCGTAGCGCTGCGCCTTCATCGGCTTCAACGCCGCCTGCGCCGCGAGAAACGTGCCCTTCAGGTTCACGGCGAGAACGCGATCCCATTCCTCCGTCGCGATGTTCTCGATCAGCGTCCAGGGATAGATTCCGGCATTCTGCACTAGGATGTCGAGACGTCCGAACCGCTCTAAGGCGGCCGCAACGACGAACTCCGCGCCGGTCTTGTCGCTAATGTCGGCCTTGATGAAAGCGCAGCTGCCGACCGCACCAAGCCTCCTCGTCGTCGCCTCCCCCGCGGTCTCGTCAGTGTCGGCGATCACGACCGAGGCGCCCTCCTCAAGGAACCGTTCGGCGATGCCTGCGCCGATCCCGCGCGCGGCGCCGACAACGATCGCGATCCGGTCCTTCAACCTGTCGCCCATGAGCCGAGCCTTCTGCCGATTCAGAGGAAGCGCCGCCGGACGGTCGTCTTCAGCGTGTCGAGAAGTACCGCCGCCAAGACCAATGACCCTTGGATCATCTGTGTGTAGTGCGGCGGCATGCCCATGACGTTGATGGCGGTCTGGATCGACGAAAGGAGGAGCACGCCCGCGAAGACGCCCGACAGCCGCCCGAAACCGCCTTTCAGGCTGACACCGCCGATGACGACGGCCGCGAAGGCTTGAAAGAGCATCCCGATGCCAAGATTTGCGGTGGCGCCCGCTGTCCGCGATGCAAGAAGCCATCCTGCAAGTCCCGCGAGCGCGCCGGAGAGGATGAAAGCTGCCGCCACTGCCCGGCCTACCCTTATACCGGCGCGGAATGTCGCGGTCGGATTGCCGCCGATCATGATGAGGTGACGCCCGAAGGGCGTCTTCGTCAGCACGAAGGCGAAGGCGACATAGACGAGGATCAGCATCCAGCCGAGCATGGGGACGCCGAGGGGGCGCTCGATCGCCATGATCCGCATGGCGTCAGGCAGCCCATAGACGGAGCGCCCGCCCGACATCGCGACGACGACACCCCGTGCAAAAATATAGGCCGCGAGCGTGACGATGAATGCGTTGATGCCGAGGCGAACGACGAGGAAGGCGTTGCCGGCGCCGATGGCGATGCCGATCGCAAGCGCAATCGCAAGCGAAGCCGGGAACGTCAGCCACGGCGGATCGAGTGTGAAGCCGCCGCCGGCGCCGCCGGTGCCGAAGATAAGCGCCGCGGTCATGGCGGCGAGCGCCATGACCGACTCGATCGACAGGTCCATGTGACCGGCGATCAATGTGAGCGACAGGCCCACGGCGATAATACCGACGAAGGAGGATTGCTCAAGAATGTTGAGAAGGATGCCGATCTGGAGAAAGTTCGGTATGGCGAGCGAGAACGTCGCCAGCGCCGCAACGAGGATGAGCCAGACGAGGTTGTCGAGGACGAACTCGATCGCGACCTGCCGTCCCGATGATGCGACGTCGGCTTGAGGGGCGACGTCTGCCGCGTCGGCAGTCATGTCTTCAAAAACCTGAGATCAATCGCCACCCCTCATCCGAGGCTCCGGGAGAAGGCGGGCCCCGAAGACGCACCAGGCGTTCTCCGAGGCCCGCCGTTCGCGCGGAAGCCCCTTCAGCATGAGGGAGCGGCTCTCCAAGTTCCGCACTTACTCGACCGGCGTGATAGTCTCCGTGGGCGGCTTCAGGTTGCCCCAGAACTTCGGGTCGTCGATGTTGTCCTTGGTGATCGCCGCGCCGGGGATCTTGATGTTCGGGCCCCAAGCCTCGATGGTCAGCACCGACTCGAGCCCCGTCACGTTGTAGGTCCCGGGCTTGATCTCTTCCTTGTTCACTATCTTGTCGGCGAACATGGCGAGCGCGGCGGCCTGGGCCACCATCGGCTGCTCGACTTCCACCTGCTCCCAGCCCTTGCGGATGAGGTCGAGGCCGACGGGCGCGCCATTCGACGAGACCAGCATGACGTCTCCCGGCTGCTTGCCCTGCGCTTCGAGCACCGCAGCCACGGCGACAGCGAGGTGTGCCGCGTGGACGAAGATCAAATCGATGTCGGGATCGGTAAGAAGCCGATCGGATGCGATAGTGCCGGCCGCGTCCGCCGCCCATTGCATGGCAGCCTGCGTGATGATCGTCACCTCCGGATTCGCCGCCATCTTCTCCTCAAAACCCTTCTGGATATCGAGGGTGTAGGGGTCGCCCGGATCGCCGAGGATCTGCAGCACCTTGCCCTTCGGCGAGCCGTGCCGTTCGGTCAGCAGCCGCGTGATCTCTGCTGCGGCGATGTAGCCGATCTCGACGGTGCCGGCGACCGAGGTGAAGTCGGACGGCGTCGAAACGATCTGGCGGTCGAAAATCATCACCGGAATTCCGGCGGCACGCATCTTCTCGATGCCGCCCTTCGCCGCATCGAAGTCGACAGCCGCAAGGATGACAGCGGCCGGCTTCAGGTTGATCACGTCGTCGATCTGGTTCAGCTGCGTCGTCGACTGGTTCTGCCCATCGAGCGAGATGACCTCGTAGCCGACGTCCTTCATGAACTTGGTGATGGCGTCGATCGAGCCGGTCTGAAATTCATCGAGCAAGGTTGGCACGAGGTAGTAGATCTTGCCCTTCATCTCCTGCGCGGCGGCAGTACCCGCCGACGCGGCAACGGCAAAGGCGAGAGCCGCCCCCGCCAGGATTCGACTGAACGACTTCATGGATTCCTCCCTGCTTGAACGCCGTTATCACGCTTGCCAGCGACTCGTCCGATGTCGCCGGTAATCATGCGTATCACTTCATCCGGACTCGTGGCTTCCGTGGCCACGTTGCCCGCCACCATGCCGTGCCGGAGCACGACGACGCGATCCGCAACCTGAAAAGCCTGGGCCATGACATGTGTGATCATGATAAGGCCGATGCCTTGCTTTCGCACGCGTTCGACCATTTCGAGGCCGCGGCGCGTCTGCTCGACGCCAAGCGCCGCGAAAGGCTCGTCGAGAAGCACGAGCTTGCCGCCCCAATGCACGAAACGGTTCAGCTCGATCGCCTGCCGCTGACCGCCCGACAGGTGTTCGACCCTGGTTCTAAGCGAGGGGATCTGCGTGCCGGCGGCGGCGAGGGCGTTCGCCGTCTCCGCGTGCATCGCGCGCTCCCGCAGAATAGGGATTCCGAGGACTCGCCTGGTGAGCTCGCGGCCCATGAAGAAATTCGCCACGACGTCGACATTGGTGCAAAGCGACAAGTCCTGGTAGACGGTCTCGATGCCCGCCGACTTCGCCTCCGTCGGCGAGGCGAAGTGGCGCTCGGTTCCGTCGAAGAGAATGCGCCCGGCGCTCACCGCCATGCCGCCGGCGATGATCTTCACGAGCGTCGACTTGCCAGCCCCGTTGTCGCCGAGGAGCGCGACGACCTCACCCCGGTTGACGTCGAAGCTGACGCCGCGCAGCGCCTCGATTGCGCCGAAATGCTTGGAGATCCCCTCAAGCCGGAGCAACGGCGCGCTGTTTTCGCCTGACACCGCGCTCATCGCTCGCTTCCCACCTTGGTCCCGCTTGCCCTAGAGAGAAAGATTGAGACTTCGGGGCTTGGCATGTCAAATCCTCATTGGATGCACGGCTGATGGTAACGTCGTCAGACACGACGCTCGCCACCATTTTCGACGAGATGAGCCATCAGGCTCATGATGCGCGGCGCATCGCTTGCGGAGGCGCTTGCCTCCGGAGTCGCCTTCGCCTCGGCGGTGATCGCGACACGTCCGCGCCGCTATCACTTCGGCCGCTAGTCAGCTTGATCCGGCCAGGCAAGTCGCGCGGCGTTCCCCCTCGCCGTCCACTCCACGAAGGAGGTCGACGGGCGCGGCTCGGCTTGCGCGCGGCGGATCTCCGCGACGATGCGCTCCGCCACCTCCTCCGCTTCGCCTTGCGTGAGATTGCAGGGATCGAGCTCGAAATAGGCGCGCGCGATCTCGTCAGCCCGCACCATGACGGGCCGATCGCCTTCGGCCAGTGCGTCGGCGAGATCCCAGGCGCTGGTCCCGGCGGCAGGATCGATGGTGACCCGCAGGCGTGCGATCGGGTTTCCGGTCGGATCGGGTGCGAGTTTAACGCGAAGCCCCTTCACGCCGCTCAGCCGATTCATCCAGCGGGCGACGCGTGTCTCCTCCGCCCGCCGATGCGCGGCATGATCGCGCTCAGCCCACGCCTCGAGTGCGGCGATCGCGCCAGCGATCCCCTCCTTGCCGACTTTCATGCCGCGCCCAATGCCGGCATTCTGCAGATAGGCGGCGCGGACGAGTTCCTTCCTTCCGGCCACGATCCCGGCGGTCAGACCACCGAGGAATTTGTGCGCGCTGTAAATTGCGATGTCGGCGCCGGCCGCAATGAAGCCGGTGAGGTCGTATTCCGACGCGACGTCGACAATGAGCGGTACATTGCGCCGCGCGCATATGCCGGCGAAGGCGACGAGCGGAATTTGACCGCTCTGCTCGGTATGGTGTGACACCACATAGAGCGCCGCCGCCGTCGTATCATCGAGCGTCGCCTCCAACTGGCGCGGCTCCGCACGGCCGGCCTCGCCCACCGGCGCGACGCATGCGCCGGCGAGACGGATCGCCTGGTCGATCGGCGCACCGTAGTCGATCAGGTGCCCGCGCTGGATCGCGACGGCGTTCCGCATGCCGCTGCTGTCTGGCAGTCGAGCGACGCGTCCAAGGTCACTGCCCGTCATTGCGGCCGCGATTGCGAGCGTCACCGCCGCGGAAGCGCTCGCGGTCACGAAACCCGCCTCCGCCCCAGTCGCGGCAGCGATGGTGCGGCTCGCGTGTCGCTGCAAATCGTCGATCTCGACGAACAGGGGCAGGATCTCGCTCGCGGCGCGGACAGCCTCCGGCACCGCCGCCGATGCGCCGAGCGCGGTCATCGTGCCGGCCGCATTGATGACGCAGCGCAGCTTCAATCTCCGTCGTGGGTCGCCATCCATCCGTTCTGTACTCCGCCACCCTGTCCCAGCATTTAGCGGACAAAGACGTAGGCTGCATCCGGCAATGCGCCGTCAGCTCGCCGTCCTTGTCGACTTGGATATCTACGGTGTCGCTTTCGGCCGTCGCGGGAGAGGCCTTGAGATTGATGCGGACCGAGGGAAGCAATAGGGCAGCCTTGCTTCCTCCGCCGACGGCGCCGGAACAGAGCGGCGCATCGAATTTCGTTGCCTGCCTGCGAAGGACACCATTCCGTCCTAGCGAAGCCGGCTTTGGGTTAAGAGCCATCCATCGGTCACTCACCACCGAATGCTCGCATTTGGCAGCGCCCAAAGGCCCGCTTCCGGGCGCAGGGTGACGTCCGCTCCTGGCGCAAAGCGGTCATTCCTGACGGCAGCTCTTGACCCTTGGCGGCCCTTGGCAGATTTCTCCACGATCGGCGTAGGTCCGCACCAACGTCTCTCCCCAGTGTGTGACACAAGTGCCGCGTTGACGGAATGACCGGCGGGCGACCAGTGTGAAACGACCAGCCCCTGCGTAGAAGCGACCTCGCTTGACACCCACTGACCTCGATTATCGTCTGCGCGTTGCGGAATCCGTCATTCGCGACGCTGGCAAAGTAGCGTCCGGCCACTTCATGCGCCGCGACCGCCTGGCGATCGACCGCAAGGGCGCGCAGGACCTCGTCAGCGAGGCGGATCGCGAATGCGAGGCGCTGATCGTTGCCGGCCTTTCGCGCGCCTTCCCGCAGGATGGACTCCTCGGCGAGGAGGGCGCGTCGCGCGATCTTGAGGCCTCCGCCGTCTGGGTCATCGATCCGATAGACGGCACGCACAATTTCCTCACCGGCGTGCCCTTCTGGTGCATCTCGATCGGGCTTGTCGTCGGGACGGAGTCCGTGCTCGGGCTCATTTACCACCCCTTCGCGGACGAGCTGTTCGCGGCGACGAAGGGAGGAGGCGCCTTCGTGAACGGCGCGCCGATGCGGGTGAGCGGCGAGACAGACATCACCCGTGCCCGCATCTGCATCGGCTTCAGCTATCGCCAGCCGGTCTCCTACCATGTGCGAGCGGTCGAAGCGCTGCTTACGGCCGGCTGCGAATACTGCCGGCTCGGCTCGGGCGCGCTCGGCCTTGCCTACGCGGCGGCGGGGCGGTTAGACGGCTATTGGGAGCGCCACCTGAATTCCTGGGACGCGGCAGCGGGCCTGGTGCTCGTCAGCGAGGCGGGAGGCTGGACGAGCGATTTTCTCGCCGGAGACGACCTCACGCTCGGCAAGGAGATACTTGCCGCCACGCCCGGGCTCGTCGAGCCCTTGAAGCGCTTGACCGGCTTTGGAACGTGATCCCCAAAAGGGAGAACCGGTTTTGAGGCTGCGCTAGAGAGCCGCCGCATCGACCAGCCGGCGAACGAACGAAGTGTCGTCACCGGCAAGAACGTCAATGTTGCCGGCGGCCACTTGCTCTACGACGCGAGCCTCGTCATCGAACCCATAGGCGCGGCCAAGCGCAAAACGGTCCGGTCGTGGGATCGAAGCGCGGACTGCGATACCGGCGTCATGCAGCGCGCGCGCGTCGTCGGGGTGAAACATGTTCCATTCGATCGATACGGATTGAGCTTTGGCGACCTGCGCCATTCCCACGGGATCAACGTGCCGTGCATGCGTGATGAGCTCTGTGCGTACGGCAGGGAGCTGCTCCTTCAATCGCAACAGGCTCACGTGGTCGAAGGAGATTATCAGAATGTCTTCCAGCGCATTCTCGTCTCGGAGAAATCGCGCCAGCTTGTCCAGCATCACCTGTTGGCGCTGCCGCTCCTTGATCTCAACCAAAAGCCCAATCCGGCGCGACCGGGCGGTGGCAAGAGCCTCCTGGAGCGTTGGAATGCGGGTGCCCGAAAATTCCGGGGCAAACCATGAGCCGGCATCGAGACGCCTGACCGAGTCGAGATCGAGGTCGGCAACCCGGCCCTTGCCGTTAGTCGTTCGGTCGAGGATCTCGTCGTGCAGCAGCACGATCGCGTCGTCCCGCGTCAGCACGACGTCGATCTCGGCGACCGTGGCACCGTGATCCGACGCCGCGTCCAATGCCGACAGCGTGTTCTCCGGCGCCCCCACGCTGTGGCCGCGATGCGCGCAGACATGGACTTGGCCGGCTTCCTTGGCGAGCGGCAAATAGGGCATCAATCAGGTTCCCGCTAAGCGGATCGTCACCGCCAGCGCTTCGTGGTCAGAAATGGCGACGCTGGCATTGTCGACAGCCGGTATCACCGCAGGATCGACGCAATCCAGCCTGCGAGCAAAGAACCAGTCGATCCGGCCGAAGGGCGGCGCCGGATTGCCGTCGGGTTGCGTGCGCTGGGTCGTTGCTCCGAGCGTGTTGCAGCTCTCCCAATCATAGCCGCGCGTGCGGAGTACCTCGAACATCGGCTCGTATTGCATCGGCAGGACGAGGCGGCTCGGATCCTCGTGAAGCGCTGCGGCGACGACGTCGGCCTGGGTGCTTGTGGGAAGCTCGAACGTGCTCGTGTTGAAGTCGCCGCCAATGAGGACCGGCAGGTCGGGAGCGTGGCGGTCGATAGCGTCGAGAAGGACGCGCGTCTGCGCGAGCCGATCGGCTGGGCCGGTGTGGCTTTCATAGTGGACGCAGACGAGGAGCACGCTACCCCCGCGGAGCGCCAGCTCGGCCATGACCGCGATGCGGCCGCCCACGCGCCGCTCTCCGAACGCGCCGTCGAACCAGCGGCCGGACTTTTCCAGCCGCGCCAGCGCCGGACGCTCGAGCGATCGCGGCGATACGAGCCCGGCACCGTGAAGCCCAGCGGAATTCGTCTCGTTGCGATGCCACATCCGCTCGCGGGCGTCGCCTAGATCGAGCTCGACAAACTCGACCCCATAGGCGTAACCGGCGCCAAGCGCTCGCGCGACTTCGGCGATCATGTGCCGATTGCCAGAGCGCGCCATTCCGACATCTATTTCACAAAGCAAGAAAGCATCGGCGGCGCTGCGCTGCAGAAGGTCGAACGACGGCTGCAGACATTTCAACCGCTCGGCGTTCCAAAAGAGAATCCGGGCGCTCTCAGGCGCGGCCTCGGGCGGCGCAGGGGGTGGGGTGCGCTCAATCTGGTCGAGGCAGCGAAGCGCCAAGAACGAGGAATGAAATTCATCAAGCGTAATTGGCCCTCTTTTGATCGCATCGCGTTTTTCCAGGGCCGGCAGATCAAGCCGGTCGACAATCGTCGTCACGCAATCTCCTGAAGAATCGGCAGAAGTCCGTCGGGATCGTTGGTAGTGATCTGGTGGCAGCCGGCCTCGACGAGACGGCGGAGATCTTCGCGGATGCGGGGCCGCGTCGGGTCGATCGTCCAGGCGTCGACCTCGGCGCTCGCGCGGCAGACGCGCTCCACCAGATTAACGCCCGCCGCCAATCCGGCGAGCACAAGGTCGGCGTTCAGGTAGTAGATCCGAGCGTGCGGCCCAAGCCGCGTGGTCGTCTCAGCAAGCGCCTCGAATTCCTGCGCCGATTTCGGCATCCGTTCCTCGTGAAGCTCCAGCGGATCGAAGCCGACCGCGATTTCCGGCGCCGATGATTGCACGCGAGCGAAAACCTCCGCGTCGGTGCTTCCGAAGATGAAGGCTGAAGCCAGGTCACCGAGCGCCACGCGCAAACGGCGGAGCATTGCATCGTCGAACCTGGCTCCCGGCTCCTTGAAATCGAGCTGCACCTGCCGGTCCCGATGCGGATGCCGCGCAATCGCCGCGACGACCTCGTCGAGGAAGAGCGGCGGATCGTCGAGCGCGTTGCCGTCCGCGCCGCGCTGGCGAAGCCGGTGCAGCTCGTCGCGCGTGCTGGCGCCGGCCAGGCCGGATCCCGTCGTCTCCCGATCAAGCGTCACATCGTGAAGGCAGACGAAATGCCCGTCCGAAGTGGAGACGAGATCGACTTCCAGCGCCGCGGCGGCGCGGAGCCCTGCCTCGAGATTATCGCGCAGGAAGGGCGGGTCGGTCACTCGGCGTTTCAGCATGTGCCACTTGAGGCGCGGCAACCGTGCCGTCATGCGGCGAGCGTCGGTTCAGCGCCCGCAATGCGTCGGCCGCGGTCGTCGAAAAGCAGTGTCCGCTCGATGCTGATCTTCACAGATTCGCCGATCCGGAAACGAGCTGCCGCACCTGGTTCGAGTGCCCGCAATGGACCAAGCGGCGTTGCGAGATAATAGATGGTCTCCCGGCCATGCGGCTCGAGATCATCGATCGTGGCCGACATTCCCTGCTCGCCGAGCCGCACCGCCTCTGGCCTGACGCCCAGGGTGACGGGTCCGTTCAGCGCGTCCTCAAGCGGAAGCGTGACCTCGCCGATGCGAAGATCCTTGCCGGCCGCAACGCCGGCAAGCAGGTTGATCGGCGGGGAACCGATAAACCCCGCCACGAAAAGGCTGTCCGGCTGGTGGTAGAGCGAATCGGCGGTACCGATCTGCTCGATACGGCCCTTGCTCATGCAGATGATGCGGTCGGCCATCGTCGTCGCCTCGATCTGATCATGCGTGACAAGGATGGTCGTGACGCGAAGCTCGCGCTGCAAACGGCGGATCTCGCCGCGCATGGTGAGCCTGAGCGACGCGTCGAGATTGGAGAGCGGCTCGTCGAGGAGGAGAAGCTGCGGCTCCTTGACGAGAGCCCGTGCCAGAGCGACCCGCTGCTGCTGCCCGCCCGACATCTCCGACGGCTTGCGGCCAAGCAGCTCCTCGACCTGCACCAGCGCGGCGATTTCGCGCGCGCGCCTTTCCGCTTCCTCGCGCGCCAAGCTCTTGAAGCGCAAAGGGAAAAGGATGTTGTCGCGCGCCGTCATGTGCGGGTAAAGCGCGTAGGACTGGAAAACGATCCCCACATTGCGGTCGCGCGCTTCGACCTCGTTGACTACCGCACCGTCGAAGCGGATCTCGCCCGCCGAAGGGGCGTAGATCCCGGCGAGCATGAAGAGCGTCGTCGACTTGCCGCAGCCAGACGGCCCCAGGATCGCGACGAACCCGCCGTCGTCGATCCTGAGGTCAGTCGGCTCCACCGCGGTGACGTCGCCCCAGCGCTTGGTGACGCCGATGAGTTCGACAACTGCCATGGCTAGCCCTTGATCCCGCCGATCGTCATCTGGGTCAGATACTTCTGCATGAAGGTATAGAGGAGCACACTCGGCAGCACGTAGAAGACCCCCATCGCCGACACCATTGCGTAGTCCGTTCCCATGACGTCGTCACGCATCCAGAAGAGATAGAGGCTCATCGTCCAGTTCGATTTGGAGAGAAGCAGCGTGCGGACGAAGACGTACTCCTCCCAGCCGCGCAAGAAGGCGAAGATCGCGATCGCAAGCATACCGATCCTCACCTGCGGCAGCACCACCATCCAAAAAGCCTGCCGCCGCGAGGCGCCATCGGTCATTGCGCTCATTTCGATGTCCCACGGAACGGCGTCGAAGAAGCCCTTCATGACGAAGATCGCGAAGGGAAGCTCCAACGCGGCGATGACGAGGATCACGCCGGTCAACGTATCAAGCAACCCGATCCAGTAGGTCATCAGGAAGATCGGGATGATGAGCGTCATCGCGGGAAAAGCGTGCAGGACGAGAAGGCCCTTGAGGTAGCTCGTCCGCCCGGCGAAATCGAAGCGCGAAAGGTAGTAGCCGGCAAGCGTGGCGATGCTGACGACGATGAGCATTTGAACGGTCGCGAGGAAGAGCGAATTGCCGAAGGCGGTCCAGACGCTCGGGAACTTGGCGCCCGTCCCCGATGCCCCCTTCAGAGTGTCGGCGATGTCCGGGTTCCAGAGGAACCGCCAATTATCGAGGTGCAAGGAGGGTCCCGTCAGGACAGCGAGGAGGGCGATCGTCACGAGGCCGAGTGCGACCTCGGAGATCCAGAGCATGCGTCCGCGCCAGGGGCCGAGACGAAGCAGCGACCAGAGGAAGAGCGCCGGAAGGAGCACGGCGAGGGTGCGCCACAGGACGAAGCTGCTGGCGCCCGTGCGACCAGAGAACGCGACGGTAAAGAGCCAGAGATACGGGACGAGGATCGGCAGGGATCCGATCGCCATGAAGGCGTAGAGGAGGATCTCCTTGGTGCGGCGGCGGGTGCGCGCACGGGCAGCAAGCTCAGTCCAGTCTGTGGCGCCGACGGCCATCGGTTCGGCCAGTGCTGCGCTCATGACACCTCGATCCGCGGCCTCTGCAGGAGCGCTCGCATGTCGAAGAACCGCCACAGAATGAGCGCGACCGCGATGCCGATGATGACGAGGCCGAGCGACAGCGCGGCGCCATAGGCATATTGGCCGCTGTCGAAGGCCCGCTGGTAGACGTAGAGCGCCCAAACCGTCGTGTCGAAGAACGGGCCGCCGTCGGTGATCAGCCAGATATACTCGAAGCTCACCAGGAGCGAGAGCGCCTGGTAGAGCGTGACGAAGCTCAATTGCCAGCGGATCGCCGGCAGGGTGACGTGCCGGATGATCGCAAGCTCGCCGGCGCCGTCGACCCGGGCGGCATGAAACAGATGCTCGGGGATCGACCGGATGGCGCTGGTGAAGATGATGAGGCCGAAGGACGCTCCGATGAAGCCGTTGGCGAGCACGATGAGAAGCATCGGCGCATCGCTCTTCATATCGACCGGCGGCAGGCCGAGGGCCGTAAGAATCTGGTTGAGGAGGCCGTAGTCAGTCGGCGCCACGACCCAGCTCCAGAGGAGCGCGTAGACGACCGAGGGGCTCATTCGGGGCAGAAGCCACACGGCGCGGAAGAAGGCGCCCGTCCGCTGCGGTAGCGCGGTCGTCGCCAGCGCCAGGACGAGGCCATAGCCGACATTGAAGATCCCCAGCGTGAAAACGACATAGATGAACGTTGTCGTCATTACGCCGACGAGCCGCCGGTCGCCGGTCAAGAGCCGCTGCACATTCTCGGTCGTGAACTCGGTGACGCGGAGATTACGCCCCATGTCGCTGAAAGCGATGCCGATATCGACGACGACCGGCGCGATGAAGAAGAGCACGAGAAGAAGCGTGGCCGGCCCGAGGAACAGGAGCCGGTCCAGGCGCCGTCCGATGGAACCTCCGCTGCGACGGGTCACTGGCCGAGCCATGCTGCGCGGCGGACGGGCGGCGTAGCGGCCGCCCGCGCCAAGCCTCGTCAGCTCAGGCTGTCGACAACCATGACCGAATCGCCGAGCTCGTTGGTCATCTCGTCCTCGAGGAAATCGATCGCTTCATCAGGCGTCAAGCGGCCCGTCTCCACGCCCTCAAGACCCTTGAACAGGATGCCATTGTAGCGACCGAAATCCGGATGGTTCGGGATGAAGGTCGAGCGCGCCAGCATCGGCATCGCCGCTCCGAGATACCACGCAGCCTGATACTCAGGCATCGATGCCTGGCCGTTTAGGATGCCAGTGTGGGCCGTGCTTACCGCGTGCTGGGTGTTGTAGTAGGGCAGCGACGCATAGGCGACGAGCATGGCCGCGAGGTCGGCATGCTCGGACTGCGGGTTCACGATATAGACGATCGGGTGCGACAAGTTCTTCGGCTCGCCGCCCTTGTCGGCCGCCGGCGCATGCAGCCAGCCGATCTTGTGGAAATAGCCGGCTTCATCGGTCGGCCAGGTCGCGCCCTTGGCATCGCCGAGCATCCATTCCTTCGTCGCCCAGACGCCCTGGTGGTAGATGAACGTCTTCTCCGTTTTGAACCCGCCCTGGATCTCATCCCACACCATTGCCGTATTGTTGGGGGGCGTGACCCCGTTCTGCGCGTTCCAGGCGAACCATTCGAGGCCGCGCTTTATCTCGGCCTTGGGCAGCAGGAGCTTTCCTGACGCCTCGTCGAAATACTTCGCACCGAAGGCCGCGAAGGTCATCAGATAATCCGGGCCGGGATTGAAGCGGTGGATAATGCCGATTTCGGCGGCGCCCTTGTCGACGACCTCCTTGGCGAGGTTGGAAAGGTCCATCATCGTGAACTCGCCCTTGTCGACCATGCCGGGCAGGCCCTCGATGAACGCCTCGTCCTTGCCGATCTTCCGCAACATGTCCTTGTTGTAGAAGAACATGCGTATCTCGGAATCCTGCGGGATAGCGTGGACCTTGCCGCCGACCTTCGTGGCCTCCCAAAGGATCGGAATCACGTCACCGAAGGCCCACTGATTGGCGGCGACGAAATCGGTCATGTCCATGGCGTAGCCGGACTTGGCGAACTCGCCGACCCATTCATGCGCGGCGACATAGACGTCCGGGCCTTGGCCCACTGAAAACGCCTTCAGAATGTCGAGCGCATCGGCATCGAAGCCCGTCGCCGGCCCTTCGAACACCTCTACCTTGACCGTGGTGTCGCTTCCCGCCGCCTTCAGCGCCGCATTCAGCGGCTCGGCGGCGGCGACAATGTTTCCCGCGCGGAGCGGCCCCGAGCGGTCGGCGCGCGCCCACAGCTTGATCGTCAGTTCCTCCGCCGAAGCGGGAAGCGCCGTCACGATCGTTGAACCGACAAAGACAGCAGCGGTGATGAGCTTGAGATATCGCATCAGGATTCTCCTCCCTGCGGTGCCGGATCGGGTGATCGGGCACGTATCGTTGCTCGCTAGACGGCGAGCCCAGCCTTTTATGGTGGCTGCTTGCGACAATGATACGAAAGCCTGGGCGATGCGACAACACTGGAAACATTGACAACCGGCAAAGCAGATCGGGCGCGGCTTGTCGCCCCGAACTCTCCTGTGGCGGTTAGCGGGAGCGCCCTTTACCGGCGGCGGCGCGGGCGCGGTTGCATAGCCCGCACTTCGCCGTACGCTTGTATCGCCTCGGAAAATGCGCCTCCGACCGCAGAAATGTCGTTGGCGACGACGGTGAGAGAATAGCCCTCCGCGATCCGCGCGGCGGCCGCTTCGCCGCTCAGCGTGAAGATACCGCAGGGCATGCCGGCGTTTCGACAGGCCGCAAGGATCTTCTGGCATGCACGGGAATGCGCCACGCTTCCCGGCGACGTTTCGAGCGAGAGCGCGAGGTCGCCGGTGCCAATGAAGATGAAGTCGACATTCGCCGCCGCAGCGATCGCCTCGCAATCGTCGACACCATTCTTCGTCTCGATCATGAGGCCGACGGCGATCGCGCCCGCCGCAGCTTCCATATAGCCCTTCCGGCCCCAGGGGCGGATACCGCCGCCGGAGCGATGGCCCTTCGGCGGGTAGTGGCATGCGGCGGCCGCACGCTTCGCCTGTTTTGCGCTCTCGATCAGCGGAACGATCAGGCCCTCCGCACCGGCATCGAGGGCGCGGCCTATCGCGGTCGCCGTGTCGTCCTCGACGCGGACGAGGCAAGGCACCCCCGGTGGAACCGCTGCGATCGCGGCTTCCAGATCCTTGCGATCGAAAAGACCGTGATGCATGTCGATAACGACCGCCTCGGCGCCTGCGGCGACGGCCATCTCGATCATGGCGACATTGCCGAGCGCGAACCAGAAGACGCCGAGCGGCCGTCCCTCGGCGAGACGCTTCTTGAGCGTCGGCTCGGCGGGATCAAACATTTTCTGCTCCTCGTCGCATAGCGCTGGTTCCACACCGGGAGGGCGGCGGTCCTCCGCTGCCCGCGATCATGACCTGAGACCCGCCTCGGTGAGGAGCGGGAAGACGCGCTCGATAAAGAAGGGGAGCTCGTCGGTGTAGTTCAGGAAGGAGAGCGCGGCGCCGGCCCATCCCTCGGCCGAGATTTCGGCGAGCGTCGCCGCTACCATCTCCGGCGTTCCGACCAGCGGATAGCTGCCCGCGCCGCCCGCGAAGCGCTGGCGGTAATCGCGATAGGCGCGTTCGTCGTGCGACTGCGAGAACTGCTTCTTGCCTGCCATGTGATTGTCGACCGCGGCGTGGTCAGCCTCGCGCACGGCGTAGCGGTCGTAGGCGTCCTCGGCTTCCGCCTGCGTCGCGCGGCAGACGACGTGGGCCACCGTATAGGCGCCGACGTCGCGGCCGGCCGCCTCCGCGCGGGCGCGGATATCGGCAAGGTGGCGCCGTCCGTCCTCGATGTCGGTGAAGGTCGAAAACAGGAAATCGCAGTGCCGCGAGGCAAAATCGCGGCCGGGACCGCCGAAGGCCGCGTTCATGGTCACCGGACGCGGCTTCTGTAGGCTTGGCGGCCTCGAGACGACACCCTTCAGCCTGTAATATGCACCGTCGAAATCGAACGGCTCGTCGGCCGCATAGGCGCGCTCGAGGATAGTGATCCATTCCGACGCACGCTCATAAGCACGCTCCTCCGGCACAGTGCCGAACATGGCGAATTCCCTAGGGTTCCAGCCGCAGACGATATTCAGTCCGGCGCGCCCGCCGGAGATGTGGTCGACAGTCGCCAGCGCTTTTGCCGCGTAGATCGGATGGACGAGGGGCACATGCACCGTCGCGAAGATGGCGATCCGTTTGGTGAGTGCAGCGAGCCCAGCCGCCCAGGTGAAGGTTTCGAACGACCATTCGCGCGCGCGCGTCTCGCCGCCGAAGCCGGCCCAGCGGGCAATCGGCAGGAAGAAGTCGAAACCGCCCTCGTCAGCGATCCGCGCGGCCGCGACATTGTCGGGCCACGTCGCCTTCCAACGTTCGGGGACAGTGGTCAGCGCGAGGCCGCCGTCGGCATTGGTAGAGAAGACGCCGAGCTTGAAGCGGCCGGGGCTGGCGAGCGGATGCGGCATAAGCGTGAGGCGACTAGGCCGGCTTCGCGAGGATCGCCCCGAGAGCGTGCCCGAAGCGCGCGATCTCATCGAGCGTGTTGTAGTGGACGAGCGAGACGCGGAGGCACCCCGTCTCCATCGACAGCCCGAGCCGCTTCATCAGCCTCGGCGCATACATGTGACCGTCGCGGATGCCGATGCCGGCCGCGTCCATCGCGTCGGCGATCGCCTGCGGCGTGTGTGAAGGGATATTGAAAGCGATCGTCGGCACCCGGCCCCTGAGCCGGCCCTCGTCGCTGATGCCGTAGATCGTGGCGCCGTTCGACTTAAGCACCTTCAGCATTGCGCCCGCCAGGATCTGCTCGTAGTCGCCGATAGCGTTCATCGCGGAAACGATATCCTGCCGGCGCGAATTGCTCGTACCCGGCGCCACCATCTGACCGAGCCGCTCAAGGTACTTTACCGCCGCGCTCATGCCGGCGACGTTCTCGTAGATGAAAGTCCCCGCCTCGATCTTGTGGGGCGGCTCGTCGGGGATGAAGTCCTCGCGGAACGTCGGGAGCCGTTTCAGCGCGTCGTATTTCCCCCAAAGGAAGCCCATGTGCGGCGCAAAAGTCTTGTAGCCGGAGCAGACCAGATAGTCGCAATCCCAGGCCTGCACGTCGATCAGCCCGTGCGGCCCGTAGTGCACGCAGTCGATAAAGATCTCCGCACCTGCATCGTGCGCGAGCTTCGCCGCTGCCGCCACGTCGACGATCGAGCCGATCGAATGCGCCGTCTTCGTGCAGGCGACGAGGCGCGTCTTGCTCGAGAGGAGCAGCTTCAGATCCTCGGCATGGAGCGTTCCATCGTCCCGCATCCGCCACCAGCGGAACTTCGCTCCGGCTTTCTCCAGCGCAAGCCAGGTCGCGATGTTGGCGTCGTGGTCCATGTCGGTGACGACGATCTCGTCGCGCTCGCCGAGCGTCTGGCCGATGCCGAGGCTCACCATGCGGATGAAGGAGGTCGCGTTCATGCCGAAGCAGACCTCCGCTGGGTTCGCCGCGTTGATTAGAACTGCGACACTCTCACGGGCTTCCGCGACGGATTGGTCGACGGCGCGGCTCTTGGCGTAGCGCCCGCCGCGCTGGACGTTATGGTCGAGGAGATGGTGGTTGATCGCGTCGAGCACGTTCTGCGGGATCTGCGCCCCTGCGGCGTTGTCGAGGAAGATGAAGGAGCCGGCGCGGTCCCGCTGGAGAGCGGGGAATTGCGCGCGAACCGCGTCGATCGGGAAGGGCCCCGCCGCATGCGCGCCCGTCACCTCGTTCTTGGCACGCGTGGCCAGCTTTGCGCTCATGGTCATTCCGTCCGGTCGTGTCACGGTGGTTGCTCGATCTTGCCAGCCCGACGTAAGAAACTTCAAGCTTGAAATGAAACGGAATTCGGTGGAATGCTGACCGACAGTGAAGACCTGCTGTCCGCGCGCTGTGCGCGGCCAAAGCTTGCCGGTCGCGATGGTCAGTGAGTCTGAATTGCCAGGGAACAGGGAGAGGGGAATGAGGACAAAGCTGCTTGCATATGCATTTGTCGCGGCCTCGGCGATCGCCGGGCTGGCGGCGGGTGCGCCCGCCCAGGCGGAAACGCTTCAGGTCGGCGCCTATCCCGCCAACCCGCCATGGGAAAACAAGAAAGAGGACGGCTCCTTTGAGGGCTTCGAGGTCGACCTCGTCAACGAGATCGGCAAACGCATCGGGGCCGAGATGGTGATCCAGGACCTCGGATTCCAGGCGCTCTTCGCAGCGACCAGCTCCGGCCGCATCGACATGGCGATCTCCTCCATCACCATCACCAACGAGCGGCTGGAGAGCCAGTCCTTCACCCAGGGCTACTACGACAGCGACATGGCCCTCGCCACCACGACCGATTCCGACGTGAAGAGCCTCGCGGACATGAAAGGCAAGCCGGTCGGCGCGCTCTCGACCTCCACCGGCGAGGCATGGATCCAGGCCAATACCGAGAAATACGGGTTCGGCGAATTGAAGGGCTACAACGCCCAGCAGGACCTCCTGCTCGACGTGCAGGCCGGCCGGGTAGCCGGCGCGATCAGCGATATCGCCGGCCTCCAGTTCGCCTTCATGCAGATGCCGACGATGCATGTCGTCGAGCGCATCAAGACGACCGACCGCTACGGCATCATGATGAAGAAGGACTCGCCCAACCTGCAGCGCGTCAACGACGCGATTACGGCGATGAAGCAGGACGGCACGCTGGCGGCGCTGCACAAGAAGTGGCTCGGCGCCGACGCCGATCCCGGCACTTCCACCGTGACGGTGATGGACCTTCCGATGGCGCAATAGCCTTCGGTCACACATAAAGGGGAGCAGCGGCGGGCGCCGTTGCTCCCCTTTCCATGATGGTGGCATTGTCCGGTTTGGGTGGCTGCCAGCGCCACGCAATTTCCGGGGGACCGTCGTGCAGGGGCTCGTCGATACCTTCTTAAACGGCGATGTCATGTGGCGCGCCCTGCCGATGCTTCTGCGCGGCCTCGTCAACACCATCTATCTCGCGATCACGGCGATCGTAATCGGCACCACGGCCGGCATACTCATCTGTATCGCGCGGCTCTATGGCCCAAAACCGCTCCGCCTCCTCGCCGTCGGCTTCATCGACATTTTTCGCGCGCTGCCGATCCTTGTCGTCCTCATCGTCATCTACTACGCGCTGCCCTTCGTCGGCATCCGGCTCGATTCCTTCACCTCGGCGACGCTGGCGCTCTCGATCGTACTTGCGGCGTTCACGGCCGAGGTGTTCCGCGCCGGCGTGAAGGCCATCCCGCCCGGCCAGTTCGAGGCCGCGAACGCGCTCGGCCTGCCGTTCTGGGTCACGCTCGGCAAGGTGATCATCCCGCAGGCGATCCGTATCGCGACGCCGCCGCAGACATCGAACTGCATCGCCATCGCCAAGGACACCTCGCTCGCATCCGTCGTCGCCATGCCGGACCTTTTGAAACAGGCGACCGACGCGCAGGCGCTGATGGCCAATCCGAGCCCTCTCATCGCCGCGGCGGCGATCTACCTCATCATCCTCTGGCCGCTGGTGCGCCTCGTCGCCTACCTGGAAAAGCGCAACGATTGATCTCCCCCGGGGCACTATCAGTCTCAAAGGCCCGATCAGATCCCGGTCAGGCATGTGAGGGGTGCGAACGAACTCCCAAGCGGGTTCAAAGACATAGATTCGCTTTAAGCTTGAAATTTCACGACGCCGTGACAGAATTGCGGGAAACTCAGGTCCGGACATGGCCGCGCGGGCAGTACGGAGCGACCAGGCGAAAACTGGAGAGAAGGGGGTGTCGAATGAACAAGCAACTGAGAGGCGCTGTAGTCGCGGCCTCCGCGATGATTTTTGGGCTCGCATCCCCGGTCACGGCTGCCGATAAGCCGGTTTTCGGATTGGTCATGTCGTTTAGCGGCTGGTTCCAGCCGATCGACGCCGACACTATCGCCGGCGCCAAGCTTGCGGTCGAGGAAATCAATGCCGCCGGGGGCGTGCTCGGTCAGCCGATCGAGCTCGTTGAGTTTGACAACAAGTCCGACCCGCCTCTCGGCGCCGACGGGGCTGTCGAGGTGATCGGCAAGGGCGCCAAGGCGATCCTGTTCCCGAGCGACTTCGATTTCGGCGCCCCCGGCGCCTATGTCGCGCAGCAGGGCGATGTGCTGGCCTTCTCCGGTGCGTCCGATCCGAAGTTTGGCGTACAGGGCGTGGGCTCGCTCGCTTACTCCACCTCGAATGCCAGCCAGGCGCAGGGCGCGCTGTTGGCAGAATGGGCGTTCAAGGAGAAGGGCTGGAAGACCGCCTACGTCCTCCTCGACAACACCATCGCCTATACCAAATCGCTCTGTGCGAGCATGGGAACCCGATGGAAGGAGCTGGCCGGCGATGCGGGCCTCCTCGGCGAGGATACCTTCCTCAACGGTGACGCATCGATTGCCGCGCAGGTCACCCGTATCACCAGCCTGCCGACCAAGCCGGACGTCATTTTCTTCTGCTCCTACGCGCCGGGCGGCCCAAGCGCGATCCGCCAGATGCGGGCGGCGGGCATCGAGGGCGCAATCCTCACCGGCGAGTCTCTCGACGGCGACTATTGGATTGGCACCGTGCCCGACCTCAGCAACTTCTACGTGGTCAACTACGGCTCCAAATACGGCGACGATCCGGACCCGGCGGTGAACGACTTCTTCAAACGCTTCGAAGCGAAATACGGCAAGAAAGCCGACGTCTCCTACGGCCTCCGCGGCTACTCGGCCGTCCAGGCCTGGGCGAATGCCGCAAACAAGGCTGGCTCGCTCGAGGGCTCGAAGGTCGCGGCTGTGCTTGACACCTTTGACAAGGAGCCGCTCGTCATCGGGCCGACGACCTACACGACAGATCTCCATATCCAGACGACGCGGCCGATGTCGATCATCGGCGTGACGGGCGGTAAGTTTTCAGCCGTTGGCCGCTTCACCGTGGAGAGCTTCCCCCCGTTGCAATAGGAACGCCGCAAATAGCCGGACGGTCAGCGATGCACCTTGAGGCGCGTGCGGTGACCGTCCGCTTCGGCGGCCTCGTCGCAGTCGACGATGTGACGCTGACACTCGCGCGAGGCGAGGTGCTTGGCCTGATCGGGCCGAACGGCGCCGGCAAGACCACATTGGTCAACGTCCTCTCCGGATTCCAGCGGCCGCTCGCCGGCGGGATCCACGTAGGTGAGACCGACTGCACACGCCTTCCCCCTCACGATTTTCCCGGCGCGGGGATCGTCCGCACCTTCCAGGCGGTGCGCCTCTTCAGGGGACTCTCGGTCAGCGAAAACGTGGAGGTCGGCTATGTGGCGCATGGACTTAGCCGCGCCGAAGCCCGTCACCGCGCGCGCGAAATCCTTGATGAGCTGGGCCTTGCCGCCAAGGGGGATCGTCCGGCTTCGGGCCTGAGCTATGGCGAGGAGCGCCGCTTGGGACTTGCCCGCGCTCTTGCGGTCGATCCCCGGTTCCTGCTCCTCGACGAGCCCGCCGCGGGTCTTGCCCCGGCGGAGGCGAACGAGCTTCGCCACCTGATCGGCGACCTTCGTGTGAAATACGATTGCGGCGTGCTCGTCATCGAGCACAACATGGCGCTTGTGATGAATCTCTGCGACCGGATCCATGTGCTCGACGGAGGACGCACCATTGCCGCCGGCACGCCGGACGCAATCCGCGTCGATCCGAACGTACGGCGCGCCTATCTCGGCTCGACCGCCCTGCAATGAGCGGGGACGCGTCGCTCCTTTCCGTATCGGGTCTCGTCGTCCGCTATGGAGCTATCGCCGCCGTGCGTGGCGTCGATCTTGAAGTTCGGCAAGGCGAAGTTGTCGCGATCGTCGGGCCGAACGGGGCAGGAAAGACCTCGCTCCTTTCGGCGATCGCCGGCATCGTCAGGCCGGCCTCTGGCACGATCGCCTATGCCGGCAAACCGCTCACCCGCCTTTTACTCGAGAACGTCGTGAAAGAGGGCATCGCCCTCGTGCCCGAAGGGCGACACATCTTCGCGAGCCTGACGGTCCACGAGAACTTGCTTCTCGGCGCAACGATCCGAGACGATGCGCAATCCGTGCGTTCCGATATCGTCCGGCTTTTCGAGACTTTTCCGATACTCAAAGAACGACGAAGGCAGCCGGCCGGGCAGCTCTCCGGTGGCGAGCAACAGCAACTCGCCATCGCACGCGCCCTCCTTTCGCGGCCGCGGCTTCTGATGCTGGACGAGCCGTCGCTCGGGCTCGCGCCGGCGATCGTCGATCAGGTCTATGCGTTGCTCAGCTCGATACGCGACGACGGCGTCACCATCCTGCTTGTCGAACAGAATGCCGAGCGTGCCTTTGCCATCGCGGACCGCGCCTACGTCATGAGCGGCGGCGCGTTTGGCCTCGGCGGGACGCCGGCCGAGCTTGCCGGAAATGCCAGCTTCGACGCCGCCTATTTCGGAATCCATATGCGCGACCGGACGGCAAGTCCCTGATGGACAGGTTCGTCCAGACACTCGTCGATGCAATCAGCGTCGGTGGCCTTTACGCGCTGACCGCGCTTGGCATCGGACTGATCTTCGGGGTCATGCGGCTCATCAACTTCGCGCATGGCGAATTGATCATGGTCACCGGATATGTGCTGCTCGCTTTCTTCGGCCAGCCGCTGGCAGTGATGTTGACGGCGGGCTTCCTCGCCGCAGTCGTGCTTGCGCTCTTGACAGAGCGAGCCGCCTTCCGGCCCCTCCGCAACGCCGATCCCGCGACGCTGCTCATCTCGTCCTTTGCGGTCAGCTTCTTTCTGCAGAAGACGCTTATCCTCTTCGTCGGCTCGCGACCGAAGGGCATCGACTTTCTTCCGGCGCTCGGCCGCCAGGTCGAGATTCTCGGCGTCCGATCGCAGAGCCTCCAAATCGTCACCATCCTCGTCAGCGCGATCCTCCTTGGCGGCCTGTCCTGGTTCCTGAAAGCCACCCGCTTCGGCCTGCAGATGCGCGCCGCCGCAGAGGATTTTCGCATGGCGCGAGTACTCGGCGTGCGCGCCAACCGGGTCATTGCGATGGCGTTTGCGATAAGCGGCCTCCTCGCCGCCGCCGTCTCCTGTCTCGTCGTGGCGCAGACCGGCATCGTTCAACCGCGCATGGGTCTCCAGCTCGTCATCATCGCCTTTGTCGGTACGGTCATCGGCGGCCTGGGCAGCCTGACCGGCGCCGCGCTCGGAGGTTTTCTCGTTGGTGTCGCAACGATCCTCCTTCAAGCGCTGCTGCCGCCTGATCTCCGCGTCTTCCGCGAAGCCTTCGTATTCGTGGCGGTGACGCTGGTACTCCTCTTCCGCCCGCAGGGACTGATCCCGGCGCGCGGGCTGAAGGAGCGCATCTGAATGGTGCTCCATGCGTCGGAGAGGCTGCGTCGGCTCTGGCCGCTGATCGCGCTGGTCGCAATTGTCGGCACGATCGCAATCATCGCCTCTTTCGCGCCGAGCGTTCTTCAGCGGCGCGCGACGCAGGGATTGGTCAACCTCGTCGCCGTCGTCGGGCTCTACGTGTTCGTCGGCAATTCCGGCGTCCTTTCGTTCGGCAACGTCGCCTTCATGGCAGTCGGCGCCTACGTCTCGGCGCTCCTCACCATGAAGACGGCAGCAAAGGCGGTTTTTCTGCCCGATTTGCCCGCGGTGATCGCGAGCGCGGAATGGCCGACATTCGCAAGCGCGCTTGCCGGGGGCGGGGCAGCGGCGATCATGGCGCTCATCGTCGGCTGGCCGCTGATGCGCCTTTCCGGCATATCGGCGAGCATCGCCACCTTCGCCGTGCTGGTGATCACCTACGTGGTTCTCGGCAACTGGACGTCGGTCACCGGGGGCCAGAATTCGCTGATGGGGCTGCCGATCTATGTCGGCCTATGGACAGCACTTGGCTGGGCGATGGCGGCGATCGTGATCGCCTTCATCTACCAGGAGAGCCGGTCCGCCCTGCTCCTCCGCGCCTCGCGAGAAGACGAGGCAGCGGCGGAGGCTTTGGGCGTCCATATCGTCCGCCACCGGCTGATCGCCTTTGTCGTCAGCGGGTTCTTGAGCGGCATTGCCGGCGTGCTGCTCGCCCACTTCCTCGGCACGGTGCGTGTCGAGACCTTCTATCTCGATCTCACCTTCCTCGTCGTCGCAATGCTCGTGATTGGCGGCATGCGAAGCCTCACGGGCGCGGTCGCCGGCGCCATCGTCATCGCGGCGCTGACCGAGCTTCTCCGGCAAGTCGAGATAGGCTTTTCGATCGGCGGCGTGACCATCGCCGCGCCGCCCGGTCTGGGCGACGCGATCCTTGCTCTGATCATGCTCTTGATCATCCTCTTCCGCCCGAAGGGTATCGCCGGCGGAAAGGAGATCACCTGGCCGTTCGGGCGTTGAGTATCACCACCCCCCTTCAGACCGGCGCGGCCCTGTGGTAGATTTCGCCGATGGAGAACAACCGCATCGCCAAGGTTCTTCAGCGCGCCCAGGCTTGGCCTGAGGACGCGCAAGAGGAACTTGCACAAGTTGCACGTGAGATAGAGGCGGAGCTTAGCTCTGGTACTCACCGCGCGAGCGCCGCGAAGCTGCGCGGCATCGATCGCGGCCTCCGCGACGCCGAGCAGGACAGGTTCGCCACGGACGATGAGGTGAAAGCAACGTTCGCCAAATACCGCGGCTCATGAAGGTCTTCTGGACCGAATCGGCACGCGCAGATCTGGACGAAATTCTAGCCTACACATCGAGAATTTCCCAACGTCGGCCGATCCGTTGGAGCAGCGCATTCATGCTGTTGTTGCCCGGGTGACGAAGTGGCCGGAAAGCGCTCGGCTGGTTTTGGATAGACCGAGTGTACGGGTTGTGCCGCTCATTCGCTATCCGTTCAGGATTTACTACCGAATCGTGCGCGACCGAATCGAGATCCTGCATCTCCATCACTCTCGCGGCAGCCTTGGGCCGACTAACCAATCAGCTCAGCGTGGAATAGTAGTGGATGGCGAAATCGATCCACTCGGGCGAATCCCAGTCGGGATGCTCAGAGCGAATCTTCGGACCAAGCTCAGCGACGATCTTGTCGGCGTCCCTGCCGGCCTTACGCTCGGCCGCGACGCGCCTGCCGAGATCGAGCATGTAGTCCCGCATGGCGCGAAGGATCTCGGCGCCGCCGACATCGCCGTGGCCGGGGACGACGATCTTCGGCTTCCAGCTTTCCAGCTCCGTGAGGATGCTCGCCCAGCGCGCCGCATCGAGATCGGCGTCGTTCGGCGGGAACCATGGGAAGATCGGAAATATCCGTTCCTCGGCAAGGTCGCCGGTGAAGAGGATGCGCTCGGCGGGAAGCCAGACAATTTGATCGCCACGCGTATGGGCGGGGCCCCAATTGCGCAGTTCGACCTTGCGCCCGCCGAGATCGATCTCCATCGCGGGCCCGTCGTAGACCTCGTCCGGCATGACGAGCTTCGTCCCCTCCAGCGCCGCCGCGACGCCTGGGCCGAAGCCCCTGAACATGCCGAGATAGGCTTCGCCCTTCGCCTTGAGCTCGTCACGCTGGGTGGCGTTGTAGAGGATCTTGGCGGCGCCTTCGAACGCCTGGGCGCCGAATCCATGCTCGGGATGGAAATGCGTAAGCGTCAGGATCAGCCGCCGATTTCTTCCAATGCGCTTCGCCGCGTCGAGAACCCGCCTTCCATTCGCCGGCCCCATGCCCGTGTCGACGACGAGCGCCGCCTCCGTACCGAGAATGATCCCGATGTTGGGGACGAGCGGCACCCGATGGTCAGGGATGACGAAGACGCCGTCCGCGATTTCCTTGATGCCGCCCGGATCGACGTTCGGCGGCGCCGGGCCGGTATTCGACGGTGCATCGCTCATGACGGACAGATCCCCAAACTCGACCGATTTCGCGCGTTCCGCGGGTCGGCCAATTGGACACTTCAAGCTTAAAGCGTCAAGATCGGAGCATGACGGAGACCGCCATGGCCGACGCGCTGATCGCCCTGCATTTCCAGAACGACATCTGCCACCCGGACGGCCGCATTCCATTCTCCCTCAACCGGAAAACCGAGGAAGCCGCGGCCTTCCTTGAAGCAAGTCAGAGCGCGCTCGATCGAGCCCGCGCCGCCGGCTGGACCATCATCCACGTTCATATCGCCTTCGCCGAAGACTATTCAGACCTGCTGCGCAACTGCAGCCTGTTTTCGGTGGTCGAAAAGCTCGGCGCGCTGAAACGGGGCTCGTGGGGTGCGGCGCCGCTGGCTGCGTTCGAGCCGCGGGAGGGGGAGAGCGTCGTCACCCACAATTGCAATAGCGCGTTCCGGCGCACGAACCTCGAAGCGCTCCTCAGCGTCGGCGGCGCCGATCGCCTCCACGTCATGGGGCTAGCGACGCAATTCTCGGTCGAGCACACGGTCCGCGACGCGTCCGATCTTGGCTATTCCGTGGTGGTTATCGCCAATTGCTGCGCCTCCGCCGATCGGGAGGCTCACCAGGCTTCGCTGCGCACCATGACGATGCTGGCGACTGTGCTCTCTGACGTTGACGACGCGGCAGCGGCGCGGCGGCCCGCGTGAATCGCGCGATTCACGGTCGAGTTCTAGGTGATTTGCTTTGCGGTCGCCTCGCCGGCGCGTCTCGCCCCGATGCGCTCCGCCGTGTGGATCCCGCGAGAACCGACGTCTTGAGGTTTCCGAGCCGCTGCCAGAGAGCTTTCTGCTCGGATTCGTCGAGCCCGGCGAAGAGGTCGCCGATCCAATTGGCATGTGCGGCAGCCATCTCGTCGAAGACGCGCCGGCCTTTTTCGGTGAGGCGCACGCGCACCGCGCGTCGGTCCGCCTCGAGCACGTTCCGCTCGATCAGCCCGGATCGGACGAGACGTTCCACCAAGGCCGTCACGTTGCCATTCGACACCATCATGCGGCGTGACAGCTCGCCGAGGAGGAGCCCGTTTTCGACGCGCTCGAGCTGCGCCAGGAGGTCAAAGCGCGGCAGCGTCGTTGCGAACTGCTCGCGCAGCCGCTGGCGGACTTCCACCTCAATCAGGTTTGCCGACGCGAGAAGCCGCAGCCATAGCCGCAGCTCCATCTTGTGGTCCTGTGGCCGCTCGGCGACCTTCGATTCGGCGTCGAGGTGGCGGGCGAAGCGGTTGCTTCGTTCGGAGGCGGCTGCGGGTTGCTTTCTCACCGGACGAATCGCTCTCTCGTTGCCTGTGACCGGTCGCGACAGAGCCGCGCCGCAACTGTTTTATGTCTAAACAAACGACGCAAATCCGACAAGCTTGAGTAGCGTGGCGGCACGGTCAGCTCGCCCTGAGCCACGACGCATCCACCTCGGGCAGCGGGATCGCGGCCTTCAGCTCGGCGGTATAGGGATGTTCCGGTTGCGCAAAGAGTGCGGCGGTCGTGCGGTTCTCGAGGATTTCGCCACCGCGCATGACGATCACATGGTTGCAGAGCCGCCGGACCACCGACAGATCGTGGCTGATGAAGGCGACGGTCAGACGAAGCTCCGCCTTCAGCCGTTCGAGCAGCGAGAGAATCTGCGCCTTAGAGGAGACATCGAGGCCCGAAACGATCTCGTCGGCAAGCACGAAGCGGGGTTTCAACGCGATCGCGCGGGCGATGCCGACGCGCTGGCGCTGGCCGCCGGAAAGCTCGTGCGGATAGCGGCCGGCGAAGCCCTCGGGGAGGCCAACGGTCACGAGCGCCGCGGCGGCGAAGTCTCTTGCCTCAGCCGGCGTGCTCGCCAATCCATGGAAAAGCAGCGGCCGTCCGACGATTGCCCCGATCGTCAGCCGCGGATTGAGCGACGACAGCGGGTCCTGGAAGATTACCTGCAGGTCGCGACGGAGCGGCCGCAGAGCCTCCTCGCCGAGATGTGTGATGTCGCGGCCGGCGAAGTGGATCGTACCCGCCGCCGGCTCCAGCAGCCGGACGAGCGTTCGGCCAAGCGTCGTTTTTCCCGATCCCGATTCGCCGACGATGCCGACGACGGTTCCTTCCTCGATCGCGAGGCTCAGGCCATGAAGGATCTCGACCATCGGCCGTCGCCCAAAAAGCGTCTTCCGCTTCGGGTCGGGGAGCGACACCGACAGGTTTTCGACGCGGAAGAGCGGCTCGCTCACAGCTGCGCTCCTGCGTGCGCCCTCGCCCATTCGGCGTCGGCGTCGGCGATCTCCCGCCAGGTTTGGTCGAGGACTTTCGCGGGGACAGGAAGGAGCGATTCCTCCGGCCGGTCGTAGCGCGGGGTCGCGGCGATGAGCGCCGCGCTATAGGGATGCCGGGGCGCGGCGAAGAGGCTTGCGGCGTCAGTGTCCTCCACCACGCGCCCGCCGAACAGCACCGTGACCTTCTGGCAGATTTTTGCCACCACGCCGAGGTCGTGCGTGACGAAGAGGAGAGCGGTGCCGTGGCGCGCCTGCATTTCGGCGATGAGGCGGAGGATCTGCTTCTGCACCGTCACATCGAGCGCGGTCGTCGGCTCGTCGGCGACGATCAGTTTCGGTTCGGCCGCGAAGGCGGAAGCGATGAGCACGCGCTGGCGCATGCCGCCGGAAAGCTGGTGCGGATAGCTCTGGAGCACGCGGTCCGGGTCGTTGATATGCACCTCCGCCAAGAGGTCCCGCGCCCGCTCGCGCGCCTTCCTGCCGCTCAAGCCGAGGATCGCGGTCAGCCGGTCGGTCATCTGCGGCTCGACGCGGCGCACCGGGTTGAAGGCGGAGAGCGGGTCCTGCGGTATGAATGCGGAGGTGCGCGCGATCAGCCGGCGCCGTTCGCTGCCGTGCATCACAAGAAGCTCGACGCCGCCGAGGCGCACCGAGCCACCCACGACCGCCACCGCGCGCGGCAGGATATCGAAGATCGTCTTGCCGATCATCGTCTTGCCGGCGCCGCTTTCGCCGACCAGTCCGCGCACCTCGCCCGGCTCGACCGCGAGGCTGACACCGCGAAGGAGCCGGCGGGCAGAATGCTGGCGGAGCACAATGCTGAGATCGCTTATGTCAAGATAGGCGCTCACTGGAGCACCGGGTCGTAGCGGTCCTTCAGACCCTCGCCGAACTGACCGAAGGCAAGCACGGTGAGAAAGAGGACGATCAGCGGAAAGACGAGCACCCACCAGGCGAAATGGATGATCGTGCGGCCCTCGGCGATCATGCCGCCCCAGGTCGGATCGTCGGTAGAGATGGAAAGGTTCACGAAAGAGAGGATCGCCTCGACGATGACGGCGATCCCCATCTCCAACGACAGCAGCGCCACGATAGACGGCAGCACGTTCGGCAGCACCTCTTTCAGGAGCACTGTCGATTGCGGGAAGCCGGCGACGCGGGCGCTGTCGACGTAGTCCATGCGGCGCTGGTGGAGCGTTTCGGCGCGCACCACCCGGCAGAAGCGAATCCAGTCGATGGCTACGATAGCAATGATCACCGAATGCAGCCCGGTGCCGAGCACGGCAACCAGCAGGATGGAGAAAAGCACCGGCGGAAACGCCATCCAAATGTCGACGATGCGCGAGACGACCTGGTCGAGCCAGCCGCGATAATAGCCGGCGAGGAGGCCGAGCGCGGAGCCGATCAGGCAGGCGGCCGGCGCGGCGACGAAGGCGACCGTAAGCGCGATGCGGCTCCCGTAGATCAGCCTCGACAGGACATCGCGACCCAGCCCGTCGGTGCCGAGGGGATAGCCGCGCTCTGCGCCCGGCAGCCAGAAGGGCGGCAGGCGCCCCAGCATCAGGTCCTGGGCGAGCGGGTTGTGCGGCGCGATCAGCGGCGCGAACAAAGCCGCGAACACAATGATCGCCAGCCATGAGCCGGCAAGGATCAGCCGCCACGGACGTGCCCGCGCGCGCCCAAGCACCGCCTCAGCCATGGCGAAGCCTCGGATTGAGCAACGCGTTCAGCAGGTCGACCGCGAGATTGATGCCGACGAAAAGCACCGCGAAAACGAGGACAATCCCCTGGATGAGCGGAAGGTCGCGGTTGATGACGGCGTCGATGGCGAGGTTGCCGAGCCCTTCATAGGAGAAAATGCGCTCGACGATCACCGTGCCGCCGATCAGGAAGGTGAGCTGCACGCCGGTCAGCGTCAGCGTCGGAAGGAGCGCGTTGCGCATAGCGTCGCGGAAAATGACGCGGCTTTCCGAAAAGCCCTTGGTGCGCGCGAGCATTACATAGTCTTGCGCCATCGCCTCCTTGAGCGACGATTTCAGGAGCTGCGCGATGACGGCGGCGAGCGGCAGCGCCAGCGCCACCGCCGGCATGACCATATGATCCAAAAGGTCGGCGGTGATGTCGAAGCGGAGCCGGAGCAGGCTTTCGAAGAGATAGAAATCGCTGACGAAAGGAAGCTCCAGCCGGGGCGAAACGCGGCCGGAGATCTCGAAGACCGGCCAGGCAACCCCGAGCGCCAGGATCAGCGCCAGCCCCCAGAGGAAATCCGGTACCGACAGCGCAATGCCACTGGCAATGTCGACACCGGTCTCGGCCGGCGTCTCGCGCCAGCGCGTCGCGACGAACGCGAGCGTTGTGCCGAGCGTCACCGCGATCATGAGGGCGAGAAGACTGAGTTCGAGCGTAGCCGGCAGCCGGTCAAGGACGATCGAGAGCACGTTCTGGCGGATCGAGATCGACGTTCCGAAATTCCCATGAAGGACGCTCGCGAGCCAGATGAAGAACTGCTCGAGGATCGAGCGATCGAGGCCGTAGAGGGCGCGCAGCCGGTCGATGTCGGCATTTGTGGCACCGGGCGGCAGCATCATGGCGATCGGATCGCCGGGGGCGATCCGGATGACGACGAAAACGATGACGGCCACGCCGAAGAGCGTGATCAGTGTGGTCACGCTCCGGGCGAGGATCGCGCGAAGGGCGGTCATCGCAGGCGCAGCGTAACCTCCCCCTTGAGGGGAGGGGAATCGGATGCGCGGCGGAAGTGGGCTTGGTTCCTCCCCCGTCGCGCGCGACGGGGGAGGGGGGCCATGCGCAGCATGGTGGAGGGGGCGGACATGAGCGCCGCAGTCGGCATTCGCCCCCTCCACCGCCTCCGGCGGTCCCCCTCCCCCGCTTCGCGGGTGAGGAGCGAGGGGTCGATCAGCCCGCCGGCTTCATCAGATAGGGCAGCACAGCGCCCGAAACGTGCGGCGTGACGGCGACCGTGTCGGCGAAGACGATCGGCTGCACATACTGGAGCAGCGGGATCACCTCGCCTTCCTCCGCGATGTGCTTGTCGACGGCCTTATAGCCGGCAATGCGCTTCGCCTCGTCCGCCTCGCCCCAGAGCGGGCCGATCATGTCGATCACATCCTGCCCGTCCCAGACGGAATGCGGCGACGGGCCGAACATGGCGAAGCCGGTCGAGGTCGAGGGATCGCCGATCGAGTTGCCCCAGTTGTAGAAGGCCGCCGGCGCGAGCTGGTCGGCCGCGCGCAGCTCGTAATGCTTGGCGATCTCGTAGACCTCGATCTCCGCCTCGATTCCGACCTCGCGCCACATGCCGACGATCGCCTGGATCATCTCGTAGTCCTTCGGCTTGAAGCCGCGTGTCGTCTGGATCTTGAATTTGACCGGATTGTCGGTCGAGTAGCCGCTCGCGGCGAGAAGCTCCTTCGACTTCGCCGGGTCGTGGGCGACGGTGGTCGAGGGGTCGAAGGCGTCGTATTCCGGCGCCTGAAGCGTGTCGATCTTGACGCCGTAACCGCGTAAGAGGTGGTCGATCAGGAGCTGCTTGTCGATGGCGTGGATCGCTGCGAGCCGCACGTTCTTGTCGGTCATCGGCTCGACGTCGTTCAAGAAGATCATCGCAATGTCGGAAATAGGCGTCGTCACGCCCTTCAGGCCCGGCTTTTCCTTCAGCCGGTCGAATTCCTCATAAGGAATGTCGAAGACCACCTGGCTCTGCCCGGATTCGATTTCGGCGACGCGGCTCGCGGCATCCGGCACGAACTTGATGATGACGGACTTGTAGGCCGGCGCGCCGCCCCAATAGCCCTCATGCGCGGTGAGCCTGATGAAGGCATTCCGCTCGAAGGCCTCAACCTTGTAAGGGCCGGAGCCGACCGGCGCCGCCTCAAAGCCTTCCGCACCGACCTTCTCGTAGTAGACTTTCGGCAGCACGTAGCCGGTAAGGAAGCCCATCCATTTGAAGAGCGTCGGCTCGAACTCCTTCACGTCCGCCGTGATGGTGTTGCCGTCGATCGAGAAATTGCCAACCTTCCCCCAGACAAACTGGATAGGGTTGCCGGTATCGGGGTTGCCGGCGCGCTGCAGCGACCAGACGACGTCCTCCGGCGTCACCGCGGAGCCGTCGTGCCAGGTCGCGCCTTCGCGCACGGTCATGACGATCTTGGAGCGGTCGTCGTTCCAGCCCCATTCGGTCAGCAGGCCTGGGATCAGATCGAGGTTCGGCGCCTGCGCGATATACTGGTCGAAGACCGACTGGTAGATGCCCTGAATGGTCGGATTGACCGCCGAGGGGCCGACCGTCGGGTCGAAGGACGGCAGGTTGACGTTATAGGCGATGGTCAGCTCCTCGCCCTGGGCAAAAGCCCGGAAAGGCAAGCCGCCGGCGGAGATTAGGGCGGCGCCCGCAGCGCCGTGCTTCATCAAATTCCGTCTCGTTAAGAGCATTCCCCTCTCCCTCATTTCACAGCTTTCGCTGTCCCCAATGTTCGCGGCCGGCAGACCCGCCCTTCGCCCGGCCGCGACGATATTTCAAGCTTAGAGATTTGCCGGGTTGCGGGTCAAGCGGATCGCTAAGTACGGTGCCTCAGCGCGCCAGCATCTTTGCCAGCATGTAGCCGGAGCCCGCCCCCGTTCCGGCGCCGGGCCAGGTCGATGCGCCGATAATGTAGAGATCTTTGACCGGCGTTTTGTAGCGCGCCCAGCCGGGTAGCGGGCGGAACAGAAAATTCTGCGACAGATGATGGCTGCCGGCGAGGTTGTCGCCGCCGACGAGATTGGGATTCTTGCGTTCGAGATCGGCCGGAGATTCCACGTACCGGGCGAGGATTTTGGCCTTTGTGCCGGGCGCGTAGGCTTCGATGAGATCGCCGACGCGGTCGGCATAGGCGCCCTTCGCTTCATCCCAGTTGCGCGCGGAAATCGTACCGGCGGCGTCGGCACGGATTTTGGCGGGCAAGACGCGCACCTGCACCCAGAGGATATGCTTGCCCGTCGGCGCCCGCGACGGGTCGATCGCGGTCGGCTGGCCGACGACCAGCACCGGTTCGGCCGGCAAAAGACGCGCCATCGCCTCAGAATAGGCGCGTGCCATCATGTCGAGGTCGGGCGCGAGATGAACATAGGCAAAGCGCTTCAGCTCAGCTCCCGCTTTCCAGTCTGGGAGCGCGGACATTGCGAGGTGCACCATCATGGTGCCGGGGCCGAAGCGGAATTTTCGTCCGCCTTGGTCATATCCTGCATCGCCGCTGCCGCCGGCGAGCAGCTTTTCGACGAGCGCGTTCGGCGTCACACCGGCGATGACCGCGCGCTTTGCGCGGACAGTCTCGCCGCTCGCAAGCCGGATCGCGGCGGCGCGTCCGTTCTCGCGCACGACCTCGACGACCTCTGAATTGAAGTGCAGCGAGCCGCCGAGCGCCTGAAGCCGCAACACTAACGCCTTGATCATCGTGTCGGCGCCGCCCGCGCCAATCACCATGCCAAAGCTCTGGTTGGCCATGCTTTCGAGATACGGAAAGAGCGCACCGCCGGCGATGTCGGGCGAAAAATCGAGATGCATGCCCCAGGCGGCCATTGCCGCGCGGATTTCCGGTGCGGAAAAATTCCGCTCCAGAAACTCTCGCGGCGAGGAGGCGAGCAGCCGGGCAGTCTCCAGCATCCAGCCGGTACCCTTTTGCCGCCACGCCTTCCAGCCGGACTTCAGAAGCGCGCGCGCCGTCATCGGCGAGCCAAGCAGGCTGAAGATGTGCGGCGCGTCGGCGCCAAATTGGGCGACCATCGCACGCCAGGTCGTTGCATCCTCATGCGAAAATTTCTCCGCGCGAGCGATCGTCGTTTCGAGATCTTTGGAAACGCCGAACCAGCGCCCGTCCCGTGTCGGCGAGGCAAAGCAATGCTCGGCAGGCGCAAAGGCAAGCCCATGCGCCCTCAGTCCCTCACCATGCTCGGCCAAGAACGGCGAGCCGGCGAAGAGGCTCAAATTCATGGCATAAAGATCATGCCGGAAGCCGGGGAGGGTAACTTCCGCGGTCCTGACCGCGCCACCGGCCACGTCGCTCCGCTCAAACACGCCGACCGACCAGCCGCGGCTCGCCAGATGCACTGCGGCGGCAAGCGCATTGTGACCAGCGCCGACGATGACGGCATCGAATTCCATGCGGCCCAGCCCCCGCCCGCTCTCGCCGCAAGTGTATTTCAACGGTAGATATTTGCGAATGCATATTTTTCGGACTAGTCTGCCCGCTGAGGCTTAGGCGGGAAAATTCCCGCTCGCGGGAGGACGAGACATGGCGGCGACCGAGACGCTGAAAGAACTGGCAACCCTGCTTCTGTCGGGAGGCGTCGAAGTGGTGGACCTTGCCGTGCCGCTCGGGCCCGACACACCGCTCATCAAGCTCCCGCCGCCCTTCAAGAACACGCCGAAAATCGAGGTCCACACGATCTCAAACTACGATGCTGACGGGCCTTATTGGGCGTGGAACTGGTTCAAGCTCGGCGAGCATTCCGGCACGCATTTCGACGCGCCGGTCCACTGGATCACCGGCAAGGACTACAAGGACGGGACAACGGACAAGCTGCCGGTGCAGAAGCTGGTCGGCCCGGCCTCTGTCATCGATTGCAGCAAGGAGACCAAGGGGAACGAAGACTTCCTCCTCACCGCCGATGGCGTGCACGCCTGGGAGAAACAGCATGGCGCGATCGAGAAGGGCTCGTGGGTGCTGATGCGGACCGACTGGTACCCGCGCAATAGGAGCGAGGCTGAGTTCTTGAACGTAAAGGACAACATGCCCCACTCGCCCGGGCCGACGGTCGACTGCATCGAGTATCTGATCGGAAAGGGGATCGCCGGCTGGGGCACCGAAACGGTCGGCACCGACGCCGGCAAAGCTGGCGGCTTCGACCCGCCCTATCCCGCGCACAATCTCTTGCACAAGAACAACCGCTACGGGCTCGCCAGCCTTTCCAACCTCGACAAGCTGCCGCCGCGCGGCGCGATTCTGATCGCCGCGCCGCTGAAATTCGTCAATGGCACCGGCAGCCCGATCCGGGCGCTGGCGCTCGTGCCGAAGCGCTGAGACGCGAGGAAGCGGGCAGCACGCGATGGCAGCCGCCGCGGACTATGTAATCGTCGGCAGCGGGATCAACGGGCTCACCTGCGCCGCGCTGCTCGGCAAGAAGGGGCGGCGGGTTCTGGTGCTGGAGCGGGAAAAGGTGGCGGGCGGCTGCATGCGCACCGAGGCGATCACCGCGCCGGGATACATCCACGACGTGATGGCGACGACCTTTGTCCTCTTCATCACTTCGCCCGCTTTCGCCAAGCTCGGGCCGGACCTCGCACGGCACGGTCTCGACTTTGCCCATGTCCCGCGTCCGACCGGGGTGGTTCTCCCGGACGGCCGCAGCCTTATCCTTTCGACCGACCGTGCGGCGAATGTCGTGCGCCTCAATGAGGTGGCCGCCGGGGACGGAGACAGCTACCGCGCCGATGTGGAGACGGTGGAGCGCGACGCCGCGCTGGTCTTCGGTCTCCTCGGCGGCGCGCTCTGGACGCGGGGGACAGCGCAGCTGCTTCTCCGCGAAGCGTGGCGTCGCGGCCCGCGCGGCCTCAGCGCGCGGCTCGGCGAGGCGCTCCGTTCGGGCCGGAGCTGGCTCGAAACGCGCTACCAGTCGGATCTCGTGCGGGCACTCTTCGCGCCGTGGGTGCTGCACGCCGGGCTCGGGCCGGAAAGCGCCTTTGCCGGCGAGATCGGCAGAGTGATCGCCTTTGCTCTCGGAGCGGCCGGCGCGCCTGTCGTCAAAGGCGGCGCTGCGAAAGCCGCCGCCGCCTTCGAGGGGCTCATCCGAGAGCAGGGCGGCGAGGTGCGGACCGGCGCGGATGTCGCCGAGATCGTCGTCTCCGACAGCCGCGCGAGTGGCGTCCGCCTCGCGACCGGTGAGACGATAGAGGCTGCGCAGGGCGTGATCTGCTCGGTGACGCCGACGCAGCTTTACGGCCGGCTTCTGCCAAAAACCACTGCAGGCGACGAGGCGCGCGGGCGCGCGGAAAACTATCGCTACGGCAAGGGCAACATACAGATCCACTACGCGCTGAAGGCGCCGCCGCGCTGGAAAGCGCCGGAGCTTGGCCAGGTGGCGCTTCTCCATTTGACTCCGGGCCTCGACGGCGTGTCGAAAGCGGTCAACGAGTGCGAGCGCGGCATGCTGCCGGAGGTGCCGACGATCTGCGTCGGCCAGCCACATGCGCTCGATCCAACGCGATGCCCCGCAGGCGCCGGCATCCTTTGGATTCAGCTCCCCGAGGCCCCGCGGACGATCAAGGGCGACGCCGCGGGAAAGATAGCCGCCACAGAGGACGGCGGCTGGAGCGAGGCCATCCGCGAGGCCTATGCCGACCGCGTAGAGGCCATCCTGGCGAACCAAATCGAAGGGTTCCGCGAGAACGTCGTGGCGCGGCGTGCTTACTCCCCCTCCGATCTCGAGGCGATGAACATCAACCTCTTCGGCGGCGATCCCTACGGCGGTGCCTGCTCCATCGATCAGTCCTTCATCTGGCGGCCGTTCTCCAATTCGGTGAACCACACCACTTCGATCCGCGGCCTCTATCAGATCGGCGCTTCGACCCATCCGGGACCGGGACTTTCCGGCGGCTCGGGCTTTGCGCTGGCGGAGCGTCTCGCATGAGCCGCGCCGAGCCGATCATGAAAACAGCCGCGGAGCCTGAGGAGGCCGAACGGACCCGCGTGCCAACGCTCGGCGAGATCGGCCTCGATCATTTTGCGCCCTATCTCCTGAACCGGATCGTGGCGCGCTGGAACGGCGACCTTCAGGTGCGGCTCAGGGAGCATAACCTCAACACCGTCCAGATGCGGACTCTCGCCGTCCTCTCGATGATGTCCGGCGCAACCGTGAACGAGCTTTCGGTCTATACTGTCACCGAGCCGTCGACGATGAGCCGCGCACTTGATGGCATGGAACGCGACGGCCTCGTCCGCCGAAAAAATCGACCCGGCGACATGCGCGTGCGCGAAGTGCATGTGACGGAAGCCGGGCGAGAGGTTTTCCGCTGCTTCTGGCCGGAGATGCACGGCGCCTTCGAGCGGATGTTCGCGGGAATTTCCGACGCGGAATACGAGACGTTGATTCGGCTTTTGACGAGGGTCTTGCGCAATATCAGGCGGCACGAGATTTGACGGCGCGCTTGGGACGGAGATGAACGGTCATGGCTGAGCGATCCTTTGCGAAAGAGGTGCAGCAGCTCCGCATCGGCGCCGGCGAGGAGTTCCGCGGCGAAGGCATTCTCGCGGTGACCAAGGCGCTGCTCGAATGCGGCGTCGCTTACGTCGCGGGCTATCAGGGCGCGCCGATCTCGCACCTGATGGACGTGCTCGCCGACGCGCAGGACATTCTCGGCGAGCTCGGCGTGCACTTCGAATCGAGCGCCTCCGAAGCGACCGCGGCGGCGACGCTCGCGGCGTCCGTGCACTATCCGATCCGCGGCGCGGTCACCTTCAAGTCGACGGTTGGCACCAACGTCGCCTCCGACGCGCTTGCCAATCTCGCGTCTGGTGGTGTGAAGGGCGGCGCACTCATCATCGTCGGTGAGGATTACGGCGAAGGCTCTTCGATCATGCAGGAGCGGAGCCACGCGTTCGCGATGAAATCGCAGATCTGGCTGCTCGATCCGCGCCCGAACCTCGAAATGATCGTCAAATCGGTGCGTGACGGTTTCGAGCTTTCGGAAGTGTCGAACACGCCGGTCATGCTCGAAGTGCGCATACGCTCCTGCCACGTGCATGGCCGCTTCAAGGCCCGCGACAACCAGCGCCCGAAGATGAGCCTGGCCGAAGCGCTGGAGAACCCGCAGCGCGATACGAACCGCATCGTGCTGCCGCCCGCCTCCTATCTCCACGAACAGGAGAAGATCACGAAGCGCTGGCCGGCGGCGGTGAAGTTCATCCGCGAGCGCGGATTGAACGAGCACTTCGGGCCGAAGGACGGCCGCGTCGGCATCGTCATGCAGGGTGGCATGTATAACGGCGTCATGCGTGCGCTGCTGCGGCTCGGCCTCGCCGACATTCGCGGCAATACCGACGTAGCGCTCTACGTGCTGAACGTCACCTATCCGCTGATCGATGAAGAATTCCTCGACTTCGCGCGCGACAAGGACGCCATCCTTGTCGTTGAGGAAGGCCAGCCCAACCATATCGAGCAAGCCTTTGGCGCGATGCTCCACAAGGGGCGTATTGAGACGAAGCTTTTCGGCAAGGACCCGTTGCCGGTCGCTGGTGAGTACACCGGCGCGGTGATGCTCGCGAGCGTCCGGAGCTTCCTGAGGACGAACGCGCCCGATCTTTTGAGCGACAGCGATCGGGCGCCGAACGAGCCGGACGCCTCGCCGATCGCCGACCTGTCGAAGTTCGTGCCGCCGCGGCCGCCCGGCTTCTGCATTGGCTGCCCGGAGCGGCCGATCTTCGCGGCGATGAAGCTCGTCGAGAAGGAGCTTGGCCCCCACCACATCGCGGCCGACATCGGCTGCCATCTCTTCTCGATCCTGCCGCCCTTCAATATTGGCGCGAGCACAATGGGTTACGGCTTAGGGCCGGCATCGGCCTCGGCCTTCAATGTCGAGGCGAAGAAGCGCCCGATCTCCATCATGGGTGACGGCGGTTTTTGGCATAACGGGCTCTCGAGCAGCATCGGCAACGCCGTCTTCAACAAGCACAACGGCGTGACGATCATCGTCGATAATTTCTATTCGGCGGCGACCGGCGGGCAGGACATCCTCTCCTCCCGCGCCACGAACCGGTCGCGCTCTACCAGCCATACGATCGCCGACGCGGTCCGCGGCGTCGGGGCGAAATGGGTCCGGCAAACCGACCGGACCTACGACGTGAAATGGATACGCGACACGCTGAAAGAGGCGCTGACGACGATGGAGAAGGGGCCGAAGATCATCGTCGCCTCGTCGGAATGCATGCTCAACAAGCAGCGCCGCGAGAAGCCGCTCGTCGCCAAGGCGATTGCCGGCGGCGAGCGCGTGGTGAAGCCGCGCTTCGGCGTGGACGAGGATGTCTGCACCGGCGACCATGCATGCATGCGGCTTTCGGGTTGCCCGTCGCTGTCGGTGAAGGTGCTCGACGATCCGCTGCGTGACGACCCGGTCGCCTCGATTGACCAGTCCTGCGTCGGTTGCGGCAATTGCGGCGAGGTCGCCGATGCAGCGGTCCTCTGTCCGTCCTTCTACCGCGCCGACGTGATCCACAATCCACGCGCCTTGGACCGCTTCTTCGCGCGCATGCGTACAGCAGTGACGAGCTGGCTGCAGAAGCGTCGCGACGCCAGACGCCTTGTCTTCGGAGCGGAGGTCGCCTGAACCATGCTTGCGCCGCCCTCCACCGGCGACCGGATCATCAAGCTCGCTATCCTCGCGGTCGGCGGTCAGGGCGGTGGCGTTATCTCCGACTGGATCGTCGAGCTCGCCGAACGAAACGGCTGGTATGCCCAGTCCACATCCGTTCCGGGCGTCGCGCAGCGGACCGGCGCGACGATCTACTACATCGAACTGGTTCCGGAGGGTGAAGGCACGCCGATTCTCTCGCTTATGCCGGCGCCGGGGGACGTGGACATCGTGCTGGCCGCCGAGTTGATGGAAGCCGGCCGCGCGATGATGCGAGGGCTCGTCACGCCGGATCGCACCACGCTCATCGCCTCCACCCACCGCACGCTCGCCGTCATCGAGAAGGTCATGCCCGGAAGCGGCATCGCCGATCCGGAACCGGTGCTCGACGCGGCGCGCAAGAACGCCAAGCGCTTCCTCGGCTGGGACCTGGAGCGGCTTGCGGCCGAGAACGGCAGCATGATCTCGGCAAGCCTCTTCGGAGCGCTGGCGGGCGCGGAAGTTCTGCCCTTCCCGCGTGAAGCTTTCGAAGCGACGGTCGAGACGGGCGGACGCGGCGCGGCCGCCAGCCTCAAGGCGTTTCGCGCCGGCTTTGAAGCAGCGCAACGGCCGGAGGCGGAGGGCGCCAGAGGCTCGGGCCCACCAGCCACATCAGCTTCGACCGGGTCCGAGAAGGACTCCGTACGTGGACCGGAGGGCGAGACTCGTGCCTGGGCGAGCCTCGTCGACCGCATCGCTCGCGCGTTTCCGGCGAACGCGCAGCCGATGCTGAATGCAGGTCTGCGGAAGGTCGTCGATTTCCAGGACGTCCGCTACGGCGGCGAGTATCTCGATCGGCTGAAGGCACTGCATGACGTCGATCGCGCGGCGGGCGGCGCTCACAATGGCTTCGCCTTCACCGTTGAGGCCGCCAAGTATGTCGCGAACGCAATGGCCTATGACGACGTGATCCGTGTCGCCGACCTGAAGACGCGCGCCACGCGCTTCCGCCGCGTCGAGAGGGAAATCGGTGTGGGGCAGGATCAGGTTCTGCAGATCACCGAGTTCATGCATCCGCGCATCGAGGAGGTCTGCGGGACGATGCCGGCGGGGCTCGGTGCCTTCATTCTGGCGCGCCCGCGCCTCACCCGCGTGCTCGACCGCGTCGTCAACAAGGGTCGCCATGTCCGCACCGACCGAATCCACTGGTTTTTCGCGCTCTATCTCCTCGGCGGATTGCGGCGGATGCGGCGACGCACGCTGCGCCACAGGATCGAGACCGCGCATCTCGAAAAATGGCTCGGCTTCGCCCGCGACACCCTCCGCAAGGATTACGCGCTCGGCGTCGAGGTGCTCCGCTGCCGGCGTCTCATCAAGGGCTACAGCGACACCCATGCGCGCGGCGAATCGAAATACGACCGCGTCGTTTCGGCGGTGCCCATCCTCTCTGGCCGTAACGACGCCGCCGAATGGCTGCACCGCCTTATCGAAGCGGCGCTGAAAGACGAGGAAGGCGAAATGCTGGAGGGCGCGCTGAAGACCATTCGCACGCTCTAGTATTGAGCGGGTGAAGCATTGGTTCCTCACCCGCGAAGCGGGGGAGGGGGACCGCCGAAGGCGGTGGAGGGGGCGACCGCTAGGTGCGGGGCCTGCGATCCCTCTGGTTAGTATGATGCCATGGGAGGGTGAAATTTGCGTGCGCCGATTCTGACGTTTCAAACGGGCGCGAGCGCTGCGACGCGACATGACTTGCCGGAGGTCGTCCTCTGTGAGGCTTTGCGGGGAGGTCGCCTGGAGGGGATGCGGTTCCGACGGCAACATCCGATGGGACCATATGTTCTCGACTTCTTTTGCGTATCGGCCCGATTGGCGGTCGAAGTCGATGGCGCTATCCATGACCATCCTGATCGGATTCGTCATGACGCTAGCCGCGACGAATGGCTCGCGAAGCAAAACGTACTGGTCTTGCGTGTGATGGCCGTCGATGTGCTCGACGACCACCGCTTGAACGGCATCCTGTTGATGATCGCGCAAGCGGTTGCCCGCTCTTCATCAGGGGGAGCCTAGCCACGCAGTGCGGTGGAGGGGCCCGCAGGTGTCGTGACAGTGTCTGCCCCCTCCACCGCCTTCGGCGGTCCCCCTCCCCCGCTTCGCGGGGGAGGATCAGAAGTTTGAAGCTTGAAATAAATCCCGCCCGATGCGAGAAGGGCGGCAGGACGAAGAGGGCGCCGAATCTATGCGGATCGTGTGTCTCGGTGGCGGCCCCGCCGGGCTCTACTTCGCGATCACGACGAAGCTTCGCAACCCGGATCACGAGGTGGTCGTGGTCGAGCGCAACCGCCCCGACGATACCTTTGGCTGGGGTGTCGTGCTCTCCGACGAAACGCTAGCGAATCTGGCGCGGAATGACCCCAAGAGCGCAGCCTCCATCCGCTCGCACTTCGCCTATTGGGACGACATCGCCGTCAATTACCGGGGCACGCGCACGGTGTCCTCCGGTCATGGCTTCTGCGGCATTGGCCGCAGGACGCTGCTGCTCCTCCTGCAGGCGCGGGCGCGCGAACTCGGCGTCGAGCTTCGCTTCGAAACCGAAAGCGAGAACGCCGCCTCCCATGCGCGCGACTTCGACCTTGTAGTCGCCGCCGATGGCCTCAGTTCAAAGGTCCGGCGGGACTACGCAGAGCATTTCAAGCCCGAGATCGACATGCGCCTGTGTAAGTTCGTCTGGCTCGGCACGCATCAGAAATTCGACGACGCCTTCACCTTCATCTTCGAGGAGACCGAGCACGGATGGGTGTGGGCCCACGCCTATCAGTTCGACGACGATACGGCGACGTTCATCGTCGAGTGCGCTGAGGAGACCTGGGAAAAATTCGGCTTTGGCGAGATGTCGCAGGAGGAATCGATCGCGACCTGCGAGCGGATCTTCAAGGATCACCTCGGTCGCCATTCCCTCATGTCGAACGCGAGCCACATCCGCGGCTCGGCCTGGCTCAATTTCCCGCGCGTCCTTTGCGCGCGTTGGCACCACGAAAACGTCGTGCTTCTCGGCGATGCCGCCGCGACCGCGCATTTTTCGATCGGGTCCGGGACCAAGCTTGCGCTCGAAAGCGCAATCGCGCTCGCCGGATATCTCGATTCTGAGCCGACCATGTCCGCGGCATTCCAGAAGTATGAGGACGAGCGCAGGGTCGAGGTCCTGAAGCTTCAGTCCGCCGCGCGGAATTCCGCCGAATGGTTCGAGGAGATAGAGCGCTACTTTCACCTCGATCCCGTGCAGTTCAACTATTCGCTCCTTACCCGCTCGCAGCGGATCAGCCACGAGAATCTACGCTTGCGCGACCGAACCTGGCTTGAAGGCGCCGAGGCCTGGTTCCAGCGGCGGGCGGGAGCTTCGACGAATGTCATTCGGCGGCCGATGTTCGCGCCTTACGCGCTCCGCGACCTGAAACTCAAAAATCGCGTCGTCGTATCGCCCATGGACCAGTACAAGGCCATCGACGGCCGCCCGACTGACTGGCACTTCGTCCATTATGCCGAACGGGCGAAAGGCGGCGCCGGGCTGGTTTACATCGAGATGACCTGCGTCAGCCCGGAAGGTCGCATCACGCCCGGCTGCACGGGAATGTATGCACCCGAGCATGAGTCCGCCTGGAGGCGCATCGTCGATTTCGTCCACTGCGAGACGGAAGCGCGCATCTGCTGCCAGCTCGGTCATTCCGGCGCGAAGGGCTCGACCCAGCTCGGTTGGGAGGAGATGGACGCACCCCTCGCCGAGGCAAACTGGCCGCTGATATCAGCTTCCGCGATCCCCTGGTCGGAGCGTAACCAGATCCCGAGGCAGATGGACCGCGACGATATGGATCGGGTAACGGCTCAATTCGTCTCAGCGACGGAGATGGCCGAGCGCGCCGGCTTCGACATGCTGGAGCTGCATTGTGCGCACGGCTATCTGCTCTCCTCATTCATCACGCCGCTCACGAACACGCGCGACGACGACTACGGCGGCAGCCTCGAGAACCGCATGCGCTATCCGCTCGAGGTTTTTCGCGCGATCCGCGCCGTCTTTCCGGCGGAGAAGCCGATCTCCGTGCGCATCTCGGCGAACGACTGGGTCGGCGACAGCGGGGTCACCCCCGAAGAAGCCGTCGAGATCGCGTCAATCCTCCAGACGGCAGGCGTCGATATCTGCAACGTCTCCGCCGGGCAGACCTCGCGGAAGGCGCGGCCGGTCTACGGCCGCATGTTTCAGACGCCGTTCTCCGACCGCATCCGCAACGAGACCGGCATGGCGACGATGGCGGTCGGCAACATCTATGAGCCCGACCATGTCAACTCGATCCTGATGGCCGGTCGCGCCGACCTCGTCTGCCTCGCCCGTCCGCACCTCTCCGATCCCTATTGGACGCTGCATGCCGCAGCCGAGCTCGGCGATCACCAGGAGGCCTGGCCCGAGCCCTATTGGCCCGGTCGCGACCAGCTCCGGCGCCTCCACGAGCGTCGCGAGAGCACGGTCATGAAGATCTGAGGCGATGGGCACGCTCTCCGACAGGCACGCACTCGTCACCGGCGGCGGTTCCGGCATCGGCGCTGCAATCGCGCTCGCGCTCGCCGGCGAGGGCGCGCGCGTGACCATCGTCGGGCGCCGACGCGAGCCGCTCGATGCTGTCGCCGCGAAAGCACCGGGCGTCGGCGCCGTCGTCGCCGACGTGACCGACGAGGTGGCGATTGCCGCCGCCCTTGCCGAGGCGAGCGAAGCGCGCGGAAAAATCTCCATCGTCGTCGCCAATGCCGGAGCCGCCGAGAGCGCGCCCTTCGCACGCACCAGTCTTGAACAATTCGAGCGGATGCTGGCGGTCAACCTCACCGGCACGTTTCTCACGCTCCGCGAGGGGCTGCGGGCGATGGAAAGCTCGGGCTGGGGGCGGCTCATCGTCATCGCATCGGTCGCGGGCCTCAAGGGCTATCCTTACGTTGCTCCCTACACCGCCGCGAAGCACGGCGCGGTCGGCCTTGTGCGTGCGCTTGCCGCGGAAGTCGCCGGGACAGGCATCACGGCGAACGCCGTCTGCCCGGCCTACACCGAATCGCCGATGCTCGAGCAAGCGGTCGGCAACATCGTGGCGAAGACCGGCCGCGGCGACACGGAGGCCCGGGCGATCCTCTCCGGCAAGAACCCGCTGAAGCGTTTCATCAAGCCGGAGGAAGTCGCGGCCGCGGTGCTGTATCTGTGCGGTCCGCACTCCGATGCGGTAACCGGCCAGGCACTCTCGATCTCCGGAGGCGAAACATGGTGAGTCGCGAGGATCGTCGATGAGCGTGATGGCGAGCCTGAAGCCTGCGCATTTCCGCTGGCGGATGGAGGGCGCGGTCGCCGTGATCGCTCTCGACCGTCCGGAGCGGAAGAATCCGCTCACCTTCGAGAGCTACGCCGAGCTTCGCGACACTTTTCGCGCGCTGCCGGAGGCTGAGGACGTGAAGGCCGTGGTGTTCGCGTCGAATGGCGGCAATTTCTCCTCCGGTGGCGACGTGCACGACATCATCGGTCCGCTCGTCGCGATGGAGATGAAGGACCTCCTCGCCTTCACGCGCATGACCGGCGACCTCGTCAAGGCGATGATCCATTGCGGCAAGCCGCTCATCGCCGCGGTTGACGGCGTCTGCATGGGCGCCGGCGCGATCATCGCCATGGCGGCCGATATCCGCTTCGCCACGCCGCAGGCGAAGACCGCTTTCCTTTTCACCCGCGTCGGGCTCGCCGGCTGCGACATGGGCGCCTGCGCCATGCTTCCCCGCATCATCGGGCAGGGGCGAGCGGCGGAGCTGCTCTACACCGGCCGCACGATGTCGGCCGAGGAGGGCGAACGCTGGGGATTTTTCAATCGCCTCGTCCCGGCTGAAAAACTCGAATCCGAAGCGATCGAATTCGCCCTTCAGCTCGCGTCCGGCCCGACCTTCGCGCATTCCATGACCAAGACGCAACTCGTGCAGGAATGGTCGATGGGCCTCGACCAGGCGATCGAAGCCGAGGCGCAGGCGCAGGCGATCTGCATGCAGACGAAGGATTTCGCCCGCGCCTACGAGGCCTTTGTCGCCAAGAAAAAACCAATCTTCGAAGGCGACTGATGGCTGACCAGAGTTTCCTCTCCTGGCCTTTCTTCGAGGACCGCCACCGCGCCTTCCACGCGTCGCTCGAGGCGTGGTGCGGTGAGAACCTGCCTGTCGAACATGGCGACGTCGACCGCGCCTGCCGCGATCTTGTCACGCAACTCGGACACGACGGCTGGCTGAAGCACACGGCGATCGATCCCGACGGCGGCGGCTCGCTCGATCTCCGCACACTATGCCTCGCTCGCGAAACGCTCGCCCGCTACGACGGCCTCGCCGATTTTGCCTTCGCGATGCAAGGACTCGGGACGGGGGCGCTTTCGCTTTTCGGCACGCCCCAGCAGAAGAAATGGCTGAAGAAGACGCGCGAGGGCAGAGCCATTGCTGCCTTCGCCCTGTCCGAGATGAAATCGGGATCCGATGTCGCCAGCATGGATATGACCGCGACGCGGGCCGGCAACTTCTATCGGGTTGACGGCGAGAAGACCTGGATCTCGAACGGTGGTATCGCAGACTTCTACGTCGTGTTCGCGCGTACCGGCGAAGCGCCTGGCGCAAAAGGCATTTCCGCGTTCCTCGTGCCGGCTGACGCCGAGGGCATCGAGATCGCCGAGCGCCTCGAGGTGATTGCTCCGCACCCTCTCGCACGCCTCCGCTTTAACAACGTGCGCCTGTCCGAGTCCGCGATGATCGGCAAACCGGGCGACGGGTTCCGCATTGCCATGTCGGTACTCGATGTGTTTCGCACCACCGTCGGCGCGGCAGCACTAGGCTTCGCCCGCCGTGCTCTGGACGAAACCGTCGCGCGGGTGTCGAAGCGCGCGCTCTTCGGCGCGCCGATGGCCGACCTTCAGATGGTTCAGGGCCACGTAGCCGACATGGCGCTCGACATCGACGCGGCCGCGCTCCTCGTCTATCGCGCGGCCTGGGTGAAGGACATGGGTGCCGCACGGGTGTCGCGTGAGGCTTCGATGGCAAAGCTCTTCGCCACCGACCGCGCCCAGATCGTCATCGACAAGGCGGTGCAGCTCCACGGAGGCGACGGCGTCAGGCGCGGCTCCGTCGTCGAAAAGCTCTACCGGGAGATCAGGGCGCTCCGGATCTATGAGGGCGCGTCCGACGTGCAGAAGATCGTGATCGCACGACAGGTGTTGGGGGAGGGATGAGAATGCTCGGGCCGTCGGCTCATCTCGATACGTTTGCGCGCGATCACCTCCCGAAACCTGAGGCGTGGCCGGAATTCCTTCCCGCCGGCTTCGAATATCCCGAGCACGTCAACGCGGCTGTCGAGCTCACCGACCGCATGGTCGAAAAGGGCTTCGGCGACAAGACGGCGCTCATTGGCCACGGCCGCATGCGCACCTACAAGGAGCTGGCCGACTGGACGAACCGGCTGGCTCGCGCGCTCGTCGAGGATCTCGGCATCGTGCCGGGGAATCGTGTGCTCATCCGCTCGGCCAACAATCCGGCCATGGTTGCCTGCTGGCTCGCTGCGGTGAAGGCCGGTGCGGTCGTCGTCAACACGCTGCCATCGCTCCGCGCCGCCGATCTCACCAAGGTGATCGACAAGGCCGAGGTCAAGCTCGCGCTCTGCGACACGCGGCTCATGGATGAGTTGGTCACCGCGGCGAAGACGAGCCGCTTTCTGAAGAAGGTGATCGGCTTCGACGGAACGGCGAATTTCGATGCCGAGCTCGACCGGATCGCGCTCGCGAAGTCAGTCCGCTTCCAGGCGGTGAAGACTGGCCGCGACGACGTTGCGATCATCGCTTTTTCGACGGGCGCGACCGGCGAGCCGAAGGCGGCAATGCATTTTCATCGCGACCTCCTCGCGATCGCGGACGGCTACGCCAAGGAAGTCCTCGCCATCACGCCGGCCGACGTCGTTGTCGGCACCCCTCCGCTCGCCTTCACCTTCGGGCTCGGCGGGCTCGTGATCTTCCCGCTTCGCTTCGGCGCCGCCTCGGTGCTCCTCGAAGAGGCCAGTCCGGCCGAGCTGGTCGGCGAGATCAAGTCCTATAAGGCCACCATCTCGTTCGCCGCGCCGTCTGTCTATCAGCGCATCCTGGCCTTAAAACCGTCGGCGTCGGATCTGGCGTCGCTCCGCATCGCGGTGTCGGCCGGCGAGGCGCTGCCCGCCAAGACTTTCGAGACATGGACGGCACGCTCCGGCGCTCCCCTCCTCGACGGCATCGGAGGAACCGAGATGCTCCATATCTTCATCTCCAACCGCGTGGGCGATGCCGCAGCGGGCGCATCCGGCCGGCCGGTGACCGGCTACGAGGTGCAGATCGTCGACAACGAGATGCGCGAGATGCCGCGCGGAGAAGTCGGCCGCCTCGCCGTGCGCGGCCCGACAGGCTGCCGCTATCTCGACGATCCTCGACAGGGCGACTTCGTGCGCGACGGCTGGAACCTGACCGGCGACATGTTCCGGCAGGACGAGGAAGGGCGTTTTCGTTTCGTGGCGCGCGTCGACGACATGATCGTCTCCGGCGACGAAGCGATCGCCGCGCCCGAGGTCGAAGCCGCGCTCCTTTCGCATCCCTCCGTCGCCGACTGCGCGGTGGTCGGCATCCCCGACAAGCAGCGCGGCGAGATCGTGAAGGCCTTCATCGTGCTGGCGCCGCACGAAACGGGGAGCGCGGCCTGCGTCAAGCGCCTGCAGGATCACGTGAAAGCAGTGGTCGCGCCGCACAAGTATCCGCGTTCGATCCGCTTCATCGATGCCCTGCCCAAGACCGCCACCGGCAAGGTCCAGCGCTTCGTCCTGAGACAGCGGGCACCGTGACCGGCCTTACGCACCCGGATTCACCCATTTCTGGAGACGAGACCGCAAAATGCCGAGTTCCGATCAAAGGAAGCTGCTGCATCCCAGGGGCTGGAAGCCCGCCTCGGGCTACGCGCACGGAATTGTCGCCGCCGGGCCGATGGTTTTTGTCGGCGGCCAGGTCGGCTGGAACACGGAGCATGTGTTCGAGAGCGATGATTTCGTGACCCAGACCCGACAGGCGCTGCAGAACGTCGTCGCGATTCTCGCCGAAGCCGGCGCGCGGCCGGAGCACATTGTCCGCTTGACTTGGTACGTGACCGACAAGCGGGAGTACACCGCGCGGCTGAAGGAGGTTGGCGAAGCTTATCGCGGGGTGATCGGCAGGCACTTTCCGACAATGACGCTGGTCGAGGTCAAAAGCCTTGTCGAGGACGCGGCCAAGGTCGAGATCGAGGCGACAGCGGTGTTGAGCGGAGCGTGAGCGAAACGCGCGTTGTCCAGGTCGAGCGACACGGCAATGTCGCGGTCGTCCGGATCGACAACCCGCCGGTGAATGCGCTTTCGCATGCCGTTCGCGCCGATCTCACCGAAGCGCTGCGCGCAGTCGACGCGGAAGCTGCCGTTCGCGTGGTGGTCCTGAGCTGCGCCGGAAAAACCTTCGCCGCAGGTGCGGACATCAAGGAGTTCGGAAAACCGCCCCGCGCACCTTTGCTGCGTGATGTCGTCGAAATGCTCGACAACATGACAAAGCCAGTCGTTGCCGCCTTGCATGGAACCGCGCTTGGTGGCGGGCTGGAGCTCGCGCTCGCGTGCCACTATCGCGTGGCGGCGCCGTCGACGCGTCTTGGCCTCCCCGAAGTGAAGCTCGGCCTGCTTCCCGGCGCCGGCGGGACGCAGCGCTTGCCGCGCGCCGTCGGAGCAGTGGCGGCTCTCCGGATGATCGTCAGCGGCACGCCGGTCTCAGTTGAGGAGGCGGTGCGAGACGGCCTCGTCGATCTGATAGCCGAGGGCGATCTGTCGGAGGTTGCAGTCGCTTTCGCGCACGGAATAGCCGGGACAGGAAATTTGCGGCGCCTACGCGATGCCGACGAAAAGCTGGCGGCTGATCGAGCGGATCGGACAAGCTTCGAGGCGACCGCCGCCGAGCTGACGAGACGGGCGCGCGCGCTTCGGGCGCCGCACGCTTGTGTCGAAGCCGTTCGGGCCACGCTCGATCTTCCGTTCGACGAGGGCCTCGCGCGCGAACGCACCCTCTTCGACGAGCTTGTCGCGGGCGACCAGTCGAAGGCCCAGCGCCACATTTTCTTTGCCGAGCGCGAGGCGGCGAAGCTGCCCGGCGTCGCGGCGGAAACGAAGCCGCGCAAAATTGAAGAAGTCGCCGTCATAGGCGCCGGAACCATGGGAAGCGGCATCGCCATTGCGTTCGCGGATGCCGGCATCAAGGTGACGCTGGTCGAGACGACTGCAGAGGCGCTGGAGCGCGGACTTGCACGGATCGAAACGAGCTACCGCGACGCGGCGAAGCGCGACAAACTTACCACCGAAAATGCCGAGCGCCGCATCGCCGCAATCAAGGGAACGCTCGGCTTCGACGCCGCGGCCGGGGCGGACCTCGTCGTCGAAGCGGTGTTCGAGGAGATGGAGCTGAAGAAGCAGATCTTCACAGAGCTCGATCGCCTCACGCGACGTGAGACAATCCTCGCGACGAACACCTCCTATCTCAATGTCGATCGGATCGCCGCCGCGACCAGCCGGCCAAGCCTGGTCGCCGGCATGCATTTCTTCAGCCCGGCGAATGTGATGCGGCTCGTCGAGATCGTGCGCGGGCACGATACCGCGCCCGAAGTGCTCATGACCCTCGTCTCGCTCGCGCGCCGCCTCGGCAAGGCGCCGGTCGTGGTCGGAAATTGCCACGGCTTCGTCGGCAATCGCATGCTCCGGCAGCGCAATATCGCAGCGGAGCGAGCGCTTCTCGACGGTGCCCTGCCCCAGGAAGTCGACGCGGCGATGGTCGACTTTGGCTTTCCCATGGGCCCGTTCGCGGCAACCGACCTCGCCGGACTCGATATCGGCTGGAGCATGCGGAAGGCCCAAGGCGCCCGCGCCGAGATCGCCGACGCGCTCTGCGAACACGGCCGTTTCGGCCAAAAAACCGGCAAGGGGTATTATCGCTACGAGACTGGGTCGCGCGTTCCGTTAGATGATCCTGAGGTCGAGGCGGTCATCCTCGAGGCGTCGCGCCGTCTAGGCATCGCGCGGAGCCCGATCGGGAAGGACGAGATCGTCGAGCGCCTTATCCTTCCCGTCATAAACGAAGGTGCGCGCATTCTCGAAGAGGGCATCGCGGCGCGGCCCGGCGATATCGACGTGATCTGGGTCTACGGCTACGGCTGGCCGGTGTGGCGCGGTGGGCCGATGCACTATGCCGACCAGGTCGGCCTCGCAGCGATCCGCGATCGGCTCGACCTCTTCGCGAAGCGGTCGGGCGACAAGAATCTTCGTCCGGCGCCGCTCATCGAACGCCTCGCCGCCGAGGGCCAGGGCTTCGCCTCGCTCGACGGTTCGATGACACAATTTCAGAAAATGACCGCACGCGCCGCCGAGGCGGCGCCAAACAGGGAGTGAAGTCATGTCGATGAGGTCAACCGTTACGAGGTCAGCGATCGTCCTGGCGATCCTGGCCGGGATCGCAGCGCCGCTCGGCTCCGCCAGCGCTCAAGGCATTCCCGGGATGCGCGGGCATGATCACACCGGCGTCACCGTGCCCGACATGGCGCAGGCAGTCGATTTCTTCGTGAATGTTGTCGGGTGCCAGAAGGCAATGTCGTTCGGCCCCTTTTCCGACGACAAGGGCACCTTCATGCAGGATCTGCTCAACGTGAACCCGCGAGCGGTAATCGAGGAGATCACGTTGATCCGCTGCGGCCACGGATCGAACCTCGAGCTGTTCAAATACACCTCGCCCGACCAGAAAGACGCCACTCCCAAAAACAGCGACATCGGCGGCTACCATATTGCCTTCTACGTGGACGACATCGCGGCGGCAAAAGCCTATCTCGAGTCCAAGGGCGTAAAGACCTTGATGGGCCCGCTTCCGGTCGAACAGGGCCCTGCTGCGGGCCAGAGCATCTTCTATTTCATGGCGCCTTGGGGACTGCAGCTTGAGGCCATCTCCTATCCGAAGGGCATGGCCTACGAGGCTGACGCCGCGACGATCCTGTGGACGCCGAAAGACCCGAGCAAATAGGCCCGCGTCAGACGCAGCGGGCGCGGTAGGTTTCCAAGGCTTCGCGAACGTCGGTGGGTATGGGAACCGACTTGTGCTCGGCGAGCGACGTGGTGACCACCACAAGGCGGCCGCGAACCGCCTCGTGCGGCCCCTTCATCGCGTTCAGCGTCAGCGCGAACGAAGCACGGCCGATCATATCGACCGCTACCGCAACGTCGAGGACATCGCCCATGAAGGCGGGGGTCAGAAAATCGGCGGAGGCGTGGCCGTAGCCAAGTCCAATTTTTCGATCGCGAATGATCGCGTAGTAGTCGAGTCCGAGGCAGGCCGGGTACCATTCCTCGATCACGACATTGAAGAGATCGAAATAGGCGGCGGTATAGACGATGCCGGCCGGGTCGCACTGGCCGAACCGGATCTTGACAGCGGTCCTCCAGATGCCCGGCGGCAGATCCTGTAAGCGGATCGCGGTGATCCGGGCCATCGGTATACCTCTTTGCTGCGCTTGCATCTGCGAGATCGTAGTCTAGGCGATTCGTTTCTGTTCTGACCGCCCGGACGGGCCCGCGCCGTGGACGGGTGTTCCAGGATGGCGAGCGCGTCGTCCGCCTCACGCTGGGCGAGACCCGTGCGCTGGCGGAGGGCGAAGCCTGAAGTTTCGTGGGTCGCACTCGGCGTGGTTCTCCGGCGTCCGCGGCACGCCGACCTGCTGGTTTGAATAGAGCGCCGTTCGTCAACCCCACATTCAGGGCTCGAGGACACGCCGCTCGCCAACACATGATTGACCCTCAATCCCCAACAGCGCAGTATCATCCTTGGTTGTGCTACCGGGGAGGCGGCGGTGCTCGGAAGGCTGGCCGAGGCGTTGTTCGCGCGGATCAATCGCTTTCGCGTCTGGCACCGCATGCCGACGCTTCCACTCCGCGTTGTCAATCTCCTCTTCCTCCGGCGCAGCTTGCGCCGCCTCAATCTGCATGACACGCAGCGCGGCGGATTTCCGCGACCGGAGCGGGAATATGGGCCGGAGGTTTATCGGCTCGGCCGCACCACAGACGGCAGCTACAACGACCTTTCCACGCCGGCGATGGGCGCGCGCGGCATGCGCTTCGGCCGCAACACTGCAATCGAAAGCCTGCGCATCCCGAGCCCTCGCGAGATCATGGAGCCGAATCCGCGCGAGGTCAGCCGTAGGTTGCTCGCGCGGCGGAACGGCGAGTTCCACGGCGTGCCGTTTCTCAACATTTTTGCCGCCGCATGGCTGCAGTTCATGGCGCATGACTGGTTCGGCCATAACCGCGACGACGCCAACCCCAACGAGGTTCCGCTCGCCGACGATGACGATTGGCCGGGGGAAGGCGGCAAGATGCGATTCGGTCGCTCGGCGCCCGACAAGGAGGGCTACGCCGACCGCGGCCTACCGCCGGCCTTCACCAACACCGAGTCGCATTGGTGGGATTCTGGACAGGTCTACGGCAAGGACGAGGAGGGCCAACGCGCCATCCGCACTTCTTCGGAGGGCAAGCTGAAGGTGCGCCCGGACGGCCGCCTGCAGCTGGACGAGGCCTCGGGGCTCGAGCTGACGGGAATGAACGACAATTGGTGGGTCGGCCTGTCGCTCGTCCACACCTTGTTCACCCGCGAGCACAATGCGATCTGCGACCGCCTGCTTGCCGCCTACCCGACGCGCCGGAACGACGACGAATGGCTGTTCCAGAAGGCGCGGCTAATCAACATCGCGGTGATCGCCAAGATCCATACGGTCGAATGGACGCCGGCGCTCTTGAACAATCCGACCATGCGTTTCGCAATGCGCGGCAATTGGTGGGGTGCGCTCGGCGAGCATTATTATCGCGACCGGGGCCGCACATCGCAGGGCGAGACGCTGCAGGGCATCCCCGGCTCGGTCACCGACCATCACACGGCGCCCTACTCGCTGACCGAGGAATTCGTCGCGGTCTACCGCATGCATCCGCTGATGCCGGACCTCTACGAATTCCGCCGCCTGAAGGACAACTCCCCTGTCACCGCCGCCGAGGCACTGGATTTTCGCGGGATTTCGGGCAAACGCACGGTCGGGCTCTACGACCGGATGTCGCTCGCCGACGCCGCCTATTCGCTGGGCACCCGTAATCCGGGGCAGATCCGCCTCCGCAACTATCCGAGCGGGCTCGCCCGGTTCGAGCGGCAGGATTCGCTCTCCGGATCGGACAGCCAGCAATTCTTCGATCTCGGCACCGTCGACGTGACGCGCGACCGCGAGCGCGGCGTGCCGCGCTACAACGATTTCCGCCGGATGCTCAGGATACGCCCGTTCGATTCGATCGACGAAATGACGTCGAACAAGGAATGGGCGGCCGAGATCGCTTCCGTCTACGGCGGCGACGTGGAGAAGGTGGACACGATCGTCGGGCTCCTCGCTGAGGATCTGCCGGAAGGCTTTGCCTTCTCCGACACGGCCTTTCGCATCTTCATCGTGATGGCCTCGCGGCGCATAAAGAGCGACCGCTTCTTCACCGTCGACTACACGCCCGAAATGTACACCCCCGAGGGCATGGACTGGATAAATCGCACCTTCATGACGGACGTTTTCCTTCGCCACATGCCGGAACTCGAGCCGGCAATGCGCGGCGTCAAGAACGCGTTCTTCAAATGGCGCGAAGCGACACCGCAATAGAGGCCGCAATGGTGGCGGTGGGCGCGGTCGATCCGGCAGGAGGCGGATCGCAGCATGGCTCGACATTTGCGCGTTCCAGGCTTGCTGGATCTCTTCACCGCCGATGAGGCGGCGTCGATCCGCTCGCTCGACTCCCATCCACGGATCGACCGGGTCTTCGACAATGAAGGCCCGCTCGCCACGCGTATGGTGCGAGGCCGCATCCGCTCGGTCTTCCATATCGGCGGACGCCTGTGGCCGGCTTTCCTGTCGCGTGACGATGCGGGCAGGAAGAAAGAGAGCGCGGCGCTGCACGGGCGCCTCAGCGGGGACGCACGCCATGCCGCCTTCGATGCCGACTCGCTCCATCGCCTGGCGGCCCTTCTCACGGCGGAGCGGGCGGACCGACCCGAGATCGGCAGCGCGATGCAGCAGACGGTCGGGCGCGCTTTCCATCCCGGATTTCTGGCGACGCCCGACCTCTACGACGCGGCCGACATCCTGGCGAACTGGCCGCAGGCGCGCCTGCTCAAGGCAATCTGGCTGAGGCTCACCGGCGCCGTGGGCAGGGCGCGCAGCAAAATCCTCGACGCCTGCAATAACGACCCCTATTGCGCCCACGCCATCTCGCTGGCGCTGCCCAATCTGATCGCGACCTTTGAGCGGATGCGCGCGATCCGGCTTGAGACATCCGATGCCGCAACGCTCGACGCAGAGAAAGTGGTCGCCCGCTGCATCGGCGGGCCGAAAACTCTGATCCGCGGCGTGCGTCCGCTTGAGCTGCCGCCGGAACCGCGGCTCGCGCTCCGGCGGCCGAACGTGAAGATCGATGTGGCGGAGACGAGAAAACCGCTTCGGCGCGGCGCCATCGTCCGTTTCGACCGCTCGAAAGCCCAGGGCTTCGACCGCGGGCTTGTTTTCTCCGAAGACAGTTGGGCGGCCTGCCCGGCACGCGATTGGGTCCCTGCACTCTTCGTCGAAATCTGGCGGCGTTCCGCGGCTCCGGCGGGAACCGCGCCATGACCGACGATCCGATCTTCCGCCCGATCCGCTTCAAGAGTGGGCTCGAGGTCAAGAACCGCATCTTTCGCTCGTCGATTTCCGGCCAGTTCGACAACGAGGATGGCTCCGGCACGCAGACCCGCGTCAATTGGGAGGCGCGCTTCGCGAAGGGCGGCGTCGGCGCCATCATCTCCTCCTATGTGCCGGTGATGATGCGCGGCCGAATCCTGCCCTTCTACGCCACCATCCATCGCGACGAGCACATTCCCTTCTGGAGCGTCGTCGGCGAGCAGGCGCACAAACACAATTGCCGCTTCATCCTGCAGCTCAGCCATTCAGGCCGGCAGCAGGACCGACCCGGGATCTCCAATCGCTGGCGGAAGGCGTTGAGCTCGACGTCGCGCACCGAATCTCTGCACGGCTTTCCCTGCCAGGCGATGACGCGCTGGCAGATCGATGACGTGATCGACGCCTTCGGAGAGGGCGCCCGCCGCGCCAAGGAGGCCGGCCTCGACGGCGTCGAGCTGCACGCGGCGAACGGCTATCTCTTCACGCAGTTCCTGAGCTCCGCGATCAACGACCGCAGGGACGAGTACGGCGGCTCGCTCTACAACCGCGCCCGCTTTCTTCTGAACGTCATCGCCAGGATCCGCGAGAAGGTCGGGCCGGACTTTCATCTGCAGGTGAAGCTCAGCGCCATCGACCAGAACAACGTCATCCCCTGGGAAGGAAGGGGGGACGGCCTCGCGGAGACTGTACAGGTGGCAAAGTGGGTCGAGTCCGCTGGCGCGCATGCGCTCCATATTTCGACCGGCAGTCTCTTCCCGCATCCGCTCAATCCGCCAGGTGGCTTCTCCTTCAACACGATCGCGGCGACCTACGACGCCATGATCTCGGCCGGCACATACACGATGCGGAACTACCTCCTTTTCCGCTACCGCATGCTGCGCTGGATCTTCGCCTTGATCTGGGAGCGCAAGAAGCGCCTGAACCCGCCCGAGGGCGTTGGCATCGACGAGGCGCGCGCCGTGAAGCAGGCGGTGACGATTCCGGTCATCTCCACCGGCGGCTATCAGGACGCGCGGCTGATCCGGATGGGACTCGAGGAGGGCTCGTTCGATGCCGTCGCGATCGCCCGGCCGCTCATCGCCAATCCCGATCTCACGGAGTGGTTCAGGAAAGGCCACGATCTGCCGGAGCGACCCTGCACCTATTGCAACAAGTGCCTCCTGAACGCTCCGAAGAATCCGCTCGGCTGCTACGAGCTCTCCCGCTTCGACGGCGATGTCGAAAAGATGCTCGCCAACATCCTGTCGATCTACGACACCAAGCCCATTTTGCAGATTTCGTGATTGGGGAGGGAGGATGCGCATTCCCGATCCGCCGGTCACCCTGGTGCAGGAGGTGGAAGGCCACCGCCGGCGTAGGCGCCTCTGGATTTTCGGTCCGCTCGCGTTGATCCTCGTCGTCGGGGTGATCCTCGTGATCACCAATCTCTGGCGCCTCTACACGAATGAGCCCGTCCGCTACTCCGGCATCGTCGACCATTTCAAATACGGCTCGATCGGCAGCGAATCGGAGAGCGGGCTTCCCTATTGGATGTGGCGGGCGCTGCCGATCATGTTTGCCGACGAGCTCGGTCCGGAGGGCCTCGCCAAGTTCGGCTTCCTTTACGAGGAGGGGAAGGACCTGCCGATCGGCGTCTCGCGGCGGAACTATCGCGGCGTCGAGGTGGCATGGCTGAATTGCGCCGTCTGCCACACCGGCACCTATCGCGGCGAGGACGGCGAACGCCACACCGTCCCCGGCATGCCGTCGAACAATCTCGATTTCTCGGCCTTCGTCCGCTTCCTCTTCAAGGCGGTCAACGACAATCGTCTCACTCCGAGCACGGTCATGGCCGGGATGAAGGAGGCGGGCGCGGATTTCGGGCCGGTCGATTGGGCGCTCTATCGCTTCTACGTGCTGCCGCGCGTCATCGGGGGCCTCGAGCGCACGCGCGACAGTCTCGGCGCGATGATGGCCTATCAGGAGCCGTGGGGCCCCGGCCGCGTCGACACCTTCAACCCCTACAAGGCGATCCAGTTCGGCATGCGGCTCGAGGATCTCGGCCCGAACGAGCGGAACGGGGTCTCCGATCTACCGTCGATTTTTCTGCAGAGGCCGCGCGCCGATCAGGGGATGGAGCTGCACTGGGACGGCGACAACGCATCTTTGCAGGAGCGGAACCTCTCCGCTGCCATCGGCGCTGGCGTCACCGAGCGGAGCGTCGATCACTACGCGATCGGACGCGTCGCCGAGTGGCTCCTCGATCTCCGCCCGCCGCGTTCGCCCTACCGGGCCGACGCGATCAAGGCGGTGCTCGGCAAGGCGACCTATATGCGCGAGTGCGCCGGCTGCCACGGCTATCAGGGACCGGACGGCTACGTCTTCGAAGGCGAGTATCTCGGGCGCGTGACGCCGATCGGGCGGATCGGGACCGACCGCGGACGCCTCGACTCCTACACCGAAAAGCTCCGCGATCTGCAGCTCAGCACCTTCTTCAAGAACGATCCGGTCTACGACTTCAAGCATTTCAAGAAGACCGACGGCTACGCCAACCAGCCGCTCGACGGGCTGTGGCTGCGCGCGCCCTATCTCCACAACGGCTCGGTGCCGACCTTGCGCGATCTTCTGACGCCTGAGACCGAGCGTCCGATCGCCTTCATCCGCGGCGACGACAGGCTCGACCCGGTGAACGGCGGATTCCGCGCCGACCCATGCGACCCGGACGCCTATTACGGCGACGGATTCTGCTTCGACACGCGGCAGGATGACGGCGGGCCGGATCGCGGCAACCGAAATATCGGCCACCTCTACGGCACCGATCTTCCAAGCGAGCAAAAGGACGAGCTCGTCGAATATCTCAAGACTTTTTGAAGCGGGGAGCGACTGCGATGCGCGGCACCAACAAATACGAGAACTGGCTCGGCCGAGTCATCCTGATCGGCGTCGCCGCCAACATCGTGAACGGGCTTCTGCTCATTTTCGCGCCGACCTGGTACTTCAACCTTCTCGGCTTCCCGCTCGAGGCCGAGCCGCAAGTCTGGGTGCGCCACACCGGCAACATCCTCATCACCATCGCGCTGACTTACATTCAGGCGGCACTGAACCCGCTACGCAATGTGCTCCTCCTCGCAGCCGCGCTCTTCGCGCGGTTCCTCGGTGTCGTCTTCTTCACGGTCATCATGATCAAGCTGGGGACATGGGCCTATTGGCCGATCCTTGCGATCGATGGCTTCTTCTTCGTCGTGCCGCTCTGGCTCTTCATCAAGGCGTTTCGCGCCGATTTGGAGACGAAGCCCTAGAGCATGATCCCGAAAAGTGGGAACCACTTTTCGGAAAAGATCATGCTTAAACAAATAGATAGAGCCCCATTCTGATTCAATCAGAATGGAAATGGCTCTAGCGGGTTTTGATGACTCCATTCTCGACGAGCCAAGTGACGGCTTCGAAAACCGCCGCGAACGACGTGTAGCGGGGTGCGTAGCCGAGCAGGCGCTGGGCCTTGGCGATGCTCGAGCTCGGGCTGCGGGCGATATGCTCCCACGTTGCCGTCGCCTCCTCTTCGCTTTTCTGCGCCGCCTTCCATTCCGGCCAGGGGAGGAAAGTGAGCTTCGCTTCTCGTCCGAACCATGAGGCAGTCGCCTCGGCGTAGCCGCGGAGCGTCACCGCCGCCGGCGACACGGCATGAAAGGCTTCGCCGACCGAAGAACTCCAATTCGCGATCGCCTTCATGAACATTTGCGCGACGTCGTCGGCGTGCACATGATGCACCGTCTCAAGCCCGAAATTCGGAAGCGCCAGCTCCTTGCCCCTCGCTAGCGTCGTGAAGACTTTCGGGTTGAAATGGCCGGCGGGATTGAGCGGGTTCCATCCCGGGCCGACGATGTGGCCAGGATGCACGATGGTCGCCGGGAAACCGCTCCGCCGCGCTTCGTCGAGGAGATAGGCCTCGATCGCCGCCTTCTGGATCCCGTATTCGCCGAAGGGTTTTCGCGGCTGCATCTCCGTCGTCGGCACCGCGACGCTCGGGCCGTGCACCCAGATTGTCCCGGTATGGAGGAAATGCTGCACATCGCCGGAAAGCGCCTCGGTGAGGTGCCTGGCGCTCGCCAGCGTGAAGCAGATCATGTCGATGACGATGTCGGGTTTTAGCGCGCGGATCTTCGCTCCAAAGTTGCCGGCCTTTTCCTCCGCCTCGCGGTCGAGCGTGACCGTCCTGACGGATTTCCACGCTGCATGCGGCGTGTAGGCCTCGCGCTTGCCGCGGCTGACATTGACGACCTCGAAGCCGGCTTCGACGAGCCGCGGCACCAGATAGGTGCCGACATGGCCGCTGCCACCGATCACTACGACGCGAGACATTGGAATGCCCTCCCCAAGAACGCTTCAATCATAACCCGGCTTCGAGCGGAATTCTTGGTTTCCGTCCACCGGACCTCGGCTAGAACGCTCCGATGATGATCTTTTCCGCCCGCACCAGCCTGCTCCGCCGCCGCGGCACGCACGAAGACGGCCGCGTGACCTTCGTCGAGCTCTTCTTCGACCTGATCTTCGTCTTCGCCGTCACGCAGCTCTCGCACGCCCTGCTGGATGACCTGACCATGGCGAGCGTCCTGCGCACGGCCCTGCTCCTCATGGCCGTATGGTGGACCTGGATCGATACATCGTGGGCCACGAACTGGCTGGATCCGCAGAAGACGCCGGTGCGCCTCTAGCTTTTTGGGATGATGCTCGCCGGGCTGCTGGTCTCGGCCTCGATTCGGGGCGCCTTTGACGAGCGGGGCATCGTCTTCGCCGGTGGGTTGGCCTCGATGCATGTGGGCCGCACCCTGTTCATGCTCTGGGCGCTGAAGCGCCACAGCCCCGGCAATTACCGGAACTTTCAGCGCATCGCTCTATGGCGCGGATTTTCGGCACATCCTCCTCGTGCCGCGGCAGCGATATCGCCCGAAGCAGGTCTCCTAGATACGCAGGGTCGTGCGGACGGCGTCGTTGAAATGAATCTTCATCAGGCCGCCCGACTTCGCCGCCATGTCGGTCACCAAATCTTCGATCAGGCGCATGTGGTCGTTTTCCGCCGCCTTCGCCGGGATGCGCGATGATGTCGAAAACCACATCTTGAACGGCCGGTTCTCGGCGTCGGGCGACAGAGCCCGATCCTTCTTCGGCCCGAGGCGCGATTCGAAGATGAATTTTACGACCCGCGGGTCGGGATTCTCGTGGGCGCCGTTGCCGCAGAAGACATAGTGGTCGGCGGAGACCCGGCGGGCGAAATCCGCGTCGAGGTTGTTCTCAGATCCGTGGTGCTGGACCTTCAGCACCTTGATGTGCGCGGCTTCATTGACCAGGAAGCCCGCCCTTCCGAGCCCGTCGAGAATGATGTCTTGCTGCGAATCTCCCGTGAGAAGGAGCCGCTTCCCGTTCTCCTCCACCATGAACATCAGCGAGGCGATATTGGGAACCGTCACGCCCTTGAACGACGGGATTCCGTTCCAGTCGGACAGATCTATGGGCCCCGAAGCCGTGGGTCTCGTAGAGAACTCCAGCATCCGCTTCGTCAGTTCGCGGTCCAACTTCTTCACCGTTTCCTCGTTCTCGGCGAGCCAATTGTTCCAACCCTGCCTCAACAACTCCAACTCCTTCTCCGTCGGGCCGACGACCGTAAGCGTCATGGTGCCGACATCGAACCGGCTCTTGGCCTGACCGGCGAGGAGAAGCTTTTCCGCTTTGGCGGCGCCGGGAAGGGTGTTGCGCGGGATGCCGAGCATCTCGGTTGCGGCAAGCCGGGACACGAGGATGCCCTCTTTCACCGCCGTCGCGATGTCGTAATAATCCTCGCCGCGGTCGGTCAGCTCGGGGACACGGGTCGCGAGCAGAACCGGAGCCGCCGACGCGAGCATTTCCGCGACCGTCTTCGTGTTTTCCTCCAGCTGCTCGCTGAAGGAATTGTGCCAAAGTCCACCGATCTCCGGAGGTCGAGGTACCTTGGGTTTCTTAATGCCCTTGTGCCCTGCCGCCTTATGGTGGTCGAAGACGCGCCACTCGACCTCGTCCTGAAGCAACTGCAGCACGCCGGTTATGTGATCGTTGTCGATGTGCGAGACATAGGCGAAGTCGATCTTCCTTTTCTTCTTGCGAAACTTCGAAAGCTCGGCGCGGACGAACTCGGCCATGCTGGCCGATCGGCCGCCGTCGCACAGGATCAGGCGTCCGTCGCTGCTTTCGAGCAGCAGGCAATCGCCATCGGCCGACTGGAAGATATGCAGGCGCATGGTTACACCACCTTGCCGGTAACGATGTCCCTGCGAATGCCGAACGAAGCTGCCTCGGCGATTGCGGCATCCGGATCGATCCGGCCGAAGCCGGCGTCGTTGCGCCAGGTGTAGTCGTTGCCGGGCAGGGGCCGCGACGTGCGCTGGAGGATGGCGCTGCACTGGGCCGCCGTGAGGCGGCTGTTGACCGACAGCATCAGTCCGATGACACCGGCGACATAGGGCGACGCCATGCTGGTGCCGGACATTGCGATCCAGAGATCGCCCGGCGCAGCAAAACCCCTTGCCGCGCGAATGTCGGTCCCGGGTGCTGCGATATCCGGCTTTTCGCGATTGTCGCGCGTCGGCCCCTGGCTGCTCGTGATATTGACCAGCTGGCGTCCAATGTCGAGATTTGCCACCGCGATGACGCGATTGCCGCAGGCGAGCGAACTGATGGAGTGCGAGTCGACGTTTGACCGCTCGCTGAAGAAGGAGGGGAAGCGCGCGATGCGCCGTTCACCGACCCGGTCGAACTCAAAGGGGTCGTCGCGTTCGATCCAGCAATGGAACGCGCCGTTGCGGATGTCGTCCCCGCTCAGCCGGACTGTCCACACTCCTGCTTGCACGCCCTTCGGGCTTTGCGGGCTGAAATCGGGCGAGAGGTAGATCGCCGCGTAATTGCACCCGTTCGTCGGGTGGTACTGCTCATTGTAGATCGAGACGAAGGTGCCGCTCGGCAGGCGCTTGTTCTCCACGAATTCCCCCGGCCGGACGGTGATCCAGTCGGATGTGCCCGGCGGGCGGAGCCGCACCGTGATCTTGTCCTGCGGGCCATACCAGATCTCGAGTTCGTTCTCCGAGACGTCGACAATCGTGTTCCCCACCACTGCCCATTCGAGATCGACATCGAGACCCCTGGCGGCGATCTTTCCGCCCGCATGGATGCGTCCCATGATGAAGCCGATGTCGTCCGCATGCGCGGCCTTCTCCTGACCGGCATTGCCCGCCGCGACTGAGATTGCGCGCCCCGGAGTTGAGAGCAGCGCGTCGAGCCAGCGCGACACGCCGCCGGCGCCGTCGTGCGAACCTCCATTGGTCCCGAGGCTGATGTTGATCGAGATCGGCTTCTTGGCCAGCCGTGCGATCAGCAGGAGGTATTCCACCGCCTGGAGGATTCGATAGGAGTCGCTGAAGGTCAGGCGGCGCTCCGCGAGGCGGTTCTCCAGCCGGGGAATGTCGATCAGGACTGCGGCGATCTCAGCTTTGGGGCAGATGCCGCTCAAACCCGCGGCGATGCTCGCCACGTGGGTGCCGTGGGAGCCGTCCCCGCGCTGCGATTGCCGTTCGATCTCGGTTGCCGGGAGGCCGCCGCTTGAGGCAGCGCGCATCGCGGCGTCCATGTGCTGCTTGGTGAATTCCGCTCCGAGATCAAATGCGCCGAAGTCCTTAGACCGCTTCGACGGCGGAGGACGGAAATCGCCTCCCTGGTCCCAGATAGCGAGAAATCGGGTTCCGCCCTTGCCGTCGGCGAAGTCCGGATGCGCGAAGTCGAAGCCGCCAACGTCGATGATTCCGATGATGCAGCCGGCGCCGTCCTTGTGCATCGAAGGATCGCCAACCTTGCGCAGGCTCGGCCCGCCGGCGCCCTCGCTGCCGAGGATCGGCCTCGGCAAGCGGAAATGCAGCGCCTCGGAGGGTTGGACGAAGCTCACGCGCGAGTCCTGCTTCAACCACGCCAGATCCGCGACACTGACGGACGCAGCAATCATGTTGCGATTGCGAAAAGCGCTGCCGCCGATTTCGGCGGCCCCGACATTCCGACCGAGCCTTTCGTTAAGCTCCTGCCTCAGGTCGCCGGCGATCGCGTCGGCGTCCCCCTCCGGCCCGCGCTGAACCTCGATGAAGACGTTGACGAACGCTTTCGTCGCCCGACCGGCCTTTTCGATCTTGCGCCGCTTCTCTGGCCGCAGCTTGATGTCGAGCGCTTTTTCGTTTCCGGGCGCGAAGAGAAGCGCCGGCTTGCTGATCTCGGCAGCCACACGCTCTGGCACCTTGCCCACGGCCTCTGGGGGCAGGGTCGAAACGACGGTGCCGGACAGCTCCGAACGGTAGTAATTCACCTCGTCGCTGCCATTCCAGATCATCCGCAATCTGGGATGCAGTTTCCTCTGGTCCCCGACCGCCCCCATTGCGCACTTCTCCAGAAGACGAGTTCAACTGAGAGTAGCCAACAAGGGGATGAAAGCAAGGGACTAAACCACCTGCCCCCGATGGCCGCCGGCGGATCTGACTGACGCTGGCTTTAGCCCACCTTCACCCACTTCTCCGTCTTCCCCGACTTCAGGATCGCGTCGCAGACTTTGGTTGTCTCCAGCGCCTCTCGGAAGGTTGGCGAGGCGGGCTTGCCGGTCTTGAGGCCGGTCAGAAAATCCGCCGCCTGGTGCACGAAGGAGTGCTCGTATCCGATGATGAGCCCCGGCACCCACCACTTGCCGAGATAAGGGTGCTCGCCGTCGGTGACGAGGATGTCGGTCCAGCCGCGCAGCCGCCCCTCGACCGAATGGTCGAACCATTGCAGCCGGTTCATGTCGTGGAGGTTCCATATGAAGGAGCCGCGCTCGCCGTTGATCTCCAGCGTGTAGAGTGCCTTGTGGCCCCGCGCGTAACGGGTGGATTCGAACGTCCCTATGGATCCGTTCGAATACCGCGCGAGCACCGCAGCCGCGTCGTCGATGCCGACCTTCTCGACCTTGCCGGTGACGGCGTGCTTGCGGCTCTTCACGAAAGTCTCGGTCATGGCGGTGACGCGGGATATCGAGCCGTTGATCCAGATCGCCGTGTCGATGCAATGGGCAAGAAGATCGCCCGTCACGCCGGAGCCCGCCACCTTCACGTCGAGCCGCCAGGTGCCGGCGCCGCCCTGCGGCACGTCGGGGTTGATCGTCCAGTCCTGCAGGAAGCTGGCGCGGTAGTGAAAGATTTTTCCGAGCTTCCCCTCGTCGACCACCTGCTTGATGAGAGTGACGGCGGGGACGCGGCGGTAATTGTACCAGACCGTGTTCGGCACGCCCGCCTTCTCGACCGCCTTGACCATAGGCAACGCTTCCTTGGCATCGCGGGCGAGCGGCTTCTCGCAAAGCACCATCTTGCCAGCCTTGGCCGCGGCAATGGCGATCTCGGCGTGCAAGTCATTCGGCACGCAGATGTCGATCGCGTCGATGTCTTTTCGCTCGACGAGTTTTCGCCAGTCGGTCTCGATGCTCTCGTAGCCCCACATATCGGCGAAACTCTGCGCCTTTGCCTTGTCACGCGCCGCGACCGCCTTCAGCACCGGCTGATAGCCGGTGTCGAAGAAATTCGGTACGCGCCGCCAAGCGTTCGAATGGGCACGACCCATGAAGCCGTAGCCGACCATGCCGATATTGAGCGCCTTCTTGGCCATGTCCGTCGTCCCCCTTTTGCCCGGCCTATTCCCGCCAGCCGTGCGCGTCGCGCACCTTGATCATCGCGCCGAGCACGTCATTCCAGGTCTGCTGCTTCTCCATCACGGCGTTCGGGAATATGCAGCCATCCCAGCAGATGTGGCGCATTTTCTTCGTGAGATTGCCCTTGTCGTCGCGGAGCCAATAGCCGGCGTGCTTGGTGATATCGAGCCGGCCATTGGGATGGTCGACCGGAACGTGGCGTCCGGTTACCGCGTGATAGCCCGAACCGAAGGTGGTGCCGTCGTTCTGGGCGACGTGGAAATCGAGCGTCCAAGGCCTGAGGGCGTCGGCCACCTTCTTGTAGGCGACATCGAGCGCCGCCTTGTCGGACCAGTCGTAGTCCTTGGGCAGGAGGCGGTCCTTCTCGGCATTGGCGCCAAGCACGAAGAGCATGGAGTGCGCCATGTCGGCCTGGTAGCCGACGACGCCCGGCATGCCGACCATTTCGAGGAGCTTCACGTTTTCGCGCCAGGAATGCATGCTGCCCCAGCAGATCTCGCCCTCGGCGACGAGGTACTCGTCATAGTCCTGTGCGATCTTCGCGGCTTCGCGAAACGTCTCGGCGATGCGCTTCGTATTGGCCTCGGGATTCTTGTCCCAGTCTTCGACACTGGCCGAGGAATCGATGCGCACGCCACCGGTCGAGCGGATGCCGAGCTCGCGCATCTGCTGTCCGATGGCGCAGGCCTTTTTCACCGCGGCGAGGAAGCGCTTGCGGTCGTCCGCATCGCCCATGGCGGAGCCGCCGCCAGCGCCGCCCCAGATCGGAGCGACGAATGAGCCGACCTTGAGACCGTAGCCGGCGATATGATCGACCATCCGCTTGACGTCGTCGCGCGAGCTGTCGATCGACATGTGCGGATCGGCGAGCCAGAGATCGACGCCGTCGAATTTGACCCCGTCGACTTCGGCGTTGGCGGTCAGCTCAAGCAGCGTGTCGAGCGCAATGAACGGCTCGCCGTCGCCGCTGCCCTTGCCGACGACGCCCGGCCACATGGCGTTGTGAAGTTTCGGATAGGTGTTGTCGGCCATAGCACTCTCCCAGCTACTGCAATCGGCGACCTGAGCGTCCTCACTCCAGAACTGTCGTCATGCCCGGACTTGATCCGGGCATCCATTCCAAGACATCGAACGCATTCGTGACCGTCACGGAATGGATTACCGGGTCAAGCCCGGCAATGACGACAAATGGAAATCGTAGCCTGATCCGGATGCGCCGCTATTTCTCCCTCAACTCCTGCCACGGCGCCATGCCGGAAACATCGACCATCTCGTAACCGATCGGGCCGACGCAGGGACCGAGGATCGCGACGATCTTGGCGTCGGTTTTTCCGACATTGAACGATGCATGGACCATGTCGGCCGGAATGAAGGCCGAATCGCCCGGACCGAGAATCCGGTTCTGCCGGTCGACCCATTGCTCGACCCTTCCGGTGACCACGTAGATGACCTCTTCCTGGTCGGGATGCTTGTGGAAGTCGTGCCCCTTGCCGGGGGCAAGGTTCACGTCGATGACGGTCAGATTCCTGGCGCCGGTCGACGGCGGATTGCTCATCCAGCCGAGCCGCCCCCAGTCGAGCACCTCCGGCGCGGTTTCCTTGGCGATCACAAACTTGCCACCCATCAATCACTCCTCCCCCGAGCTCGCTCTGGTTCCGTCAGCGCCGCATGTCCCGTCAATCCGAGCCAAACGCGATGCTCTTGAATTTTCGCGTCTGCTCGGTCAGCGCGGTTTCGACCGGCAGGCGCTCCATGCTCGATGCGCCGTAGAATCCGTGGCAATGCCGGCAGCTCTGCAGGACGAACTCTGCGTCAGCAGGCATGGCGATCGGCCCGCCGTGGCAAAGGACGATGACGTCCTTTCTCACGCGAAGCGCAGCGTCGGCGATGGCGTCGATCTCGCCGACGCATGCGGCCAGCGCTTTCCCGGAGGTGGCGCCGATCGAGCCGCCGACCGTCACCCCCATGTGGGCGACGATCAGGTCAGCGCCGGCTTTTGTCATGGCGACCGCTTCGTCGGCGTTGAAGACATAAGGCGTGGTCAGAAGGTCGAGAGCATGTGCCTTCGCGATCATGTCCACCTCGAGCCCATAGCCCATGCCGGTTTCCTCGAAACTCGCGCGCATGACGCCGTCGAAGAGGCCGATGGTGGGGAAATTCTGCACACCGGAAAAGCCCATGTCCCTTAGTTCGGCGAGGAATTGCGGCATGAGCACGAAGGGGTCGGTGCCGTTGACGCCGGCGAGGACCGGCGTCTCTTTCACCACCGGCAGCACCTCCACCGCCATCTCCTTCACGATCTGATTGGCGTTGCCATAGGCGAGCAGCCCTGCCGCCGAGCCGCGTCCGGCCATGCGGTAGCGGCCGGAATTATAGATGATGATGAGGTCGATGCCGCCAGCCTCCTCGCATTTCGCCGAAAGGCCTGTGCCGGCCCCGCCGCCGACTATCGGCACACGGCGGCGCACCATGTCGTGCAGTCTCTCCAGGATTTTTTGGCGCTCGATGCGCGGCATTTTTTTCGCCCTTTCAGGCTGCGATTTCACGGAAATTCTCCACCAGCGCGGCGGAGAATCCTGGGTCATTGATATGGAGCGGCAACCAGACCAGCCGCCGCTTCCATGTCTGCTTCAGATTCCGTTCCAGCGCGTCGAAGAGCGCGGAGTCGGCGTCGGGATCGTGGAACGGTTGGCCGGGCGCATCGATCGCCGACACGCCCTTTTCGGGGATCAGGAAACGCACGGACCCTTGGCACGCGTTGAGGCGCTCGGCGATCCAGGCGCCCATCGCGCGGTTCTCCTCCGCGGTCGTGCGCATCAGCGTGACCTGCGGGTTGTGCCGGTAGAGGTTCCGCTGTCGGTATTTCTCCGGCACGGTTTCGAAGGCGCGGAAATTCACCAGGTCGAGCGCGCCGACCGAGCCGACATAGGGAACGCCGGTGCGCGCCACGGATCCCAGCCTGTCGGGGCCGGCGCTCAAGACGCCGTCGAACAGCAGGTCGCAGATTTCGGTGGTGGTAACGTCGATCACGCCGACGAGAAGCGCGCTGTCGACGAGCTTTTCCATGGCGCGGCCGCCGGTTCCGGTGGCGTGGAAGACGAGGCAATCATAGTCGGCTCGCAGGTGCTCGACGGCCTGCGTCACGGCCGCCGTAGTGACGCCGAACATCGTAAGCCCGATGGCGGGCTTTCCCTCGATCTCAGGAACCACTGCGCGCGCCATTCCGGCGATCGCATAGGCGGCGTTCGCCAGCACCACGCGGCTGATCGAATTCAGCCCGGCGATGTCGGTGACCGAATACATCATCGCGATGTCGGAGACGTCGACATAAGCGCCGACGTCGCCCGAGGCGAGGGTGGAAACCATCAGCTTCGGCAAGCCGATAGGCAGCACCCGCATGCCGGCGGTCACGATCGAAGTACCCCCGCCGCCGCCGATCCCCACGACGGCGCCCACGTCGTTGCGGGAGGCGGAAAACCGGGCGAAAGCCTCGCCCATGCCGGCAACCGCGCTGCCGCGATCGGGAGCCGAAAGAACGGCTGCGGCGCCATCGAGGTGAAAGGACGCAACCTCATGCGCGGCGATGTCGACGGCGCATTTCGGCGCGCGAATCCCGACATCGACAGTGAGCGGCTCGCCGCCTGCCGCCTTCACCCGCTCGGCCAGATAGGCGAGCTCCTCGCCCTTGGTGTCCGCCGTGCCGACGACATAGATGCGCTTCATCGCCGCTACGGCTGCTTGACGAAGTAAATCCCGTAGAGCCAGGCGGAGAGGATCGCGAGCCCGACGACGACGAGGAGCGCGACGATAACGATCAATCCCGCCGTGACCACTGAGCGCAACGGCCGGCCCTTTTCGCAGAGCGGCACAAGGTTGAAGGCGAGGGCGCCGAAGACGACGAGGCCGCAGCCGACGGAATAGAGCGCCAGGCTGAAGGGCTGAAAGATCAGCGCCAAGGCGAGGATGCAGATGCCGATGATCGTGTTCTCGATCGCCGCGGCGGTCCTGGCCGACATGCCGGAGGCGGGCGAGGGGGCTTCGCTCATGCACGCACCGCCTTTCCGGTATCGTCGAAGACGTTGAGCTGGCTTGGGTCACAGGTCAGATGGATGACGTGGCCCGGCCGCACGCGGATCTCGCGCGGCACGACGACCCGCATATCGAGCCCCCCAATCCGCACGTGGATCAGCGTCTCTGCGCCCATCGGCTCGATGATCTCGACCGCGCCTGAGATCGTCCGCTCCGAGGCGGCACCGGCAAGGCTGAAGGCGCGCGGCCTCACTCCGAACGTGACCTTGCTCCCCTTAGGCAACGCCGCGACAGCAGGATCGACCGCTACCCGGAGGCTCTGGTCGGCAAAGGTGAGGGTGGCTTCGCCGCCCGCGACCTCGGTCAGAACGGCTTCGATCAAGTTCATCTGCGGCGTGCCGATGAAGCTCGCGACGAACACGTTGCCGGGCTTGGCGAAAATGGCATGCGGCGTGGCGATCTGCTCGATCAGGCCGTTGCGCATGATGGCGATGCGGTCGGCCATGGTAAGCGCCTCCAACTGATCGTGGGTGACGATCACCGTCGCCTTGGAGAGGCCTGTTAGCACCTCCTTGATCTGGCCCCGCATGGTCTGGCGGAGCTCGACGTCGAGCCGGCTCAGCGGCTCGTCGAAGAGGAAGCAATTGGGATCGCGCACGATCGCGCGCGCCACCGCGACGCGCTGCTTCTCGCCTTCCGAAATCTGCCCGGGGAGGCGCTTCAGGATATTGGAGAGGTCGAGCGTCTCGGCCGCCTTCCGGACGCGCCGATCGCGCTCGGCGGCCGACGATCTCTCGTAGTAGAGCGGAAAGGCGATGTTCTCGGCGACCGTGAGCGAGGGATAGAGCGCGTAGAACTGGAACACCATTGCGATGTCGCGATCGGCGGGCGCGAGGTCGTTCATGCGCCGCCCGGCCACGTAGACGTCGCCGGCAGACGCCTGTTCGAGGCCGGCAATGATGCGCAGCGTGGTGGTCTTGCCGCAACCGGACGGGCCGAGCAGACAGACCGTCTCCCCGGCTGCGACTTGAAGATCGACATCGCGCACCGCCGCGAGCGATCCGAACAGCTTGGTGATGCGCTTTAGCTCGATGGTCGACATGGCCGCCGGATCACCGCTTGACCGTGCCGAAGGTCACGCCGCGCAAAAGATGGTTTTGCAGGAAGAAGGTGACGAGAATGACCGGGATCAGGAATAGCGTCTCGATCGCTGCGAGCAGGCCCCAGCGCACGCCGATGTCGCCGCCGATGGTTTGCGCCATGGCGACCGGCACCGTGCGAGTTTCGACGCCGGAGAGAAGCAGCGCGAAGAGATATTCGTTCCAGGTAAGGATGAGGCCGAAGACGGCGGTGGCGGCGACGCCGGCCAGCACCTGCGGCAGGCAGATCTTGAAGAAGACGCGTGTATCCGAGGAGCCGTCGAGGCGCGCCGCGTCCTCCACGTCGGGCGAGAGCTCGTCGAAAAAGCTCTTCATCATCCAGACGGTGAAGGGGAGGTTGAAGGCGGTATAGAGCAAGATGATGCCCAGATAGGTTCCGGCCAGGCCGGTGACCCGGAACATGATGATGATCGGGATGATCACCACGATCGCCGGCAGCATGCGGGTGGAGAGGATGATGAAGAGGTAGGTGTCGTTGCCTTTCAGCGGATAGCGCGAGAAGCCGAAGGCGGCGAGCGTACCGATGACGAGGGCGAGGAAGACGCTGCTTCCAGCGATGAACATCGAATTGAAGAAGAAGAGGTCGAACTTGGTGGCCTGCGCCGCGGCCCCGGCCGAGTACGCACGGCTGAAGACGCTGACGAAGTTGTCGAGCGTCGGCGTGAAGATGAACTTCGGGGGTACCGACAAGGCGTCGCCGTAGCTCTTGAAGGCTGTCAGCACGATCCACAGCACGGGAAAAAAGTAGATCAGGCTGACGATCGCCGCGCCGAGCGTGCGTCCCCATCCGGCGTCGCCGACACCACGCGCGATGGTCGCTCTTCGCCGGGTAGGGAGCGCGGGAAGCGGGGTGTCGGCCATAGTTAGACCTCCCTCGCCCGTCGGTTGACGAAATAGAGATAGAGGTTGGTCAGTACGATCACCGTGAAGAGCAGGACATAAGAGATGGCAGTCGAGTCGCTGGTCTTGTTGAACTGGATCGCCTGCCGGTAGACGTAGAGCGAGATCGTTTCCGTCGATGTGCCCGGGCCACCCTCGGTCAACAGGAACACGACGTCGAAGAGCTTGAAGGCCTCGATAGTACGGAAGAGCAGGGCGAGCATGAGCAGCCCGCGGATATAGGGAAAGGTGATCGAGGTGAACTTGCGCCAGAACGAGGCGCGGTCGATCTCCGCCGCCTCGTAGAGATATTTTGGGACGCTGACGAGGCCGGCGAGCACCAGCAGCATCACGAAGGGGGACCACATCCAGGCGTCGGCGAAGACGATGCCGGCAATGGCGCCTTCAGTCGACTGCAGAAGAATGTAGGGCTCGCCGGTGAACATCCGCACGAATTGCGACAGCAGCCCGAAGGTCGGCTCGTAATAGTAGCGGAAGAATGCGCCGACCGCGACGAAGGAGAGCATCATCGGGGTGAGCACGAGGATGAGCAGGTAGCGCCGCAGCGGAAACTGCTTGGCAAAGAGGATGGCAAGCAGAAATCCCACGATCATCTGAACGGTGACTGTGAGAACGACGAGAATAGAAGTCGTCTGCAGCCGCTCCCAGACCACCGGGTCGGTAACCACGTCCCGATAGTTGTCGAGGCCGACGAAGGACGGCGGCCGGGCCCGATTTGCGCGGTAGGAAAAGAACGAAAGGCCCAATGACCAGAGCAGCGGAAAGATGTTCATGACGAAGAGAAGCGCGAGCGCCGGAGCGACCAGGAGGCCGCCCTTGTGGCGACCCCAGGCGTTATAGACGGCAGACAAAGCGGCAAGCGCGCACGCCGCCAGCGCAACCCAGAACGACACGCCCGGCGGCAGAAAAACCAACGACAGCGCCGAAACGGCGACTGCGAGGACGACGGCGAGCGGCCAATTGTCGAGCTGCGGATCGAGAAAACGCGCCAGCCCCCCGGCCGCGGATGCGGTATCGGTCGTCATCGATCTTTTTTCAAGCAAGGGAACAAAGGACCGTGCGCCGGGTCGGCGCACGGTCGGTTTGCGGTAGGGCTACTCCTTGATATGTCCGGCTTCCTTGAGGAGCTCCTCTTCGAAAGCGGCGATATTGTCCAGGGTCGTCTTGGCATCCTGCTGGCCGGTGATGGCAAGGTCATACTGCTCCTGCCCCTGCACCAGCAGCTCGAAGAACTCCGGAATGTGCCAGGTGTCCTTCTGCCATTCGAGGCCCGGGGCCCAGGTGCGGTTCCACGGACGGTATTCCAGGTACTTCGGATCGTTGTAGACCGACTTGATGGCGCTCTGGCCGCCTGCCGCCGCGAAGGCGTGCTGGATGTCGCTGGAGAGCCACCACTTCACGAAGTCGACCGCTTCCTTGACCTGGAGATCGCTGGCCCAGGTCATGATCACGAAGGGCTGTCCGCCGATGTTGGCCCAGCGGATGATCTTGCCGTCCGGTCCCTTGAGGCCGGGAGCCTGCGCGAAGGCCACCTTGTCGGCCACCTTCGACGTCTCCGGGTTGATCGAGCTCTCGGCAAAGCCGATCCACTCGATGTTCATGGCTACCTTGCCCTCGCGGAAGAGCTCATCGGTCTTGAAGATGTCCATGGAGCCGGTCTTGACCACCGGCGGCATGTACTTGGTGAGACGCAGGTAGTGGTCGAGCGCCTTCACCGCTTCCGGCGAATTGACAACGCCTTCGGCATGGCCCTCGGGCGCCTTGGTTTCGTCCCAGACGTTGCCGCCGTACTGCCAGATGAACGCGTTGATCTGCATGGTCGAGAAGTCATAGGCTTTGCCGGCCTGGTAGGCGATGCCGTAGAAGTCGTCATCGGCAGGCTTGCCGGCGAGCATGTCGCCCTTCTTGCGCATGAAGAACTCGCCCATCTTCTCGAAGAGATCCCAATCGACGTTGTCCATCTCTTCGGGCGTGCATGGGAGTTTCTGACCGTACTTCGCCTGGAAGTTCTTCTGCTCATCCTCGTGGCAGACGATGTCGGTGCGATAGTAGTTGATGTAGATGTCCGGCATCTGCGGGAAGCCGTAGTAGTTCTCCGATTTGTAGGGATAGGTCGCGTAGGCCTGCAGCGGATTGGCATGCATGTCGGCGAGCGTCGCCTTAAGCTCCGGATCGGCGTCGATCAGGTCGTTGATCTTGCGGTAGTAGCCGCCTTCGATGAAGGCGCCGAGCCACTGCGAATCCGACACCGCCATCGTGTATTTGTTCTCACCCGAGGTGAGCGAGGTGTTGAGGCGGGTGTAGTAGTCCGGCCACGGAATGAAGTCGATGTCGAGCGAGACGTTGTTGCCCGACGGCGCTTTGTACTTCGTGTCGAACAGCTCCTTCATAATGCGCGTCGGCGGCCAGTCCGGCACCGCCATCGTAAGCACGATATCCTCGGCGAAAGCGGGCGTGGTCGCCGCGCCGAGGTTGAGCGCGATGATCGTCGCGGCCATTGCGGTCCCGATCGGCAGTTTCGTCTTCCAGCTCATGTGTATTCCTCCCTTTTTTAGCTTCTTGGTAACCGTTCGATCGTCGGACAGCGGCGTCACCCCAGCGCCGCCCCGTCGCCGGGACGGAAAAGATGCGCCCGGGCCACGTCGATGGAGAAGTTAAGCCGATCGCCGTGGCGAACGCCAGCCGCCTGCGCTTCCGGCAGAACCATCTTCAGATCGGCGTCGCCGGCGTGGATGTCCACGATGGTGAGGTCGCCGAGCGGCTCCACCAGCCGCACCTTACCGAAATAGCCGGCGGCATTTGACACGCGCACGTCGAAGGGGCGCACGCCGAAGAGAAACGGGGTGCCGGGCGCCGCCGTGGCGGCGTCGCCCGCCCACGCGGCCTTGCCCGCATCGGCGCGGATCTCGCCGAAGGGCAGCTCTATCGCCCCGCCGTCCTGGCCGCGCTTGGCGGCGATGATGTTCATCGCCGGCGCGCCGATCTTGGTCGCGACGTAGACATCCAGCGGGCGGTCGTAGAGGTCGTCCGGCGAGCCGATCTGCACGACCCGGCCCTGCCGCATGACGGCGATCTCGTCGCCCATGGAAAGCGCTTCCAGCTCGTCCGGCGTGGCGTAGATGATGGTGATGCCGAATTCGCGGTGCAGCCGCTTGAATTCGGCCCGCATGTCGTGCCGGAGCTTTGCGTCGAGATTGGTGAGCGGCTCGTCGAGAAGCAGGATGCGCGGCCGCTGGATGAGCGACCGGCCGAGCGCGACGCGCTGTTGCTCGCCGCCGCTGGCGGTGCTGGGCTTGCGCGGCAGCACATGGCTGATGCCGAGGAGCTCAGCGATCTCCTTGACGCGGCGGTTGATCTCGGCGGCAGACACGCCCGCCTCGCGCAGCGGATAGGCGAGATTGTTGAAGACCGTGAGGTGCGGATAGAGGGCGAAAGTCTGAAACACCATCGACACGCCGCGCCCGGCGATCGGGGCGTCGGTCACGTCCCGCCCGAAAATCTCGACGCCGCCGCTGTCGAGCCGGATGAGCCCGGCAATCGTCCGCAACGTCGTCGTCTTGCCGACCGCGCTCGGCCCAAAGATCACGAAGAAACGCCCCTCGGCGACCTCGAGATCGAGGTTATCGAGGGCCGTCACGCGCGCATAAGCCTTCGTCGCGCCGCTGACACGAAGCGCGGTCGTTGCCATGCCGTTGCGATCCCAGAAAGATTTCCCTTGCCTGACCTTAATCAGAGAGTGCGCTGACCAGCAAGCCCATTAATTTGGCTCCCGGATCAACTAATTAGTGACGCCGTCAATCTCCGCCAGAGGGTCGCAGGCCCGCCGTCGTGAAGCACTGCTCAAGGGGGCTCGCGCAATCGCACTTTGATCCGCTAGAATATTCCGATGACGGCTCGGGCGGCAACCGAGGCGCGCAGGAGGCCCCCAAGTGCAGAAGCTGCAATCGCAGGGCGTGCACCATATTACCCTGGTCGGCGCCGGCCGGCAGATGTCCATCGATTTTTGGGAGGGCGTGCTCGGCATGCCTTTCGTCTTCGAGCAACCGAATCTCGACGTGGCGAGCGAGAGCCACCTCTATTTCGATCCGGGCGACGGGCGTCTGATCACTGTGTTCACCGACGAGACGCGAAAGCCCGACCCGGAGCCCACGTCGCGCGACCAGGGCAGCGTGCATCATATCGCCTTCTCGGTGTCGCGCGTCACCTTCCTGCAGGCGGTTCTCCGCCTCGACGAGCGCGGCATCTCGCACAGCGGAGTGAAGGACCGCGGCTTCATGGATTCGATTTATTTCCGCGATCCGCTTGGGCTCCTCTGCGAGCTTTCCTCCTATCGCTTCGAGCCGCCGGCGGGAATGACGCATGTCGACGTCCTCATGGCGGCGCACAAGCTGAGGGTGAAGCGCGGTGATCCGAATATCGCCGAGGTGCATCTTGCCGACGCCATCGAGAATCTGACGCGTGAGCGGCGCGAGAGCCTTTCGAAGAATCGCGCGGCAAGGCATCCTTACGCGTCCAAAGCCCCGCGCAAGACGCCGCGCGGAAAAGAACGCGCGAAGGAAAGCGAGCGGGCCGACTGATCGGCGGATCCAACTCGCAGGACAACTACCAATCGGCAGCCGGAGGGCGCTCCTTCGGCCGCGGCAGAAAAGGGAGGTCAGACGTGAAGCTCTATATGCATCCGGTGTCCAATACGAGCCGACCGGTGCTCATGTTCATCAAGGACAACAACCTGCCTGTCGAAGAAGAGGTCGTCGATCTCATGACCGGCGCCCATCATCAGGAGCCGTACATCTCGGTCAATCCGAACCGGCAGGTCCCGACGCTCGTCGACGGCGATCTCGTGCTCGGGGAAAGCTCGACGATCCTGAAATTCCTCGCCGACAAGTTCGACCTTGCCGCCTATCCGAAGGACCTGAAGAAGCGGGCCAAGGTCAATGAGGCGATGGACTGGTTCAACACCCACTTCTACCACGACTACGGCTACGCGGTCGTCTACCCGCAGATCTATCCGCACCATAAGCGCCCATCCGACGAGGTCCAAAAAGGCACCATCGCCTGGGGCAAGGAGCTGACTAAGAAGTGGCTGCAGGTGCTGAACGAGCACTGGCTCGGCAAGGGCAACAAATATCTGACCGGTGACCAGCTCACGATCGCCGACTATTTTGGTGCGGCGCTTCTCACCTGCGGCGACCCGATCCGCACCGAGTTCAAGGACTATCCGAACATCATGGCCTGGCTGAAGCGGATGGAAGCGACACCGAGCTGGACGAAAGTCAACGAGGCGATGTACGGCTTCCGCGACTATCTGAAAGAGCAGCAGTTCGAGACGGTTTGACGGCGCGCGGCGGTGCGGCTTGCGCACCGCCGCTACCTCTGCGAGAGTTCCCAAGCCGCAACTTAAGCGATTGTTGAGCGTGCGGGCTGGCGTTCTGGGGAGAAAGTGAACAGCGCTTTTCAATACCTCGGTATTCCCAACGAAGTGCAGGTGTTGCTCTTTACGTTGGCGATAATTCTCGGCCTTTCCTTCTTTCTGGCGGGGGCCGATCTCGGGATATTTAAGCTACCAGCTCTCCGCCCATCGCAGCGTCGAATTGCCTCTCTGTCTGGTGTCCTACTGTTCGCCGTTTGCGTTGTCGCAAGTATGCCCTTTTTCAAAGCGCCGGCGCCCGATAAGGAAATTGCCAACGCCCAAAGCATGGTATTCGACTACCAGAGAGAGCTTCTGACCTTTACTAACAAACTACATCGAGATGCCGGGACACAGGCGGGGGAATATAATCAGAATATAGAGTTCTATAGGACGTGGGACACCAAGCTGGATATTTTGGCGGAACGACTGCGCCTGCTCGATCTGCCTGATTGTCGGACCGTTGAAATAACCGAGGTTTCTGAGTCTGCTGGTGCTCCAGAAGCGGCTGGTCTAGAAGTCGAAGGCAGCTGCTTGAGGCAAGTCATCGTGACTAATCGACGGCTGCTTCGTAACTATGAAGCCCTCCACAAAGAGAGCTGGTCCCGGTTTCTGAGACAGGTGGCTAAGGTGGATGCGACGACGAGAGGGATGATCCACCATGAAGACGCGCAGACGGTTCACGGCCGAGTTCAAGGCGAAGG
>CAYTTC010000003.1:0-113681 GCA_964440525.1 uncultured Propylenella sp. | reverse complement strand
CGAACTTCGAGCGCGACATTCTCGCCAATATAGCGCTTGGCCGGGTCGGACAGCCGGTCGAAGTGGCGGGGGCGGTCGTCTTCCTCGCCTCTCCCGCAGCCTCGCTGATCACCGGGGCGACGCTGCTCGTCGATGGCGGCTGGTCAGCGAAATAGCGGTCCTCATGCGGCGGTTCGCCGCTCATTTGCTCTGCGGGTAGTCCGGCTGCTTGGTCGGATGCGTCTTGGAAAACGCATCGAGGCGCATACAGGCGTCGAAGATGCGCTTTGAATGCGGAAAGGCGGCGAGGTCGAAGTCGTAGAGCATCATGGCGGTGGTGACATGCGGGACAAGGCAGAGATCGGCGAGGGTCGGCCGGTCCCCGCAGCAGAATTTCCCGGTCCTTCCGTCGCCCGCAAGCAGGCTCTCCACGGCGCGGCTTCCGCTTTCCAGCCAGTGCTTCAGCCATCTCATGCGCGTCGGCTCGTCGAGGCCGAACTCTTTTTCGAGATAGCTGCGCACGCGCGGCACGATGAGAGGGTGCGTGTCGGCCGCCAGAATCTGAGCGATCGCGCGGGCATGCGCACGCAATTGAATGTCCGATGGAAGGAGCGGCGGATTCGGATGCTTCTCTTCGAGATATTCCAAGATCGCCAGCGACTGGACAAGGGGCGGACCGTCGCCGTCGATCATCGTCGGCACGGCTTGTCCGGGATTCAGTGCGCGGTAGGACTCATCGAACTGACGCCCCTTGAGGAGGTCGATAAAGACGCTCTCGTATTCGATGCCCTTCAGGGCAAGCGCGATGCGGACCCGGTAGGCGGCTTGCGACCGCCAGAATGTGTAAAGCCGGATGGTCATTTCACCCTCCCTATTGCGCCGACACGCCAATAGTGACCACAGGCCGGCTGCGATCTGGCCGAAGGCCATCCTGGCGCGCAGTCCTCACGCGCCCCGGCTGAGGACGTGGGAGATCACTTCCGCAGTGTGCTGAACGATTTCGGTGTGCGTCAACAGCGGATCGAGCGTGCGGCCAATCACCGCGACGGCGGCGACAGGCCTTCCGTGGATCAGGATTGCGGATCCGACACAGGCGGTGCCGGCGGAATATTCCTCGCGGTCGACCGCGAAACCTTTGCTTCGGATTTGCGCCAGCTCGGCCCGCAGCGCCGCCTCATCGGCTATCGTGTTCTCGGTGTGCTTGATCAACCGTTGATTCTGAACATAGGCCCGCAACTCCGCCTCCGGGAGATGCGCGAGAATTGCCTTGCCGATCGCCGAGCAATAAGCCGGGGCCGTTTTTCCGAAGCGGCTGTAGATGGTCGGGAGCGAGGGCTTTTCGACGCCGGCGAGGTAGAGCATTTGATGGCGATGCAGGATTCCGAGGCTCACCCTCTCGCCACTGCTCCGCGCCAGGTTTTCAAGGTGGGGCAGGGATTCGAGGCGGAGCAGATTGGTGTCGAGCAGGCTAGCGGCAAGCTGCAGGACCGAATAGCCAGGCGTGATCCGGCTGTCTCCGGGGTCCTGTGCCAGATACCCCTCTGCAATCAGGGTCTGAATCAGGCGATGCGCCGTCGGCCGGGTGACACCGGCGCGAATGGCGACTTCCGCGACGGTAAGTGGGCGCTCGGCCGCGGCGAAAGCGTCAAGGATTACGAGTGCCTTCTGCAGTGTCTTCACCGCCGAAAGGTCAGCGTCGTCAGTCTTCCTGCCGCTGGGAAGGGTTGTAATGTTTGCCGGCATAATTACGGTCGCTCTGTCCGATGCGTGGACAGTAGTTTGACGTGCAGGAGGGCGTCAATCCGGTGTCTTGAACTTGTGGGAGGCTGCGCGAGTTGCGATGCTCGAAATGGTTGCGGCCGGCTCCATTCAGGGCTTTTCAAATTCGACTCTCGTAGTGCATTGCTGACCGGACAGTTCATTTGATGAGAGTTCTGTCCGATTCTAAACGAGATCGGAGTAGGGCGCCATTTCTGCTACTGCGGGTATAGCTACCAAAGCAAGGGCCGAGCGGAGCCCCGGGGGCATCGATGCTTCGAATTTGGGGCAGGACGAATTCCGTCAACGTCCAGAAGGTGCTGTGGTGCTGCGCCGAACTCGCGATCGCTTACGAGCGGATCGATGCCGGCATGGAGTTCAGCGTGGTCTCAACGCCGCAATATCTCGCGCTCAATCCGAACGCACTTGTTCCGACGATCGATGACGATGGGTTCGTGCTGTGGGAATCGAACGTCATTGTCCGCTATCTGGCCAACCGGCAAGGCGAGGGCTCCCTCTGCCCGACCGAAATCCACGCGCGCTTTGCGGCTGAGAAATGGATGGACTGGCAGGCGACGACCCTGTGGCCAGCGTTCCGGGCTGCTTTCATGGGCCTGGTGCGAACGCCACCGGAAAAGCGCGATCAAGGTGCCATCGCCGCTGCCGAACGCGCCACGTCGCGCGCGCTCACCGCACTCGACGCGCAGCTGGCGAAGACGCGCTTCGTCGTCGGGGAGACATTGACGATGGGCGATATTCCGGTCGGCGCGTCGGTCCACCGGTGCTTTGCATTGGGGATGGAACGCGAGAAGCTGCAGAACGTGGCGCGCTGGTACGACGAACTGACCGAGCGCCCCGGCTATCGCGCAAACATCATGCTGCCGCTCAGCTGAGTGGCCTTGTCGCTGGAGATTCAAGCTGTTGACGGCAGCCTCATCCTGCTAAATACCGCAGGATCATCCGGCTAAATGTGGCGGTCACCGACAGCACCCATGCTGTCAGCCAGTCGTGACGTAAGGCGAACGGAGGTTCGATCGATGACTTCAAAACTCGCAACAGCGGCCCGAGCGCCACTTGGCGAAGCCAGCCGCGCTCCGGCGCCGCTTCAGTTCGATTCCGATCGGCTCGACGAGCTTCTCGACGAAGAGGGCATCGATGTCCTCATCGCCTCCTCCAAGCACAACATCCAGTATCTCCTCGGCGGCTACCGCTTCTTCTTCTTCGAGGGGCAGGACGCCGTTGGGGTAAGCCGCTATCTTCCGCTGTTCCTCTATTTCAAGGGACAGCCGGAGCGTTCTGTCTATATCGGCAATTCGATGGAATCCTGGGAAAAGGATCTCGGGACCATCCGCGTGCCCGAGGTCGACGCGTCGAGTTGGGGCAGCGAGGACGCGATGCGCCGGGCGGTCGCCCACCTCGCCACGGGCTCGGGAAAGAAGCTGCGGATCGGCGTCGAACGCGCGTTCCTGCCGGCCGACGCGGAAGGCGTGCTCCGGGAAAAGGTACCGCAAGCCGAAATCGTCGACGCACTGATGCCGCTCGAGCGGCTCCGCGCCATCAAGACAGGTGCAGAGCTCGACAATCTGCGCGAGGCGTCAGTCCGCGTAGTCGATTCGATGCTGGCGGTGATTGCCAGCCACGGGCCGGGCGTGACGAAGAAGGATCTCGCCGAGGCGCTCCGGCGCGAAGAGGTGCAGCGAGGCCTTACCTTCGAATATTGCCTGGTTGCGGCAGGCGCGAGCCACAATCGCGCTCCCTCCGACCAGGTGTGGCGCGAGGGCGACGTGCTGTCGCTCGATTCGGGCGGGAAATATGATGGCTATATCGGCGATTTGGCCCGCATGGGCGTGCTCGGCGAGCCCGACTCTGAGCTTGTCGACCTCCTCGCCGAGGTCGAGTCGATCCAGCAGGCGACGCGCCGGCCAATCCGCGCCGGCGCGATGGGACGCGAGATCTATGCCGCCGCCGAGGCGGCAATTCGCGAGGTTCCGCACAGCCGCGACGTGCATTTCGCCTCACATGGGATCGGCCTGATCACCCATGAGGCCCCGCGTCTTTCCACCCGGGCGCCTGTCCCCTACGCGGCGGAGGGCGCCGACAAGCCGCTTAAGGCCGGAATGGTCGTGTCGATCGAGACGGCGATCCATCATCCGCGGCGCGGCTTTATCAAGCTGGAGGACAGCGTCGCCGTGACGGAAACGGGGTGCGAGGGTTTCGGCGATCACGGGCGCGGCTGGAACCGCGGCGGGCTTGCCGCGACATAACTGGCGATTGTTTCGCTTCTCCCTCGCCCTGGCGAATGTGACGGCGCTCCCCTGGGGAGCGCCGCGCCGAGCCTTGCGCCTCCCGCGGCTTAGGAGCTACCGTATGCCGGCTCATCGGTAAGCTTGCCGATGATGGGGAATGACACCGTACGAAATAAGAGATCGCACGCTCCCCCATGTCGTGAATTCTCGTTCGCATCTCCGGAGGCACGGCCTGCCGGCACGTCATTCACGACGGTGAAGAGCAGGCGGGAAATGGGAGGAAGATATGAATCGTAAATTTCTGCTGGCAGCTGCATTTGCGCTGTCGACATTCGGCCTATCGGGAGCCGCCTCGGCGGATATCACTATCCTGGTTCCGTCGGGCAGCGAGGGCGACGGGCTGAGAGCGGCGGCTGTCGACTATGCGGCGATGCAGGGCACCAAGGTCGAGATCGTCCAGGCGCCTTACGCCAACGTCTTCGAGCAGGGCGCCAATGCCGGCTCCACCCAGTCGGGCGTCTTCGACATCATTCTGATGGACGACCCGTGGATTCCGTTCTTCGCCGAGAACGGGCATATTGAAGATCTGACGTCCTACTTCAACAAGATAGGCGTGCCCGGACCCGACAACGACTTCCTCGGCAAGTCGCTCGCGGTGTGCCGCAATCCCTACAATGTCGGACCGTTCGTCTGCATTCCTTATGTCGGCAACGCCCAAATGTTCTTCTATGACCCGACGAAGTTCGCCGAACAGGGAATAGCCGGCGGACCGAAGACTTGGGACGACGTGATCAAGGCGGCGACCGCTATGACCGAAGCCGGCGGTGGGCGTTACTTCGGCTACGTGTTCCGCGGCGGACAAGGCAATCCCGTCGTCGCCGACTTCATGCCGATCTTCTGGTCCTACGGCGCCGACCTTTTTAACGCCGACCGGTCGAAGGTGACGATCGACACGCCCGAGGGCGCTGCCGCCATGAAGACCTTCATGGCGCTCCGCGACGTATCGCCGAAGGGCGTCGAGAGCTACGGCGCCAACGAGACCGGCCAGGCGCTCGCTGCCGGCACCGCTGCCTCTTCGATCAATTGGCCCAACTGGGTTGGCACCTTCGAGGACCCGAGCCAGAGCCGCATGGTCGGCAAGCTTGCCTATTCCGCCATCCCGTCCGGCACCCATGCCGGCGCGTCGGAGATCGGACACTGGACGATGGGCCTGATGTCAGCGTCCAAAAACAAGGATGAAGCCTTCGCTTTCATGATCTGGGCGACTTCGGCGGAGCAGATCAAGATCTCAGCCACCCGCGGCAATCCGCCGGTCCGCTTCTCGGTGTTCACCGATCCCGAGCTGACCTCGCAGGAGAAGTTCCGTCACTTCCGGACCCTGATGGAAGCGATCAACTTCTCCAAGCCGCGTCCGCGTCACCCGAAATGGCCCGAGATCGAGAACGCCTTCGGCATCGAGCTGTCCAAAGCTGTCGCTGGCACGATCACGCCGGAGGAGGCGCTGAAGAACGCACAAGCCGCGGTCGAGGAAATCAGCGGCATCAAATAAGGCTGGCTTTTTGCGAAACCCGTGGAGCGGGATCCTGCGATCCCGCTCCGCGACAGCTGGTCGCGCTGGCCTGAACTCGCCGAGGCGAGCCGATCGCCGGCAGTCGTCGACCTGAACTCTCAGCGAGGCGGCATTCGGACGTGAGCACGGAACTGCCGATGACGATGACCGCCCAGGCGGAGCTTGGATCCGCCTTCGAGCGCTGGACTGAGCGCCATCTGCGCATTCTGATGCTCGCCCCGGCGATGATCGTCCTTGCCGTGCTCACACTGTTTCCCTCGCTCTACATGTTCGTCGCGGCGGTCACCCGGATCAGCCCGAACCCAGAGGTGCCGCTGGAATTCGTCGGCGCCCAGAATTTCGTCCGCCTGCTCAGCGACGGGCAATTCCACGTCGGCCTGTGGAACACTCTCGTCTTCACCTTCTTCGCGGTCTCAATCGAGTTCCTGCTCGGGCTTGGCCTGGCACTGCTGCTCGACAACTACATTCGGCGGATGAACTTTCTGAAGACGATCCTGATGCTGCCGATGATGCTGCCGCCGATCGCAGTGGCGATCACCTGGAAGCTGATCTACGAGCCGCAATTCGGCATTTTGAACGAAATCATGTTCCAGCTCGGGCTGCCGCTCCAGGCCTGGGCGGGCGACGCAAGCCTGGCGATGTTCTCGATCATCGTCGCCGACGTCTGGCAGTGGACTCCGTTTGTATTTCTGCTGATGCTGGCGGGGCTCGCCAGCCTGCCTGCAGACCCCTACGAGGCCGCCTCCATCGACGGAGCCTCCGCCTGGCGGCAGTTCTGGGACCTGACGCTGCCGTTCCTGAAGCCGATTATCGCCATCGCGCTGCTCCTGCGCGCGATGGACGCGCTGAGGCTCTTCGACCTCGTCTTCATCCTGACCGGCGGCGGCCCCGCGGACCGGACCAAGACGCTGAGCCTCTACATCTATCAGGTAGCCTATCGATTCGCCGACCCGAGCTATGCAGCGGCGATTTCGCTGTTCGTGCTGTTCGCCACCGTGGCCTTCAGCACCTGGTTCATCAAGCGCATGCGGCTGGCGGACTAGGGGGCGCGGCATGGTAAGACGGTCCAAGCTCCATCACGTCGCCGCTTCCGCGGCCATCGTCGTGGCGCTCGTCGTCACGTTGTTCCCCGTCTATTGGATCGCGGGCAACTCCTTCAAATACGACATCGACATCTTCTCGGTGCCGCCGCAATGGTACCCGTCCAACCCGACGCTCAAGCATTACTACGCGGCGTTCGTCGAGCGGCCGTTTCTCCGATACGCGCTGAACAGCCTGATCATCGCCGTTTCAACGACGATCGTGTCGTTGGTGCTCGGCACCATGGCCGGCTATGCGCTCGCGCGTTTCCAATATCCCGGCCAGTGGCGCTATCAGATCTCGTTCTGGATCCTGTCGACGCGCATGATGCCGCCGATCGTCAGCATCATCCCGCTCTACGTCGCCTTCAACTACCTCAATCTCTTGAACACCAAGCTCGCCGTCGTCATCGCGTATACGGCGTTCAATCTGCCCTTCGCGACCTGGATGATGAAAAGCTACTTCCAGGACCTGCCGGTGGAGCTCGAGGAGGCGGCGATGGTCGACGGCGACACGCGGTGGGGCGCGTTCCTGCGCGTCGCCTTGCCGCTCGCCCGCCCAGGGCTCGCCGCGACTGCTATTTTCTGTCTGATCATCTCGTGGAACGAGTTCCTGCTCGCCCTTATCCTCACACTCACCGAAAAGTCGCAGACATTGCCGATCGGGATTGCGGGGCGGGTGACCCAGTACAACACCTATTGGGGCGAGATCAGCGCCGCCGGCTTCACGGCATGCATTCCGATCATGATCTTCGCCTTCATCGTCCAGAAGCACCTCGTCCGTGGACTTTCGTTCGGCGCAGTGAAGGGTTGAGACGATGGCTTCCGTCCGCTTCCAGAACGTCACCAAGAGTTTCGGCGCCTTCACGGCCGTCACCGACCTCAATCTCGAGATCCACGACAAGGAGTTCCTCGTCCTCCTCGGTCCCTCGGGATGTGGCAAGACGACGACAATGCGCATGATTGCCGGACTGGAGGACGTGACGAGCGGCGACCTCTATATTGGCGGCGAGCGCGTCAACGACGCGCTGCCGAAATACCGCGACGTGGCGATGGTCTTCCAGTCCTACGCGCTCTATCCGCACCTCACCGTCGAGGACAATATCGGCTACCCGCTGAAGATCAGAAAAGTGCCGGTCGAGGAGCGGCGACGCATCGTCGGCGAGGCGGCGAAGCGCGTCGAGCTCGACGCCCTGCTCGGCCGTTTGCCGAAGGAGCTTTCGGGCGGCCAGCGCCAACGCGTCGCGCTGGCGCGCGCCATCGTCCGCCGGCCGAAAGTTTTTCTACTCGACGAACCGCTCTCCAATCTCGACGCCAAGCTTCGCGTGCAGATGCGCGCCGAGCTGAAGCATCTTCAGCACGAGCTGCAGACGACGACCGTCTACGTCACGCACGACCAGATTGAGGCGATGACGCTCGCCCACCGCGTCGCGGTGATGAACAAGGGCGTGATCGAGCAACTCGGCACGCCGAAGGAAATCTACAACAATCCCAGAACCCTCTTCGTCGCGGGTTTTATGGGCTCGCCGCCGATGAACCTCATTCCAGGCGAGGTCGCAAACGGCGTTTTCAACGGGGCCGGATTCCGCGTCGGGGGCCTCGGAAAGGCGAATGCCCGCAAGGCGGTGCTTGGCGTCAGGCCCGAGGATGCGCATGCGGTCGCCCCGAACGCCGCGAATTCAAGCCTGACGGCGCCGATCTATTCGGTAGAGCTGACCGGCGAGAGCACGTTGGTCAGCGTGCAGGCCGGCGACCAGCTGATCAGCCTCAGGGCCGACAAAGAATTCGCCGGCGATTTCGACCAGCAAATCGGCGTAGCCGTCTCGCCGCAGCGCGTCTTTCTCTTCGACGCGGAAAGCCAGGCCCGCATCGATGTTTAGGCTGGCGGCGGGGCTGTTACTTTTCTGTCTCGCCGTGTCGCCCGCCCTGGCGGAAGATCCGGAGGCCATCGAGCGGAACCCGCTCATTCCGATCGAGGGCGGCCCCTTCGTCTTCGGAAATGATGCGGGGCTGGAGAACGAGCGGCCGCAATCGGTCGTGAACCTGCCGGGCTTCGCCATGAACCGGACCGAGATCACGAATCTCCAGCACCGCCGCTTTGTCGCGGAGACCGGGCATCGGCCCACCTTCTATGGCGATCATCCCATGCTGGGCCTCGACGGCCGCCCAGCCGTCGGGTTGAGCTGGTCGGACGCCAACGACTTCTGCGTCCATTACGGGCTGTCGCTTCCCTCCGAGCAGGAATTCGAGCGCGCCGCGCGCGGCGCGAACGGAGCTGCTTTTCCCTGGGGCGACGGGCGCCCCGACGGGACGCGCGTCAGCGGCGGGAGTGACAATTGTTGCGGCGAGGACGAGCGCGACGGCTATCGGATGACGGCGCCGGCCGGCGCCTTCACCGCCGGGCAAAGCGCCGAAGGGATCTTCGACCTCATCGGCAATGCGTGGGAATGGACGCGCGACGTCTATGCTCCCTATCACGGCGAGCCGGACGCCGAAATCCGGGGTAGATTTCGCGTCCTTCGCGGCGGGGCATGGAATAGCGATCCGACACGGCTCAGTTCCACCTACAGGCTAGCCTTCGACCCAGAATTCCGCTTCGCGGGAAACGGCGGGTTTCGATGCGTTCGTTCAGCGCCGCAGTCCTAGCCGCCGGTCTTGCGCTGAGCGCGGCCGCCGCGGCCGATCCGAAGCCCGGCTCGGGCTATCGCCTGGAAACCGTGAGCGAGCCCGGCGCAGTCTTTTCCGGCCTGTCGCGCGACGGCGATCTGCTTCTCCTCACCAACCTCGCGGATGGCCGCCTCTATCGACGCAGTCCTGACGGCAAGCTCGTGGCATTCGGTCCTGCGCTGTCCCACGGGCTCGACGCGATAGGCGATCCGACCGGGCCATATCAGGCCGTTCGCTACGGCGAAAACTATCTGGTGGCCGAGGGCTGGACCCCCATAGACGCCGATGAGGGACCGAACGACCATGCGCTGATCGAGGTCGATGAGAACGGCGTCGTCAAGGTCATCCACCGCGACTTCTGGAATCCGTTCGATTTCGCCGTTTCCGGCGACGCGATCTACGTCGTCGACGCCGCCAGGAATAGCCTCGAAAGGCTGACGGATCGAGGCGCAAAGACGACGCTCTTCACCTTCCCCCGCTTGTCTGTGTCGGGCGCGGCGATGCAGACGCTGTCCCCGACGCAATTCTCGAACGACGCGGGCTATGAAGTCGACGCGGTGCCGACCGGCGTCGCCCTGAGTGGCGGGCGCATCTACGTCTCGCTCTTCGGCGGCCTCCCCTTCATCGCCGGCGAAGGCAAGGTCATATCGATCGAAGGATCCGAAGTCGCCCCGCTCGCACGTCTCGAGCTCGACGGGCTCAACGCGCCGGTCGACATCGCCTTCGACACGGATGGCCGGCTGCTCGTCCTGGAGCACGGCGTCTACAGGCAAGGCAGCGGCTTCCAACTCGAAAGCGGCCGGCTTCTCGGGGTCGATCTCGTCAAAGGCGAACGCCAGGTTATGCTCAACGGACTGACGCGGCCGGCTTCGATCGCCGTCTGGGACGACGATGCGTTGATCGTCTCGGACCTCGGCGGAAACCTCTTCTTTCTCACTCGCGAAGCGGCCGACTAGCAAAAAAGCAAAGGCAGGCGACAATGAAGATCGGGATGAACACGGACAGCCTCGGATCTTTGTCCTTCGAGGCGGTGCTCGACGCCGCGGCGCAGCTCGGGCTCGACTGCGTCGAATTCGCGACCGGCAACTGGTCGAGCGCGCCACACATCGACATCGACGCGCTGCTTCGAAGCGCCAAGGCCCGCGACGCCTTCACCGGCGCGGTTCGCGAGCGCGGCCTTTCGATCAGCGCGCTCACGTGCAACGGCAATTCACTGCATCCCGGCGCGAGCGGGCAGGCGCATGACAAGGTCATCCGGAAATCGATCGAGCTCGCGCCGCTCATCGGCGTCGACCGCATCATCCTGATGTCCGGCTGCCCCAGCGCCAAGGGCGACAAGCATCCGAACTGGATTACCGTCGCCTGGCCGCCGGAGGCGACCGAAATCCTGGAATGGCAATGGAACGAGGTGGTCATTCCCTATTGGCGAGACTTGGTGAAATTCGCCACCGGCAAGAAAATCCGCCACCTCTGCCTTGAGCTGCATGGCGGTCAGAACGTCTACAACGTGGAGACGCTGTTCCGTCTGCGGAAGGCGGCGGGCGATACCGTGGGCGTCAATTTCGATCCGAGCCATCTTCTGTGGATGGGCGCCGATCCGATCGCCGCGATCGAGGCGCTCGGTCCGGCGATCTTCCATGTGCATGCCAAGGACACTCGCATCGACGCGCGGCTCGCCGGCCTGAACAGCCGCATCGAGACGAAGCCGAGTGCGCGTGCCAGCGAACGCTCGTGGAACTATGTCACGCTCGGCTACGGCGAAGGCGAGAGCTTCTGGCGTGCCTTCACGCTGGCGCTGCGTCGCGTCGGCTATGACGGCGTGCTCTCCATCGAGCACGAGGACATGATGCTGTCTCCGCTCGAAGGCATGCGGAAATCGGTCGAGCTTCTGCGCCGCGTCGCGATCTTCGAGCCAGCGAGCTACCGGTTGCCGGACATCTGATCCGACGTGACAGGCGTCCAGGCGCCGGTCGGCATCGAGGCTTCGATTGCCGCCACGATCCGCTGGTTCTCCAGCCCGAACGCAAAGTCCGGGAAGCACGGCCCGGGGCCAGCGATGCCAGCGATGAGGTCGTGCACCTCGATGACCTTGACGTCGTAATAGCCGAGGCCGCCGCCGCCATGGTCGAAGCCGAAAAAGGCCTTGTATTGAGGGATTTGCGAGCCGGCGAGCAACGTCTTGAAGCCGCGATCCTCCTTCGCATCGGAGAGGCGCGCGAGCTTCAGCTCGTTGAATCGCTCCCCGTCCATGAGGATCGTGCCCTCAGTGCCGTTCACTTCCCAATAGATGCCAAAAACCTTGCCGACCGCCACCCGCGAAGCCTCGATCACTCCGGCGGCGCCAGAGGAGAAGCGGACGAGGCACTGCATCTGGTCCTCGTTCTCCACCGCCCGGCGTTCCGATCCCGCGCCGGCGCTCGCTGCATAGCCTTCGCCGGCGGCGGCGACCGGCCGGGTGGGGAATAGCGTCTGGCCGATGGCGGCGACACTCTCGACGCCGCCCATCAGATACTGTGCGACCGAAATGACGTGCGAGCCGAGATCGCCGAGCGCGCCGGATCCCGCTTCGGCGCGCGAGCAGCGCCACGAATAGGGAAGCTCCGGGTCGGAGAAGAAGCCTTGGTCGAACCAGCCGCGGAAGCGGATCGGGCGGCCGATCGCTCCCTCGTCGATGAGGCGGCGGGCGAGCATCGCGGCCGGCGTCTTGACGTTGTTGAAGGCGACCATCGTCTTCACGCCCTTGGCCGCAGCGGCGGCCTGCATGGCCTCGGCATCCGCGAGCGTGACGGCGAGCGGCTTCTCGCAATAAACATGCTTTCCCGCCTCGATCGCCGCGATCGCCATGTCGCGGTGCAGGTTGTTCGGCGAGGTGATGTCGACGACATCGATGCGCGGATTGTTGACGAGCTCATGCCAATCGCCGGTCGAGCGTTCAAATCCCATCCGTTCGGCGGCTGCCGAAGCGAAGGCGGCGTCGCGCTCGGCGAGCATGGAAAGCCGCGGGCGCGCCGGCAGATCGCGGTAGAGCAATGCGACCCGCCGAAAGGCATCGGCGTGTGCTTGCCCCATGAAGCCGGACCCGATCAATCCGATATTGAGGTCGGTCACGTTCTCATTTCCTCCAACGTAGTTCTCGCGGCCCGCATGGCGCGACGTCTCCTCCCGCTCGGCGGAACGCTAACCAAGATCAAGTCGCATCAGCGGAATACTTGCAAATGAGTTGCAATTTCATGTAAGATAACCGAGATTGCCTCGAATCGGCGACAGGTGCTTCACACAATGCGATTTGATTTGTCCCGGCGCGGAATCCTCGCGCTTCTGGCGATACCCGGCGCCGCTGCGGGAATGACGCGGCTGGTCGGAAGCGGCAATGCGCAAGAGGCTCAAACCATAGGCGCCGGCGCCCATGCGGGCCATCAAGCCGACTATGGCAATCGCGTCGTCGGAAGCGTCGACCACGCCCGCAACGGCTTCGATCCCCATGAAATCCTGACCGCCTGGGACGTCGGCCAGGTGAGTGAGGAGAACGGCCGCCGGCTCCGCGAATGGACGATCGTGGCGGCCGACACCGAGATCGAGATCGCTCCCGGCGTGTTTTTTCCGGCCTGGACCTATAACGGACGGGTTCCCGGCCCCACCCTCCGCTGCACCGAGGGCGACCGCCTTCGCATCCATTTCTCGAATGGCTCGAGCCATCCGCACACGATGCATTTCCATGGCATTCATGCCGCACGCATGGACGGCATTCCCGGCGCCGGGCTGGTCGAGCCAGGCGGCTCGTTCACCTACGAATTCGACGCCTTGCCGTTCGGCTGCCACCTCTATCACTGCCACTCATTGCCGCTGAAACGGCACATCCATAAGGGGCTCTACGGCGCCTTCATCATTGATCCGGACCCCGACCGGCATCCGCTCGAGCGCGACGCCGCGGAAGGCCGGCTGCTCGGCAGCACCGTCAACCGGCGCTGGCAGGAGATTGTGCTGGTCATGAACGGCTTCGATACGAATTTCGACGACGAGAACGAGTTCTACGCGGTCAATTCGATCCCCTTCGCCTATTTCGAGCGGGCCATCCGCATCGAGCGGTCGCGGCCCTTGCGCATTTATCTCGTCAACGTCACCGAGTTCGATCCGATCAACTCGCTGCATCTCCACGCGAATTTCTTCGACTATTACGACCACGGCACAACGCTGACGCCGACACTGCGCACTGTCGACACGGTCATGCAGTGCCAGGGGCAGCGCGGGATCCTCGAAGTGTCCTTCGCTGGGCACGAGCCCGGCCTCTACATGTTTCACGCGCACCAGTCGGAGTTCGCCGAGCTCGGCTGGATGAGCCATTTCGAGGTTGTGTGATGCGCGGTCTCGTCTGGCTCCTCATTCCCGTGGTCCTGCTCGCGGCGATCGTCACCGGGTTGACGGTGTTCCGTCCGCTCGACTCGCTCACTGCCGCGGCGCCGCCGGTGGAGGAAATCTCCTTTTCGCGTGTGCGGCTCGAGCCCGGGTTGATTTCGCTGACCGTGGCGGCGGACGGCTCCGCGCCAGTCGACGTCGCGCAGGTCCAGGTCGACGGCGCTTATCGCGTTTTCACGATTTCGCCGCCCGGCCCAATTGCACGGCTCGGAAGCGCACGGATCGACATCCCATACCACTGGGTCGAGGGCGAGGCGCATCACATCGCCCTCGTCACGTCGACAGGCGCGGTCTTTGACCATTCGATCGAGGTAGCGGAGCCGAGCCCCGAACCGACCGGCGAAGGTTTTGCGCTACTCGTGCTCGTAGGTCTGCTTCTCGGTGTCGCGCCGGTCGCCATCGGCATGCTCGCCTACCCGGCGCTCAGGAACATGGGAAGCGCCGGCATGAGCTTCCTCCTCGCGCTCACCGCCGGGCTGCTCCTCTACCTCTTCATCGACACGCTGATGGAGGGTTTTGAGGCTGGCGGCGAGGCGCTCGGACGCCTCCGCGGAGAGATCGTCGTGTTCGTCGCCGCCATCCTCTCGGCTCTCGGGCTTTTCGCGATCGGCCGCAGGGGCGGCGCGGCGCCGGAGGGCATCCGGCTGGCGGCCTTCATCGCGCTCGGAATCGGTCTCCACAATTTTGGCGAGGGACTCGCCGTCGGGGCGGCGCTGGCGACCGGCGCGGCGGCGCTTGCGACCTTTCTCGTCGTCGGTTTCGCCATCCATAATGTGAGCGAAGGCGTCGGCATTGCGGTACCGATGATCGGACGAAGCCCGAGTTTTTCGACCTTTGTCGGGCTTGCGCTTCTCGCCGGCCTTCCGGCCGTCCCCGGCGTGTGGCTCGGCTCGCAGGCCGTCGGCCCGTTCTGGATCGCCGTGTGCTTCGGGATCGGCGCCGGCGCTATTCTGCAGGTGATCGTGGAGGTCCTGGCGCTCCTTGCGCGGCGCGGCGGCGCCGGTGCGCTGACGAGCGGCGCGAGCCTCGCCGGTGGCGCGCTCGGCATTCTGGTGATGTACAGCACCGCGCTGCTTGTGTGAGCGGCTGAGTTCGACCTTCTCCCATAGGGAGAAGGTGGCGCCACTTGCTGGCTAAGTCTGCAGCACCTTCTCCACCAATAGCGGCGGCTCGTGAAGATAGCGGGTGGCGCTTCGCTTCGCTTTGATATCGCGCCAGACAGTCTCGACCTGCGCCGGTGTCAGGCTGGCGCGCGTCGCAACCTCAGCAGCGGCGAAGCCACGCTCGAGGCCGAAGAGGCAGAGGTCCATCGTCGGATAGGGCACGGAGAAGAAAAACTCCTCCTGGCTCTGCGCGAGCGACCAGGTGTCGGTCGTCGGCGGCCGCGAGCGGATTTCTTCGGGCAAGCCGAGATGGGCGGCGAGCGCGTAGACCTGCGTCTTGTAGAGATGGGCGAGCGGCTTGACGTCGGCCGCGCCGTCGCCATTCTTCACAAAGAAGCCCTGATCGTATTCGAGCCGATTCGGCGTGCCAAGCACGGCGTAGTTCAGGCGGTCGGCGTGATAATATTCGAGCTGCTTGCGGGTCCGCTGCTTCATGTTGGTCGCCGCGACCACGCCGAGATAGACGTCGAGGGGCATGCGGATCGTCTGCCGCTCGCCGATCGGTGATTGAACGACGAGCTGGGTGATATTGTAGGCGCCCTGCGAGAGCACGACCTTGCAGCCCCAGCCGGCGCCAAAATCCGGTACGAGCCGGCGGATGAACTCGTCGCGGCGCTGATAGCAGCCGGCCGCGTCGAGGATTGGCGCAATGTCCTCGGTGACGGTTTCGATGCCGAGCGTGTCGGCGACGAGGCGGCCGAGGCGAAGGCTGTCGGGATCGGAATCGCGTTCCGGCATCATTACGCCGAGCACCATCTTCGGGCCGAGCGCGGCGACGGCGAGCGCAGCCGAGACGCTTGAATCGATGCCGCCCGACAGGCCGAGAACGATGCCGCGCCGCTTGAGCCGACGAAGTACCTGGTCACGCATGGCACCGGCGATCCGCGCCGTCTCGACGGCCGCATCGAGGCGAAGCCAATCGCCCGCGTCGAAGGCTTCCGGTCGACCGCGGAAGGTCTTGGCTGGAGGAACGCTGTTCATTGCGCGGCGCTCAGTTCTCTCGCGGCGATCTCGCGCCGATTGATCTTGCCGTTTTCGGATTTCGGCAGCGCGTCTTGGAACTCCACCGATTTAGGAACCATGAAATCTTCGAGGTGTTTGGCGCAGTGGCGGATCACATCCTCGCGATTGAGCTCGACGTGGGGCTCGAGCGACACGACCGCCTTGATCGCCATGCCGAGAATCGGATCTGGCACGCCGACGATCGCCGCCTCGCGGATGCCCGGCAGCGCATAGAGGACGTTCTCCACTTCCTTGGGGCTGACCTTCTCACCGCGCGATTTGATGATGTCGTCTTTGCGGCCGACGAAATAGAGGAACCCCTCGGCGTCAGTGCGAAAGAGGTCGCCGGTGTGGAGCACCTTTTCTCCCGGCAAAGGACCGGAGCGAAGGGCGCGCTCGGTCGCTGCCTTATCCTGCCAATAACCCTTCATGACGTGCGGACCGCGGATGACGAGCTCGCCGACGACATCCGCTTCGACGCGCATCCCTTCCTCGTCGACAACATAGGCCTCGGTGTTGGGGATCGCGATGCCGACGGAGCCGGGACGGCGGACGAGCTCGGCCGGCGGAAGATAGGTGCAACGCTTGCACTCGGTCATCCCGTACATCGAGTAGAGGCGGACGCCGGGGAAGAGCTCCCGAAGCCGGGCGATATGGGCCGGCGGCAGCGCGGCGGCCGTGTTGGTGATGTAGCGGAGGTCCGGGAAGGTGCCGGGCTTCAGGTCGCGCATCTGCAGGATGAGCGCCGCCATGGTCGGCACGACCGGAAAACCCGTGACCCGCTCGGCGCGCAGCTTCTCGAAAACCGCCTGCGGGAAGACGAAGGACTTTTCCAGGATCAGAGTCGCACCGAGCTTCATCGCCATCAGCACCTGGTAGAGGCCGTAGTCGAAGGAGATCGGGAGGACGTTCAGGATGATGTCGTCCGTCGTGTTCTCCAGATAGGTGGTGATCGATTCGGCCGCGGCGGCAATGTTCGCGTGCGTCATCATCACGCCCTTCGGGAAGCCGGTCGATCCCGAAGTGTAGATGATCATCGCAAGATCGATATCGATGCCGGGGAAAGCGGGGGGCGAAGCCTCGGTCGCCAGCGCCTCGCGCCAGTGGATTGCGCCGGCGAGCGTCGGTGCGCTGGAGCCGCCCGCGACGATGGTCACTTTGACCGACGGCGCATCAGCTAGCGCATCGGACGCCGCTGTCGTGAGATTGTGCTGGGTAATAAGCGCCGAAGCGCCGGAATTGTTGAGGATGTAGGCGAGCTTTTCCGCCTTGGTCGAGGCGTTGACGGGGGAGAAGACTGCGCCGGCTTTCAGCGTGGCGAAGATCGCCACGACCGCTTCGACGCAATTGTCCATGAAGACGACGACACGGTCGCCGCGCTTCACGCGATTCGCAGCAAGCGTCGCGGCAAGCCGGTCGGAGGCGAGGTCGACATCCTTGAACGTCGGCCGCAGCTTGCCGGCGACGAACGCCGTTTTCCCCGGCCAGCGCTGCGCACTCGATCGCAGGAATTCCTCAACGCGCATGGCTTGCCGTTTCCGCCCGCCTCACGCCGCTATCGCGGTTGCGAGCTTTCGCTCCAGATAGGCGGCAATCGCGGCAATCGAATCGAGGTTGTCGGGAACGATCTCCGCGTCGCTCATCTGGATCAAAAATTCCGTTTCCAAGAACGCCACGAGCTCCAGGATGCCGGTTGAGTCCATCACGCCGTTTTCGAGAAGCGAGTCGGAGTCCGCGAGATCCGACAGCTCCGCGCGGAAGAGAAAGTTCTCCTCGATGAAGGTTCGGACGCGACTCAAGATACTGTTGTCCATCGTTCTGCCCCCGGCCTACGCCACTCTTTGACGAGAGATGATTGAATCGGCATTCGCCGCTGCGGGCACGAACGCGTCGCGCCAGAGCTGCGTCGAAAGGATGCCTGTCAGCGCTGCGTTGTCGCGGAATCCGCCGGTGCGGCCGCTGCGACCCTTCACCACGAGCTTTTCCACCGCCCGCGCATCGAAAAGCCCCGAGGCCGATACCGCCGGACCGGCGAGAAGCCGCTCGACATAAGGCGGCGGCGATGCATTGAAGAAGGAGGCGCTGTCCGGCGCCCGATAAGGCTGCTTCGGCCGCTTCGCCATGCTTGGCGGCACGAGGTTCTGCGCGGCCTTGCGGAGAATGTATTTCTCGGTGAGGCCGTGGAGCTTCAACGAGGGTGGGATTTTGGCCGCCATCTCCACCACCCGGTGATCGAGGAAGGGGAAGCGCCCCTCCACTCCGTGCGCCATGGCCATGCGGTCGCCCTGCGAGGAGAGGATGTAGCCCGGCAGGAGATAGGCGGTTTCGAGATATTGCGCCTGCGACAACGGGTGCCAGCGCGTGAAATTGTCCGGCAGGCTGGCGCGGAGATCGTCGAGGGCGTCGTAGCCGGCGAGCGTGCGCTTCAATTCGCCAGAGAAAAAGAGTTTTGCGCCGGCGGTCGTGCGGAAGCGCGGCAGATGCGAGAAGAGCGGATCGTCGACAGCTTCCAGGTCGGTCGCGAAGAAGGCTTTGAGATAAGCCGCGGATTGCGCCTGCAGCTTCGGCAGATAGGGATAGAGCTTGCGGAAAAGCAGCGGGCGGCGAAGCGACCCAGGCTCGCGCGCGCAGAAGCGGCGGAGTTTTGCTTCCTTGAAGATGTCGTAGCCGCCAAAGACCTCGTCGGCGCCCTCGCCCGTCAACACGACCTTGAAGCCCTCGTCGCGCACAAGCGCCGAGAGGAGCTGCAGCGGTGCTGGCGCGGTCCTCAAAATCGGCCGCTCGCAATTCCGGATCACGGAGGGGAAGGCTGCGCCGATGTCGGCGGGGCGGCAGAGGACAGCGCTGTGGTCGGTGCCGAGAGCCTCCGCCATCTCCAGCTGGAACTCGGTTTCGTCGAATTCCGGCGTGTCGAAGCGCACCGAGAAGGTCCTGAGCCGATCCGGCGCTAGACGGGCAGCAATCGCGGCGACGATCGAGGAATCGAGGCCGCCGGAGAGATAAGCGCCGACCGGCACGTCGGAGCGGAGCCGGATCCGCGTCGCGTCGATCAGGAGCTCGCGCACCTCTTCGGCAATCGCATCTTCGCCACGCCGCTCCTGCCCGGCATCGGCGGCATCGGGAAAATCGAGGCTCCAATAGCGCCTGACGGAGATTTGGTCGGCGCTGGCGAGGAGCACATGCGCCGGAGGCAACTCAGCCACGCCTTTGAAGATGGTGCGCGGCGCGAGCGGGAACCAGAGCGTAAAGATCTGATCGAGCGCGATCGGATCGAGCTCAGCCACAATGCCGGGCACCTCTAGCAGCGCCTTTATCTCGGAGGCGAAATACAGCGCGCCGCCGCTATGCGCATAGAAGAGCGGACGCACGCCCATCCGGTCGCGCGCCAGCATGAGCTGACGGCGGCGCGCATCCCAGATTGCGAAGGCGAAGTCGCCGTTCAGACGCTCGACGCAATCCGGCCCCATCTCCTCGTAGAGGCGGATGATGACCTCGGTGTCGGAAGCGGTGCGGAAGCTGTGGCCGCGGGCCATCAGCTCCTGCCTCAGCTCGACATAGTTGAAGATCTCGCCGTTGAAGGTGATCGATACCGTCTCGTCGTCGTTCGACATCGGCTGGGCGCCGGCGGAGAGATCGATGATCGAGAGCCGCGTGTGGGCGAGGCCAGCCCCGTCGGTGACGCAAACACCCTCGCCGTCCGGACCACGGTGGCGCAACTCTCCGAGCATCCGCTCAAGCAGAACCTGAGCAGGAATTCGCGGGTCGGGATTCCCGAAATAGCCAGCAATTCCACACACGCCGCGGCCCCTCCGCCTGGAGAGCGAAATCAGTCACTCTCGGTCTTAAGCTCAGGGGTGGCGCTGGCGAAGCGACTGGTAAGAAGATGGTTAGCGTAGTCGCAGCGATTTAATTGAATTCGTCGCCAACGAGGCGTGTCCAACTTTCGCCCGCAAGGCCGGTGATCAGCGCGCCGTCCGCTTCGACGACATGCGCGAGCTCGTGATTGGCGGTGTGGATAACCGTCGAAGCACGATGCAGGAAGACGCAGTTTCGCGTCAGGAGTGCGTCCATGAGCTGCGGCGCGCAGCGTCCGCGCAAACCCGACAGTCCTGCCTGATCCGCCTCACGAAAGAGGCAGTCGACTACATCGCTGGCGTTGCCGGGCCGGGCGAGCACCTGCAGCACACGTCCCATGCCACCGGGCTTTCCATGATAGATATAGCAGCCGGCGAGCTCGCCCTTCCGGCTACGGATGATCGTGCGCCGGAGCGATCCATAACGCGCCTTCCGCGCGGCCTGTAATAGCAGCCACTCGACGTCCTCCTGGCGCCATGCCGGGCGGAGTTCGATCGGTTGCGCCAGCTCCAGCACTGCCGTGGCGAATTCGGATTCGGAGGGCTCGGCGTTGATGGAGAGACGAGCGGTCGGCTCGCCGGGCTCAAGGGTTCGTCTTGTCCATGCACGGCCGATCCAGTCGCCTGCTCGCGCCGCCGGCGCGAGCAGCGCCGCGCGTGGAAATTTCTCCGTCAGCATCGCGAGCGCTGCGCCGCCCGGCCGCATGACGCGGAACCAGTCGAGGCTGAGGAGTGGAACGACCTTGCCGCCGAGCGGCTCCCAGAGCCGCTGCGACAACGGGTTCGTCGTTTCGCTGACCGAAATGTCCTGCGGACCCTTGATGACCGATCGGAGGAGCTTGGCGCCGGCCAGAGGCTCACGGTCGGGATGCTCCACCATCAATGTGCCGGCGATGGCGGCGCGGACCATTTTGTCCCGAAATCCGAAAAGGCCCGGAAAGACGCCGATGAAACCGGTGACCCTGCCCCCAGCGTCGACATGCACGCGCGCCGCGATTTCCGGATCGTACCAGGGATGTTCGAGATAGGCCTCCGCCAGATAAGCCTCGAGCGAGCGCGGCGCTGCCTTTCCGGAATTGCGAAAAGTTTTCTGGAAGAGCGCGGCAACTGCCGGCATGTCTTCGCGCGCGCAGTTGCGAATCTGGCTCAAGTTTCTTGCTCGGATTTATCGAATATTTTGAGCATATCCGGCGCCGCCATTGCCGCCAAAGACAAGCTCGCGACAGGGTTAGCGGCCCGGCGCCCGGGACTGCAGTCAAAACTGCCCCTGTACGGGCACCTCAGAATGCGCCAAGCCATGCGCACAAAGACGAAGTCAATAGTCTGATAATTCGTCGGGCGAACGTGCGGCCCGACTCGACGACACTCGGACTCTATGACAAACTGATCAGGCTAACATGTCACGCCGCGCCTCGAATGAGGTCGCGGATTCAGTCTCGGCGAGCGCGCTCAAAAAAGCGGGCCGTCTCTTGTGGTAAGGGAGGATTTTCATGAAGCATCAATGGTTGAAGCGTCTTGCCTTGGCCTCGCTGGTCTGCGGCGTATCGCACGTCGCCCTGGCGGCCGGCCCCGAGGTCGTCACCGGTCCGAGCGGCGAGCCGGAATGCTACGTGCCCTGGGCGGGCGACACGAAGTTCTTCCAGTGGCCGGCTAAGCAAGGTCCCTACCGGATCGCGCTGGCGAACGGGTTCATCGCCAATACGTGGCGTATCCAGATGATCAAGACGGCGAAGGCCTATGCCGACCAGCCGGAAATCGCCGCCAAGCTGAAGGAATTCAAGGTGGTCTCGACCGGCGAGGACGTCGCCGCCCAGATCGCCGCGGTGAACAACTTCATCGATTCCGGCTATGACGCAATCATCGTCAACGCGCAGAATCCGGCGGCGTTCACCCCGGTGATCAAGCGCGCCAACGAGGCCGGCATCGTGCTCGTCGCCTTTGACAACATTCTCGATTCCGACGAAGCGATCAACGTCAACGTCGACCAGAAGGGCCTTGGCATTCTGTGGGCCAACTGGCTCATCAAGCACCTTCCGGAGGGCGGCAAGATCCTGGAAGTGAAGGGTGTGGAAGGGACCTCCGTCGATCGCGACCGGCACGAGGGAATCCACGAGACTTTCGCGGCGTCCGGCAAGCCTTTCGAAGTGGTCGAGGTGGTCGGCAAGTGGGACGATCCGACGGCGCAGAAAGTGACAGCCGACGCGATCGCCACAAGCGGCCCCTTCGACGGCTTCACCGCACAGGGCGGCGACACCGGCGTGGTGCAGGCGATGATCGATGCCGGGCATCCTTTCGTGCCGTTCGGCGGCGAGACGGAGAACGGTTTCCGCAAGTTCTGCGGAGCGCATTCGGCTGACGGCCTAAAGTGCTCGTCGGCGGGCACCGGCCCGGCGCAGGTCGCCGTCGCCATCAAGACCGCAATCGCGGCGCTCGAAGGCCAGGTCGTTCCCCAGTCGGTCAGGCTGCCACTGGCGATCGTTGAGGATCCGGACTTCAAGGACGGCGAGAACTTCTATGCCGATCAGTCCGACAATTTCTTCGTCGGCAACGCCTTCCCGACCTGCGGCATCAACTTCACGGCGCAGGAAATTATGGGCCAGTCGGAAGCTGACGAATAATCTCAATCTCAACCTCTGCGCCGCGGGGCCATACCCGCGGCGCCTTCATTGGGGGCGTGGATGGAAGCGGCGGTCGGCCCGCTTTTCCGGATGCAGGCTATTTCCAAGCGCTATGGTGGCGTCAAAGCGCTGGAAAAGGCCGAGCTGACCGTCGAGAAAGGCCGCATTCACGCCGTCCTCGGCGAGAATGGCGCCGGCAAATCGACGCTGATCAAGATCATGGCCGGCGTCGTTCGCCCCGACGAAGGGAGCATGAGCCTCGAAGGGCGCGAGGTCCGCTTCGCCGAGCCGGCTGAGGCCAACCGCGCCGGCATCGTCTGCATTTTCCAGGAACTGTCGCTCATCCCCGATCTTTCGGTCGCCGACAACATCTCGATCAGCAACCCGCCGAAACGCTTCGGGCTTATCGACCGGAAACGCCAGCGGCGCATCGCGGAGGAAGCGCTGGCGCGGGCCGGCGCCGAGGGCATCCACCCGCTTGCGCCGGTGAAGGATCTACCCTTGTCGCGGCGACAGATGGTGGAGATCGCCAAGGCCCTTGCGCGCGACCCGCGCATCCTTATCCTCGACGAGGCAACCTCGGCGCTGACCGCAGCCGACGTCAGCAAGGTGTTCGACGTCCTCAAGCGGCTCCGGTCGGAGGGGCTCGCGCTTCTCTACATCTCGCACCGCATGCACGAGATCGCCGAGCTGGCGGACGAATGCACCGTGTTCCGCAACGGCCGCAACGTGGCGACCTACAAGGCCGGCACGAAATCCGACACCGAAGTGGTCGAGCTGATGATCGGCCGCGAATACAGCCACATCTTCCCGCCGAAGCCGATGGCGCTGCCGACCGGCAAACCGCCGGTGCTGGAAGCGCGCAATCTCACCTGGACCAACCGGCTCAAGGACGTTTCGCTTTCGGTTCGCGCGGGCGAGATCGTCGGGCTCGGGGGGCTCGATGGCCAGGGCCAGCGCGACCTGCTGCTCGGGCTTTTCGGGGTCCTGCGCGGGGTGTCGGGCGAGATCCTGATCGACGGACGGAAGGTGTCGATCTCCAGCCCGAGCGTCGCAAAGAGCCGCAAGAACGGCATGGCGCTCATTCCGGAGGATCGCAAGACCGAGGGATTGATGCTGCCCATGTCGGTTCGGGACAACCTTTCCTTCGCAGCGCTGCACCGGCTTTCGCATGCGGGCCTTATCGATCGCGCGGCGGAGGCGAAAGCGGTCGAGGAGATGATCCGCCTCCTCGGCATCCGTACGGCCGGGACGGACATTCCGGTCGGATCGCTCTCCGGCGGCAACCAGCAGAAGGTCGTCATCGCCAAATGGCTGATGGTGACGCCGCGCATCATTCTCCTCAACGACCCGACGCGCGGCATCGACGTCGGCACCAAGCAGGAGATGTACCAGCTCCTCAGGAAGCTCGCCGATTCGGGTGCCGCGATCGTGTTCTACTCGACGGACTATGATGAGCTGATCGGATGCTGCGACCGCGTGCTGGTCTTCTATGATGGCGCCGTGCGGCGCGTGCTCGCTGGCGCGGAGATCACCGAGCGCTCCCTAATCAGCAGCGCCCTCAACATCCCGACAGAGGAGCGCGAGACGGGCACGAAAGCGGCGGTGAACGCATGAGCGACTGGCGCTACCGGCTCGCCGAGCACAAGGGCGCGCTGCTCGCGCTAGCGGTCTTCGTGCTGATGTACGTCATCTATGTCAGCAACCACCCCGCCGGCTTCACGTCGAACGTGGTGAACACCTCTTCCAACAAGGGCGTGCTGCTGGCCCTTGTGGCCATGGCGCAGACGCTGGTCGTGCTGACCGCGGGCATCGATCTTTCCGTCGGCATGGTGGTGGTGCTGACGAATTGCGTCGCTTCATGGATCGTCGTCGGTACCCCGCTCACGATGACGCTCGGCATGGGGGGCGTGCTCCTCGTCGGACTCGCCTGCGGCGCGATCAACGGGCTGATCGTGATCTACGGGCGTCTCCAGCCGATCGTGACGACACTCGCCACCGGCGCCATCTTTTTCGGCATCGCGCTGGCGCTTCGGCCGGTTCCCGGCGGCGGCGACATTTTTGACCCGATCGCCGATGCATTCACCGGCAAGATGTTCGGCTGGTTACCGGCGAGCTTGCTTGCCCTCGTCGTCATCGTGCTGGTGGTGTGGCTCCCGTTCAGGCGCTCCGCCGTCGGCCGCGCGGCCTATGCGCTCGGCTCCTCGGAAAGCGCGGCCTACATGTCCGGCGTGCCGATCCGCCGCGCCCGCTTCGTGGCCTACGCGTTGTCGGGCCTGCTCGGCTCTCTCGGCGGGCTTTTTCTCACCTTCGTCACCTATTCGGGCGAGGCGTCGGCGGCGAATGGCGGGAACTACACGCTGTTCTCAATCGCAGCGGTCGTGCTCGGCGGTGTGTCGCTGTTCGGCGGCTCGGGGAGCGCGATCGGTGCGATTTTCGGCGCTCTCATGTTCTCAACCATCGGCGACCTCCTCTTCGTCTTCGACCTTGAGCCGCTTTGGCAGCCGCTGTTCCGCGGCATCGTGCTGCTTCTGGCCGTGAGCCTCGGCGCCCTCCGGCTCTTGCAGATTCGCAACCGTCTCGATTTGTTCGGATGAGGTTTCGTCGATGAGCTCTGACGACGCCCGCCCCGCGACGACAGGCATTCCGCGCGTGCTTCGACGACTCGACCCGGCCGTCGCGACAGCGTTTGGCTGCATCATTCTGCTGCTCCTGCTCGGAAGCCTCTACTCGCGCAGCTTTCTGTCGCCGGAATATCTCCTGCAGCAGCTCAAGGTGGCGTCGTTCCTTGGCGTCATCGCCACCGGCATGTTTCTGGTCATCCTGCTCGGGCAGATCGACCTGTCGGTGCCGTGGGTCGTTGCGGTCGGCGGCATGATGGCGGCATCGGCTACAGCCTACGGGCCGGTCGGGACGGCTCTCGCCATTCCGTTTGGCGTGCTCTGCGGCGTGTTGCTCGGCTTCGTGAACGGCATCGGAGTCGCCTATCTACGCATTCCCTCGATGATCATCACGCTTGCCGTCAACGCGGTCGCCCAGGGTCTCATGGTGGTTCACACCGGCGGATTCTCGCCGCAGGATTCCGCGTCGGGCGCGATGCGCTTCATCGCGACCGGCAAAACGCTTCTCGGCATTCCAAACGGGCTCATCGTATGGGCGATCGTCGGCGCCATAACGATTTTCGCGCTTTCGCGAACGATCTTCGGCCGCGCGATCTACGCGATCGGCAACCGCGAGCGCGCCGCCTATCTTTCCGGAATGCCGACACGGCGGGTGGTAATGTTCACGTTCGCGGTGGCCGGAGGGCTTTCGGCCTTCGGCGGCGTGCTACTTGCCGGCTATGCGAGCAAGGCCGCGCAGGCGATGGGCGACCCCTACCTCCTCCCCGCGATCGCCGCCGTGGTGCTCGGCGGAACCAACATCCTCGGCGGCCGCGGCACCTATCTCGGCACGGTCGCCGGCGTGATTCTGATCACGCTGCTGCAGTCGATCCTCTCGGTGATGCAGATGGACGAATGGGGCCGCCAGATCATCTACGGCGCCGTGATCATCGGCATGCTGCTTCTCTACGGCCGCGAGCGCGTGTCGCATTGAGGCTCAATCGCGCCCCCCATTGCGGGCCGCTTTGCCCCAGACGATCGTCCACACGGCGGGCCAGCGACCGCCCCGTCTCTCCTCGCGGACAAAGGTGAAGAGGCCGGCGAACGTCACCAGGGCGATTCCTGCAAAGGCTGTCGCATCGGGAAACTCGCCAAAGAAAAACGCGCCGAGGGTGATCGCCCAGATGATCTGACTGTATTGAGCGGGCGCGATGCGGTTCGCCGGCGCCGCCCGCGTCGCCGCCATCAGCAGCATGTGACCAAGACCGCCGCACAGGCCCGCAACCGTGATCAGAAGAAAATCGGTCGGCGCCGGCACGTGAAAATCGAAGAGCATGATGGTGCCGTTGACGACGAGCGAGGCCACGAACACCACGCCCATCAGCGTGATGCGCTTTTCCGTCGGACCGAGCGCCCGCAGCACCAGCACCGTCGTGGCGCCGCAAAGAGCTATCCCCACGGCCGCCATATGAGCGGGCAGGAGCTCGCGGAAGCCGGGACGGACGACGAGGAGCACGCCGACGAAGCCGATGACGATCGCCAACCCACGCCGCCAGCCGACGCTCTCACCCAGAAACGGGATCGAGAGGATGGTCACGAAGAGCGGTGCCAGGAAGATGAGCGCATAGACCTCGGCGAAGGGCAGATGGGTGAACGAGTAGATGCCGAGCATGCCCGCCACGACGCCGGCCAGCGTGCGCAGAAGCACCAGCCCCGGCCGATGCATGCGAAACATGTCACGCCACCGCTCGTGCGGTTGCCGCACGAAGGGCACGGCGATGAAGGCGACGAGGGTGGTGAAGAAGCCGATCTCGAAGACCGTCAGCCGGCCGCCGAGTGCCTTGATGGCGGCGTCGCCGCAGGAAAATATGGCGAAGGAGACGAAGCCGAGAAGTATGCCTTTGAACATGATATGCGCCGGCTTGCCGAGACGGCCCATCGGCGTGTCGCGCAGCCAGTCGGGCATCAGCTTGTCGACGCCTTCATAGCTGACTTCGCGCCTGTGGCAATGGCCCATACGCCCAGCGCCGGCGCGACATCACGAAGCATGGCGGGCGGCGCCTTTTGCGCCGCCCGCTGCCGTAGTCCCGGCTCCCCGAATTGCTCTATTGTGCCGTCGAAACAGAGGAAGTGTGGAGGGGCGCATGGCGGGGCGAATCGCCGTCGGAGTGATCGGTTGCGGCTTTTTTGCGCGCAATCACCTCAATTCGTGGAAGGATCTGAAGCCCAAGGGCGCCGACCTCGTGGCGGTATGCGACGTCGACCCGGCGAAGGCAAAGGCGGCTGCGGAAGTGTTCGGCGTGCCGCATTGGTATGCGGACGCCGAGACGATGTTCCGCGAGGAGAACCTCGGCCTCGTCGATATCGTCACCCGCATGGACACGCACCGCCCGCTCGCCGAGCTTGCCTTCCGCCACAAGGTGCCGGCGATCGTGCAAAAGCCCTTCGCGCCCGATTGGGCAACCTGCGTGGCGATCGTTGAGGGCGCCGAGAAGGCCGGCCTCTTCCTCGCCGTGCACGAGAACTTTCGCTTCCAGACGCCGCTTGAGAAAGTGAAGGAGGTCATCGATTCAGGCGTGATCGGTACGCCATCTTGGGCGCGGATCAGTTTTCGCACCGGCTACGACATCTACACGGGCCAGCCCTATTTCTACGACGAGGAGCGGCTGATCATCCTCGATCTCGGCGTGCACGTGGTCGACGTCGCCCGCTTCTTTTTCGGCGAGGTCGACCGGGTCGCCTGCGAGACGCAGCGGCGCAACCCGAAGGTTAAGGCCGAAGATACCGCAACCATGCTGCTCAAGCACAAATCCGGCGCAGTCTCGGTCGTGGAGGCGACATACGAATCGAAGAAGCTGCCTGACCCTTTTCCCGAGACGATTCTGGAGATCGAGGGACCGCTCGGGGCCATCGTGACGAAGCCGGGCTACCGGATGCAGGTTACGGTCGACGGCAAGATGACGGAGAGCGAGTTTAAGATTCCGCTGCTCCACTGGGCGAAGCCGCCCTGGCACATGGTCGAAGAGAGCGTCTACAAGACCTGCGCGCATTTCTTGTCGGCGCTCAAGGCGGGGCGCGAGGCGGACACGTCCGGCCGCGATAACCTCAAAACCTATGCGATCTGCGAAGCGGCCTACGAATCCGCGGCGACGGGCCGGGCAGTCAGACCGGCGGCATGATTCCCCTGGGGACGCGTCCGCACCGAAGTCCTCGGTCAGACCTTCTTCAGGGAATGCACCAGGTCCACGACCTCGTGGATCGAATAGCCGTCGCCCTCGTTCCAGAACCGCAGCAGCGCGTCCTTGTTCAGTCGAACCCATTCAATTACCGACGGGGAGGCGCGGGTCAGGTCCCGTTGCGGCAGACTATTGGCCAAGATCTTCGGCTCGTCGGAGATCGATACCGAGAAGCTCGGCTGGCTACGGCCGGCCTTGACGAAGTATTTTACGCGCGGGCCGTCCGAGCCCATCGCCGTGGAAATGAAAATGATGCCGGGAATGCCGGTATCGTCTTCCTGAAGGTTCGTCATCTCCACGACATCGTCGTCGCCGAACGCAGCGAGCTCTTCGCCTAGTGTTGGCTCAGCGTCTTTCAACTGCCGGGCGCGCTGATCGCTACGCATGTCGCCTTATCTGCCGCGGGTCAATTGCGGTCAAGCCGGCGCGCGGTCGGCTATGAGGCAATTTCTTAAATCGACCCTCATAGCGGAGGTCGTGCGCCAAGAGTGGTGACCGAGCGTGAGCCAAGCTCCACGCCGCGCCCCAGAGAGGCCTCGATCCCCTCGCCCCTGAGATAGGCGCCGAGGAAGCCGGCAAGGAAGGCGTCACCCGCGCCCGAAGTGTCGACGACCGCGACGCGCGGCGCGGGAACCGACCAGCGGCGGCCGCTCTTTGCCTTCGCTGCGAGGGCGCCCTCCTTGCCGCGCTTGATCACAACGATCGGATAGATCCGGGTGAGAAACGTGAGCTGTGCCTCGGGATCAGTCGCGCCCGAAAGCACCACTGCCTCATCCTCATTTGGAAAAAAGAATCGCGCCGCGCGTGTCCACTCAAGGAAGCGCTCTGGGCCGACCTCTTGAAGAAACGAATAGGACGCCGGATCGACGGCGAAGGGAATCGCCCGTCTCTCCACCTCGCCGAGGAAATCGAGGACGGCGGCGCGTGGGCTTTCCTTGAAGAGTGCATAGCCGGAGACGTGCACGAGGTCGACGCCGTCGAGCTGCGATTTTGGGAGGTCGGCGGGACCAAGATTTTCATTTGCCGCACGATCGGCGAGAAAACTCCGCTCGCCGTCGGGCGAAAGAAGCGTAACGAGGGTTCCGGTCGGCCGCGTCGCGTCGGCGCCAAGTCTCGCGTCGACGCCGCATCGGGCGAGAAGCGCCGTCTGGCGCGCGTGATCTTCGTCGCCCACGCGCGCGACGAAACGCGCGCCGATCCCCTCCATTGCCAGCCAGCAGGCCTGGTTGGCGCCCGATCCGCCGGGCAGCACGCGGATCAAAGCGCGCCGGTCGGCGCCGACTGCAATCGGCCCCTCCGGCCTGACGACGATGTCGGTCATCACATCGCCGATGACGAGAACAACCGGCATCCGTGCGATCAAGCCTCGGCCGGGAGCTGCGCCAGCGCGACCGCGATTTTTGCGGCGACAGCGGCGTTGCTCTTGATGAGCGCAATGTTGGCCGTGAGACTTTTCCCGCCGGACAATTCGTTGATGCGCGCAAGGAGATAGGGCGTCACGTCCTTGCGCGATATGCCGGCCCGCTCCGCGTCTTTGACCGCGTCGCCAATCCGCGCCTCAATTTCCGCAAACGGAAGCGCATCCTTTTCGGGGATCGGGTTTGCAATCAGGATTCCGCTCCGCGACCCGAGTTTTCGCTCGGCTCGAATGACCTCTGCGAGTTCCGCTGGCGTGTCGAAGCGGTGGTCGAGTTTGTGGCCGCTCGAGCGCGCGAAGAAGGCCGGAAACTCGTCGGTTCCGTAGCCGATTACGGGAACGCCCTGCGTCTCCAGAAATTCCAGCGTCTTGGCGATATCGAGAATGGATTTGCAGCCGGCGCAGATGACGGCGACCGGCGTTGCTGCGAGCTCGGTCAGGTCGGCGGAGATGTCGAAGGTTTGCTCCGCTCCGCGATGCACGCCGCCGATTCCGCCGGTTGCAAAGACTTCGATACCGGCGCGCGCGGCGATCGCCATTGTTGCGGCGACGGTGGTGCCCGCGGTCGCCTTCGCCACGATCGCGGCCGCTAGGTCGCGCCGAGTCGCCTTGAGGATCCCCTTGGCGTCGCCGAGTTGGTCGAGCTCGTGCGCGTCGAGACCGACCTTGATGCGCCCGTCGATGATGGCGATCGTCGCCGGCACGGCGCCTTCTGAGCGCACCACCGCCTCGACCGCCCGCGTCGTCTCGACGTTCTGCGGATAGGGCATGCCATGCGTGATGATCGTCGACTCGAGCGCGACCACCGCCTGCCCGGCACCGAGCGCCTCAGCCACGTCGGGCGCGAGGTCGGTCAGGCCGTCCTTGATCGGCTTAAGCATCCGCGATCTCTCATTTTGGCGTCACGCTAGGGATTGCCAACAGGAGCGGCAAGCACCAGCGTCGCGGCAGCAGCTCTTTTGCGCCATCCTACGGAGCACACGAGCTAGACTTCCCTCGCCAAGGTTTTCGGCATTCAGACGCGCCCGATCGCCCCGCGGCCTTGCGGCCCGAGGTTATGGTCTTCCTTTCGTTCTCCCTTCCGAAGAAGGGATGCGGGGCGCCTCGCGGCACCTCTGTGCCGTCCGCCTTCGCCAACAGGCTTCGGCGGACCGCCAATTGAAGAAGGAGGCACGCGAAGAGCGCCCCGCCGGCTGTTTCGACCCCGGTCCTCCAGCTCTCCGCCTGCCTGATGCGCGGATGGGCGCCTCCAGGCAGGCTTAAGGCGGACAACGAGCCGCAGACCGGTCCTAGTGCCGGTCGGGCGGAGTTTTGGGGCCGACCGAGTCGGGCCGGCTCGGAAAGCCGACCCGCCGCGGACCGCCCGCCCTTCCCGTGAAGCTTCCGGTGCACCACAGACCCTCGGGTGAAGGACGGCGAGGATCATTGTAAGTCAGGCTTTGGAAGCGGGGATAGTTTTGGAGTCTTCCTCGGCGGTGACGCGCAGCAGGAACCGGCCGCGCCCTAGATCAGCCCGCGCTTGGCGAGGTTGCGCATGAGCGCGGCGGCGCCGAAAGTCCAGGGCTCGGCGTCCGTCGTCGAGACCATGGTGTTGGTGAGGCGCCCGAGGCGAGGCGACTCGACACTCACCACGTCGCCGAGCTTATGGGTAAAACCCTGTCCCGGCGCACCGCGGTCCTTCGTCGGGGCGAACATCGTGCCGAGATAGAGCGCGAATCCGTCGGGATATTGGTGGCTCGCCCCGATCGTCTGGCGGACCAGATCCTCGGGGTCGCGGCTGATGCGGCTCATGTCGCTCGAGCCTTCCAAGCGAAAGCCATCATCGCCCTCGACGGTCAGCTTCAGCTCGGCCCGCCGCACATCGTCCAATCCAAAGTCCGCATCGAAGAGCCGGATGAACGGCCCGATCGCGGCGCTCGCATTATTGTCCTTCGCCTTGCCGAGGAGAAGCGCAGAGCGCCCCTCGACATCGCGAAGATTGACGTCATTGCCGAGCGTCGCGCCCACGATCTTGCCCGCGCTCGAAACGATGAGCACGACTTCCGGCTCCGGATTGTTCCAGGCCGACATCGGGTTGAGCCCAGCTTCCGCCAGATGCCCGACCGCGGACATGGGCTGCGCCTTGGTAAAGATTTCGGCGTCCGGCCCGATGCCGACCTCCAGATATTGAGACCACATCTTTCGACGGATGAGGAGCTCTTTGAGCGCCTTTGCCTGGTCCGATCCGGGCTTCAACTGGCGCAGATCGTCGCCGATCGTCGACTGGATTTCTGCGCGGATCTCATTCGCGCGCGTCGCCTCACCTCGGGCCTGCTCCTCGATAACCCGTTCCAGCATGGAGACGACGAAGGTGACGCCGGCCGCCTTGATCGCCTGTAGGTCGACCGGGGCGAGAAGCCACGGTTTTCCGGCGTCGCGGCCTTCGCGTGGCGTGTTCTTCAGAATCTCGGCGAGCGCGCCGAGCGGCCTGCCTTTGGCCGAGCGCGCCAGGCGCACGGGGTCGTCCGCTTCGCAGAGATCGCGCATCGTCGGCGTCTTAGCCGAGATGTCGATCACCTCGCTGTCGCGAATCGCGACGATCGAGGGGCCGCCAGCCTGCGGATCCCAGACGCGTCCGACCAGCGCCGCACGCGTAGAATCCACCGGCAAAGTGTCGGACGCCCAATCCGCGAGCCGCATTCGTCGCCTCCCTCCAGTGGTTTTGTTTGTGCCTCACCTACCAGACCTCGCCGGTGCCGGTAAGCCGCGTGATTTGATCCGCCGGCCCTGAGCAGCAGCTACGCGGTGGCGCCGATGACACAATTCTGGCATCAGGCAGCAATGGCGAGCGCACACCAACGAGCCGCGCAAATGCTGGCGGCGGCGGCCGACCTCCTCGACCAGGGGCAGATCGTCAACCGCCTGTCGATCGCGGTGACCGCGATTGCTATCGCCGTCCTGCTTCTCCCGATGCTGCCCGCCTCGGAGGCGACGCTCCCGACCGCCGCAATTGTCGCCATGTTCGGCGTCACCGAGCTCCTTATCGCCATGCGGGTCGGCCTCGACGCGGCGCTCTTCCGCCGCCTCGCGAACGACGCCGCGGAGGAACGCCTCGACGTCGCCGCTTTCGACGCCGCGTTGCTCGCGCTGAAATTGATGTCGCCCGGGCGAGCGGGCCTACCGATCGCCAGGCGCTTCGCCGGCGCACGGCGCCTGCTCATCGTCCAGGGCGCGGCGCTTTTTCTCCAGGTGATCGCCGCCATAGCGGGTGGCTCTGCGATCTTCTTCAATTGGGCATAGCGGCCACACGAGGTCGGCCGGGCTTCGACCGGTTCCGCCGCAGGATTGTGAATCGGGAGCGCGCGCATCGCACCGGAAAGCGGCTTCCAGCCGCGGCAGTTCCTCAACCTCGTGAATCCAGCGCTTTCTCGCGCAGCTCACTGATCGCGCAGGTAGAGATGATCTCCAGCTCCATCGGGATGTGCACGAGCGGGCGGCCAGCGGTAAGGCGCGCTCGATAGCGGGACCAGATCCTTGGTCGTGCGCACCGTGGCTGACCGTCGCTAGTTGGCAATAGGCTCGGAGGTTGCCGCATCTTCCGGGGTATCGAATGCCTGAAGCACGATGCGCATTTCATCGAGGCGCTTCATGACGTTCCTGGGAGGCTTCTGCCCCTCATCGGTGAAGTTGTAGCAGGTTTCCATGAGCGCATTCAGGAAACCCCTGACCTGAAAGATCTGGGTCTTCGTGACGGGAAGTCGTTTGAGGAACCGTCCCCAGCTAATCTCGTCGCCATTCTCCACCAGGAATCTCGCCGCTAGGTACTCCGCGACAGGATCAAGCGTGAATTTGATATCGCCTCCTGACCGCCGCAGTACGTCCGGGAAGGCCAAGAGCTGTTTTACACGCTGCTCCGTGCCGAGATTGGAAACGGCCTGCTCAATACTGATCTTCTTTGGCAGCAATCGCTCTTCGACACATGCCCATGCCAGACACTTTGCATTCTGGGTAAGCTCCGAACTCTGCCCAATATCCTCGCTCTCCTGGGGATTCTGCCGGGATAACCAAGACAGCTTGAGGTACTCATGTACGATGTCAGGTAGGCTCCGTAAATGCAGCTTAGTATCTTGTCCGCGTGCGCGGTCGGTGATGACGACCTCCGCATACTGTTTTGCGAACATGACACCAAGACCAAGCCGGAGATGATTGGCGATCCTTTCCAGATGACCGTGGATGTCGCTCATATCCACACGGGAAACTTCTTTGGCGCGAGCTTTAAAGTACTCCTCCAGGAAACGCACCAAATGGTGGCCTCCGAGCGGCTCGGGCCGGATCTCAGTCGGGTTGAATCCCAGGACGGCCCTTTCGTCCCGTGTCGTCGCAACAAGAGCTTGGATTGGGAAGTCAGCCTTGGTATTGACTAATCTGAACTCTGCTCCGTTTTCCGTGACCATTTCCGACAGGCTATCAATCACGACAAGGATTCTCTGATGTTCAAGCAGCGCTCCCACAAGTCCCGCGGGAAGATTTCCGAATTTTAGATCGGTTTGAAGGCGTGCTTGAAGGAGATTCAACATCGCAGTGTTATCCTTGCACATCTCAAATTCTTCTCCAGGCTCAATAAGAATCGGTACCATTCTATGCCTTGCAAGGCGGTACCTGGGATCATCGCTGATCCTACCATCTGGCCCAAGACCAAGGCCCCACCGTGCGATCTGGCATGCGAGACTGGTCTTGCCGTTACCCCCCTCGCCAACGAGCAACAAGCACCATCTGCGTCCCCGGACAGCTGGGCTCAAATGCTCCGGCTTCAGGCCGGAATCAAAACGAATTGTCGTGCCGCCACTGCTCCCGACCGCGACGGGCGCCGAGACGTGCGTGCGCATGTTCCAGGCAGCGGCCTTCCGTTCCAACGCCTCGCTTGCCGTGCCTGCGTGGCGTTCGACCCAGGCGTTCAAAACACGCTCCCTGTGGGCGAACGCAAAAAGAAGGGTGACCACGTTTAATGGGAGGCTCACGTCCAGCTTTGGGATTTTGACGCCATAGCGCGCCCGATAATTCCACTGGATGAGTCTCTCTGGCCATCCCCAGAAGATGACCGCCCAACTGACTGCCAACACGAAGTAGGCGATAATGATGTAGAGGGGATACAGCCTCCAATCGTATGGATTGGATTCGACGGCGTTCAGAACTTTCGTCCAAACTGGCGGCTGCTGTTCAGTGATAAACTCAATCGTTTTCGAAAGCTCTCCGTCAAGTCGGGCAAGCGAGGTTCGTCTATTGTCACTGTCAGACAATGAACCTGCGGCTGCCTTGAGGATCTTGCTGTTCTCGCTAAGAACGGCCTTAAGAACGGTAAGCCGCTGCCAATTCTCCTCTCTTCGCACCGCCAGTAGGGAGTTGGCAATGGCTAGCTCGACCTCTACGACGACCTCCTCTTGCTCTGATGTTTTCAACACCTCAATCAGTTTCCCAAAATGGGGAAGGACACCTAAGCCAAGTCGGCCGAGTACGAGTGCTGCGTCGCTCTGCAGGTTCGATGATACCCCCGGCTCAGAGAGCACTTGGACTAAATCTTGCGCGGCAAGTTCTGCCCCCGAACTAAGGCGGCGCAGTACCAGGACCGCGGCCGTTCTAATCTCAATCACCTCGCTAGGATCGCTGGCAAGCCGTCCGACGGCCTGCACCACCTTCTCACGCCCACCGTCATCTGGTTGAGGAAACTCAAGTAAATGATCCAGAACTGTCTGGCGCACATCCGGCTGCGGATTTTCCAATGCCATCGCCAATTTTGCGGGCTTGTCAGGGTGGCGAGGTACCATTCGTTGGATGGTAGCTAACACGGCACGAACCCCGTGGGGGTTATCCTCACGCTCCAATGATTCCAGTAGAATTCGAGATGATCTGCCGGTCAGATTCACCTCCATCTGCAGCAGCAGGGCCGCCACATAGCGCCGACGCCAGTCGGACTTTGCTTCAGCCTGGTTCACTGCAGAATCCTTGCCTGTGCCCGATGTGCCTTCTAAACTATCCTTGCCTGTGCCCGATGTGCCTTCTAAAATTCCATTCAGAATACTTAGAGCCTTATCGCGGCTCGTTGCTTCGGCATTCACTATTGACGTTGAGTTGACAAGCTCTTCATCGGTCCAGTCATTGGTTACTGCGATGATACGCTCCAGCGCCGACATTGCCCCTCGTTGGACCGCTGACACCCCTTCGGAATCGCTATTAAGAACAACATTTAATATTGGCGTTAGAATTCGTGTTGAGTCGGTTGCAGCGAGATTCTTCAACTCCGCAGATATTGCTACCTGAACATCTGGATCCTCCTCGATAAGCCCACGATTGGCCAGCGCCGTTAGTGCTTCCGATGAGTCCGATGCTAGCAAGCCGAGCGCAATCGCCGCACCGCCGCGCGTTCCCCAAAATTCTGCATCACCGAGCATCGCCACGAGAGTGTCGACGACCTGTTCGGAGGAGACGTCCGGATCCGGTCGACGCGCCACCGCCAGGGCAACCTCACGCTTGTCGACCACGCGTCCGGCAAGAGCCCTCGTGAGGTTGAAAACAGCGTACTCAGAGGACTGGGGAACGGAGCGGACGGCCTCAAAAAGCGCCTGTGTCGCAGCGTCGGCATCGCTTCGATCGCGTTCCTGGATCAACCCCTGCAGCTCGGTCGCATCGGAATTCTCTGCGGCTGAAACAAGGCTCAGGCCGAACCCCCGCTCAGGATCGATTCCGACCGCCGCGGCCGTCAATTCCCTCCTCACATCGGGATCTGTTTCAATCGCGTACTGGCTAATCAAATCATCAATTGCGCCCGCCGCGCCCAATAAGCCGAGCGCAATCGCCGCGGCGCCGCGCGTTCCCCTCTGTTCTGCATCCCCGAGCATCGCCACGAGCCTGTCGACGACCTCTCCGGAGGAGACATCGGAGTCCGATCGACGCGCCACCGCCAGGGCAACCTCACGCTTGTCGACCGCACGTTCGGCAAGCGCCTTCGCGAGGTTGAGAAGAGCCCCGTCAGGGGACTTGGGGATGGCTTCAAAAAGCGCCTGCGTCGCAGCGTCGGGATCAGTTCGGTCGCGTTCCTGGATCAACCTCTGCAGCTCGGCCTCTGAATTCTCTGCGGCTGGAACAAGGCTGAAGGCGAACCCTCGCTCAGGATCCATGCTGACCGCCGCGGCCCGCAATTCGGGTCTGACATCGGAATCTGTTTCAATCGCGTGCTGGCTCACCAAAGCGTCCATTGCGCCTGCCGCCTCGGTTCCCAATGAGCCGAGCGCAATCGCCGCGGCCGCGCGCGTTCCCCAAGGTTCGACATCCCCGAGCATCGCCACGAGCCTATCGACGACCTGTTCGGGGAAGACGTCCGGATCCGATCGACGCGCCACCGCCAGGGCAACGTCACGCTTGTCGACCACGCGTCCGGCCAGCGCCTTCGTGAGGTTGAAAAGAGCCCATTCAGAGGCCTTGGGGACGAAGCGGACGGCTTCAATTAGCGCCTGCGTCGTAGCCGTGGAATCGCTTCCATCCCCTTGCGTCACCAGCTCGTTCAACGCAGTTCTATCGGACGAATCCGCCGCGGCGGAAATCAGCTCCGCAATCTCTACCGCAAAGGCATAAGAGTGCGTCGCCAGGAGAATCGCGACGACGAGGAAGATGCGTCGTCTTTGGGAGGCCCGGCCCAAGGGCTTCCACCGCCTGCTTAACACCCCCTCTCCCACACACGCAACGATAGGTAGATATCATACGCGTGATGTTTCGATAGAAATACCCCTTTTTTCGACACCCAAACAGGAACGCCGCCAGTGCGAGAACACCAGCCGATGTAAGGCCGGTGACACCGATAAGACCGTCCTGTTCCGCAGGAGCAGCGTGGCCAGGGTCCGTCGAGAATGAAACGCTCGATCCAAATTTAGGAGTCCGGCTCGTAGACGCTGCGGTAGCGGTCGCGGAGCACGATCTTCTGCACCTTCGCCATGGCGTTGCGCGGCAGCGCGTCGACGAAGATCACCCGCTTCGGGAGCTTGTAGCCGGCAAGGCGCGCGCGAAGCGCCATCGCGATCTCGGCCTCGCTCGTAGTCCCCTCCCCGTTGAGGACGACGATTGCGGTCACCGCCTCGCCGAGATCGCGATGCGGCAGGCCGATCACCGCGCTCTCGGCTACGCCCGGAAGTGCATCGATCTCTGTTTCGACCTCCTTCGGATAAACGTTGAAGCCGCCGGAGATGACGATGTCCTTGCCGCGGCCGACGATCCAAAGGTAGCCGCGCTCATCGATCCGCCCGAGATCGCCGCTAATGAAGAAGCCATCTGGGCGGAATTCGGCTCGCGTCTTCTCCGGCATTCCCCAATAGCCGGAAAAGACGTTCGGACCGCGGATTTCGATCATGCCGGTCTCGCCAGCGGCGAGCGGCTGGCCGGATTCCGGCTCGCTCACCCGCACTTCGATGCCAGGGAGCGGAAACCCGACGGAGCCCGCCACGCGTTCCCCATCATAGGGGTTCGACGTGTTCATGCTGGTCTCCGTCATGCCGTAGCGCTCCAGGATCGCGTGGCCGGTCCGCTCTCGGAACGCCCGATGCGTGTCCGCAAGGAGCGGCGCCGAACCGGAGACGAAGAGGCGCATCCTGGCCGACGCTTCGCGCGTCAGGCCCGGCAGGTCGAGCAGTCGGTTGTAGAAGGTCGGCACGCCCATCAGCACGCTCGCGCGCGGCAAAAGGGCCAGCACTTCCTTGGGATCGAACTTTGGCAGGAGGATCATCGTCGCGCCCGCCATCAGGCTGACATTGGTGGCGACGAAGAGTCCGTGCGTGTGGAAGATCGGCAAAGCGTGAATGAGCACGTCGTCTGACGTGAAGCGCCACGTTTGCACAAGTGCCTCGGCATTCGAGCGGAGGTTTTCGTGCGTTAGCATCGCTCCCTTCGAGCGCCCGGTGGTGCCCGACGTATAGAGAATCGCGGCGTGATCCTTGGAATCGCGATCGACATCCTCCCAACTGTCGGTCTGTGCCGCGGCGAGGCTCGCAAGCGAACCGGTGCCGTCGGCGGCAAGCGTCTCGACGCGGCTGACGTCATGCGCCGCCGCGATTGCGGCAAGCCCATCCCGCCGTGCAGGGTCGGCAACGATCAGCGTCGGACGGGCATCGGCCACGAAATATTCCACCTCGGAGTGCGTGTAGGCGGAGTTGAGTGGAAGGAAGACCGCGCCAGCCCGGACGCACGCAAGATAGAGGAACAGCGCCTCGGGAGACTTCTCGACCAGCGCCGCCACGCGGTCGCCGGGCCTGACGCCAAGCGCGGCCAAGGCCGACGCGTAGCGAGCGGAAATACGCCGCACGTCGCCATAGGAATGGTCGGCCGCGCCCGCAGCGGACAGACAAATCCGTTCGGCCGGATGGTCGGGTGGCAGCAGGCCGGCGATCAGGTGGTTCGGCATTCCGCTCATCCTGCTCCCAGCCACGCCGAATTTCGAGTACCGCCAAGGCCCAGCACCGGTCACCCGGCTCTGCAGGCGCTCAAGCGGCGTTTCCTGTTGACAGGCGCGACATTTCCTCGCGACGATCCAATTCGCGTGCCGGCAAATGTTTGGCAGCCGCTACGCGTGTTTCAGGGAGAGGGGGTCTTCAATGACCGCGCGCGCTTTGCTCAACGCAGCCGGTGCGATCGCAGCCACGCTGCTTTTCAGTTTTCCCGCCGCTGCGCAGGAATCGACCGATCCGATCAAGATCACGCTGAACGACTGGACCGGCCAGTTCATCACCACCAAGATCATGGGGAGCGTGCTGCAGAAGGCCGGCTACAACGTCGAATACGTGCAGGCCGACTATCTTCCGCAATTCGCCGGACTTCAGACCGGCGACCTTACCCTCGCGATGGAAATCTGGGCCACGACCGGCAAGGAGGCGATGGACGCCGCCACCGCGACCGGAGAGGTCGAGAATCTCGGCGAAATCGGCATGCTCGCCAAGGAAGAGTGGTGGTTTCCCGAATATATGAAGGAGAAATGCCCGGGCCTGCCCGACTGGACGGCGCTGAAGGAGCCCGCGTGCGTCGAAGCCTTCTCGATTGCCGAGACGGCGCCGAAGGGGCGCTATCTGAGCGGACCGGCAACCTGGGGCGGGTTCGACGAGGAGCGCGTCGCGGCCCTCGGCCTCGATTTCGAGGTGGTGCATGCCGGTACGGACGCCGCCCTCTTCGCGGAGCTCGAAAGCGCCTATCAGCGCCAGGCTCCGGTTATGTTGTGGGTGTACGCGCCGCATTGGGCGCCGGCGAAATTCGCGGGCGAGTGGATCGAATTCCCGACCTACGAGCCGGCCTGCTACACCGATCCGGCTTGGGGCTCAAATCCCGACGCCACGCACGACTGCGGCAAGCCGTTCGGCCCGATCTGGAAGGTCGCGTGGTCCGGCTTCAAGGACAAATGGCCGGGCGCCTACAAGGCGGCTAAGGCCATGACGCTCAACAATGACGAAATGAACGGCATGATCACCGAGGTCGACATCAACGGCAAATCCGTCGACGACGTCGTCGCCGACTGGGTCGCCAAGAACGAATCCCGCTGGCAAGAGTGGATCGCCAAGTAGCAAGGGGTCCCGGACAGCGCCGCTCAGCGGCGCTTCCGGGATGACAAACGCATAGCGTGGGCCTTGCGGCCGGCGGAGGGGCGCCTGATCGTGACCGAAGCCGCCGTCAAGCTTTCCTGCAGCAGCGTGTGGAAACTCTACGGTCGTGACGCGGGCGGCTATGTGCGACGCCTCGGCCGGCCGCCGATCTACGAGGAAGCGGTCGCCGCCGGCCTCATTCCGGCGGTCGCCGACGTCAGCCTCGACATCCATTCCGGCGAGATCTTCGTCATCATGGGCCTTTCCGGCTCGGGTAAGTCCACGCTCGTGCGCTGTCTGTCGCGCCTCATCGAGCCGACGACTGGCCAGATCCTTCTCGATGGGCGCGACCTTCTCGGCGTTTCGGAGCGCGAGCTGATCGAGCTCCGGCGCCACCGCATGGGGATGGTGTTCCAGCACTTTGCCCTGCTTCCGCATCTTTCCGTGCTTCGCAACGTCGCCTTCCCGCTGGAGATCCAGGGCGTGGACCGGCGCGAACGCGAAAAACGGGCGCTCGAAATGATCGAACTGGTGGGCCTGCGCGGACGCGAAGGGAACTTGCCGAGCGAGCTTTCCGGCGGGCAGCAGCAGCGTGTCGGCATTGCCCGATCGCTTGCCGTCGGCCCAGAACTCTGGTTCCTCGACGAGCCGTTCTCGGCGCTCGACCCGCTGATCCGCCGCGAGATGCAGAACGAATTCCTGCGCCTGCAAAACCTCCTCAAGAAGACGATCGTCTTCATCACTCACGATTTCGACGAGGCGATCCGGCTCGCCGACCGCATCGCCATCATGCGCGACGGGAAAGTCATCCAGGTCGGAACGGCGGAGGAGCTCATCGTGAGGCCCGCCGACGGCTACGTGGAGGAATTCACGCGCGAGGCGCCGCGGGCGAAGATCCTGACGGTCCGCTCCGTCATGCGGCCGCTGAATGGCGCGCGCGTGGTGGCCGGCACGATCCCGGCGGCGAGGCGGGTGGTCGAGGCAGCGCGCGACCTCGAGACGAACTCGGGCGATTTCGGCGTCGTCGACGAGGCCGGGCGGACGATCGGAATCGTCAACCGGGCGGCGCTGATGGAGGTTTTTCTCGATCGCGGCGCCGCCGGCTCGGCATCGAATTGACATGTCGGTCGCGAGCGGAACCATCGTCGCCAACCGGCCGCCGGCCATCCCGCCGCTTCGCGTGCTGTGGCTCGGTGCCTTCGGCTTGTCGCTCGCCTTTCTCTATCTGCCGCGCGACGCCTTCCCCCGCTGGGCGCTCGAAGTGCCACGCGGCTGGCGCATTCCGCTGCAAGGCTGGGTCTCCAAGGCGATGGCCTGGCTCGTCAACGACGCGAGCTTCGGCCTTTTCACATTTCGCGAGTTGACGCGCTTCGTCGCTGCGATCCTCGAAGTTCCCTTCACAATCGCCACCAGCCTATTCGCGACTGGCCTTCTCTCCGGCCGCGGCTCGGCGGCGGTCGAGATCCTTCCGCCGCTGCCGTGGCTCGCGATCCTTGTCGCAGCGGCGATCCTTGCCTACCACGCGGGCGGAGCGGGCCTTGCGACGCTCGCGGCCTGCGCCTTCCTCTATCTCGCGACTTTTGGACAATGGGAGAGCGCGATGCTCACGCTCTCCTCGATCGTCATCGCCGTGCCGTTCGGCGTCGTCGGCGGCATCGCTCTTGGAATCGCCGGGTTCCGCTCGCCGCGCTTCCGCCGGATCATGGTGCCGATCCTCGACGGCATGCAGACGATCCCGATCTTCGCCTATCTCCTGCCGATCCTCTTCCTGTTCGGCTTCGGACCGATCTCGGCGCTCGTCGCCACTATCATTTATGCCATGCCGCCCATGGTGCGAATCACCTTGCTGGCGCTCGACAACGTGTCGCCGGAGATCGTCGAATTCGGCCGCATGGCGGGCTGCACCAAGCGTCAGCTGATTTTTCGCGTCATGATGCCAGTCGCCCGGGCGCCACTCATGGTCGGCGTCAATCAGGTGATCATGCTGTCGCTCAACATGGTAATCATCGCCTCGATGATCGGCGCCGGCGGCCTCGGCTTCGACGTCTTGAGCTCGCTCAGAAGCCTCGACATCGGAATGGGGCTCGAGGCAGGAATCGCCATTGTTGTGCTCGCGGTGGCGCTCGACCGGATCAGCCAGGCCTATGCGCTCCGCGCAAGCCGCGTCGGGAATTTGAGCGGACGCTCCTTTGTGCAGCGCTATGCGTTGCCGCTGGTGGCGCTCGTGGCGGCGCTCGCGCTCTGGCTGATCGGCATCGCAGCGCCCGCCTTGCAGACCTATCCCCCTTCCCTGCAAATCTCGACGGCGGATTACTGGGACGCGCTCGTCGAATGGCTGAACGTGAATTTCTTCGATACGTTCGAAGCGGTGAAGACGGCGGTGCTTCTGAACGTTCTGTTGCCGGTCAAGCGCTTCATGCTGGCGCAGCCCTGGCCCTGGGCGATCGCACTCCTCACTGCAGCCGCGTGGGCCATCGCCGGGCCGCGGCGGGCGGCGATCGCGTTTGCCTTCGCGCTCTTCATCGCCTTCACCGGCAACTGGGACCCGGCGATGGTCACCGTCTATCTGGTCGGTGTATCCGTGCTCGTGGCGGCGCTGATCGGTATCCCGATCGGGATCGCCGCAGGTCTCAACAACCGGGTCTGGAACGTCGTCCAGGCAGTCATCGACACGCTGCAGACGCTGCCCACTTTTGTCTACCTGATCCCGGTCGTCATGCTGTTCCGCGTCGGCGACTTCACCGCGATGATCGCGGTCATCCTCTACGCGCTGGCGCCGGCTGTCCGTTACACGGCGCTTGGAATTCGCGAGGTGAATCCGTCACTCATCGAGGCTGCCACCGCCATGGGGACGACGCGCTGGCAACGCCTTCTCAAGGTGCGGTTGCCGCTGGCGCTGCCGGAGATCATGCTCGGCATCAACCAAACCATCATGCTGGCGATCTCGATGCTGGTCATTACGGCGCTCGTGGGCACGCGCGACCTCGGGCAAGAGGTCTATATCGCGCTCGCCAAAGCGGATGTCGGCCGCGGCATCGTGGCCGGCCTCGGCGTCGCCATGATCGCGATGATCGCCGACCGCATGATGACCGCCTCGGCCGCCCGCATGAAACGGAGGCTCGGCCTTGGCTGAGGCAAATCGCCAAAAGCTCGACCGGCGGATCGGAGCGGCGTGGCGTCAGGCCGCGGCGCTACCGCTGTGGAGCGATCCAGTCGAGCCGAGCGACCTCCACGGCGGGCTCTCCAACGTCAACTTCGTGGTCGAGGATGCCGGCCGGAAATATGTTGTCCGCATCGGCGGAGACAATGAGGCCCACGGAGTCGTCAGGAAAAACGAGCTGGCGGCGAGCCGCGCCGCGCATGCCGCCGGGGTGGCGCCGAAGGTCGTGCATGCCGAGCCGGGCGTGCTCGTGCTGGAATTCATCGAGGGGCACACATTCACCCCGGACGACGTGAAAAGCCCCGAGAATCTGAGCAGAATCGTCGAACTCATACAGCGCACGCACCGGGAGATTCCGAAGCATCTCAGAGGGCCCGGGGTGCTGTTTTGGGCGTTCCACGTGGTGCGTGACTACGCGCACTCGCTTTCGGAGGCGTCCAGCCCTGATCTCAGGCAGATCCGGCGGCTCGTGGCGCAATCCGAAGAGCTCGAACGCGCGGTGGGGCCGATCGACCTGATCTTCGGCCATAACGATCTGCTGGCGGCGAACATCATCGACGACGGCAAGAAACTGTGGCTGGTCGACTGGGAATATGCCGGCTTCAATTCCTCGCTCTTCGATCTCGGCGGCCTCGCTTCGAACAGCGAAATGCCGCCGCAGATGCGCGAGACGCTGCTCGAGGCCTATTTCGGCGGGCCGGTCACCGACCAGCTTCGCTACCGCTTTGCCGCCATGACCGCAGCCTCGCTGCTGCGCGAAACGATGTGGAGCATGGTTTCGGAGATCCACTCGCAGGTCGATTTCGATTTCGCGAAATACACGGCTGAGAATCTCGCACGGTTCGAAAATTCCTATGCCGCCTTCAGGGCGATGAGGCGCGCGTGAGCCTCCCCTCTTCGGCGAAAGTGGTGATCGCCGGCGGCGGCATCGTCGGTTGCTCGGTCGCCTATCACCTCGGCAAGATGGGTTTTAGCGACGTGCTGCTGCTGGAGCGCGCCAAGCTGTCGTCGGGCTCGACCTGGCATGCCGCGGGGCTCGTCGGGCAACTCCGCACCAACGCCAACGTCACCCAGCTTCTCGGCTATTCGGTCGCGCTCTACGAGCGGCTGGAAGCCGAGACGGGCCTCGCGACGGGCTGGAAGCGGAACGGCGGGCTGCGCCTTGCCTGCAATGCCGAGCGCTGGACCGAGGTGAAACGGCAGGCGACAACGGCGCACAGTTTTGGGCTCGAAATGCACCTGCTCTCGCCGAAGGAGGCGCAGGATCTCTTTCCGCTGATGACGGTGGACGACGTGGTCGGCGCCGCCTTCCTGCCGACGGATGGACAGGCGAGCCCGAGCGATATCGTGCAGGCACTCGCCCGTGGCGCACGGAGCGCAGGCGTGACGATCCGCGAAGATGTGGCGGTCAGCGCGATCCGCGTCGAGAACGGGCGTGTGCGTGGGGTCGAAACGGCCGAGGGATTCATCGCCTGCGACACGCTCGTCATCGCCTGCGGGCAATGGTCGCGCGAGATGGGCCGCAAAGCGGGGGTCAACGTGCCGCTGGTTTCGGTGCAGCACCACTACGCGATTACCGAGCCGATCGAGGGCGTGACGCCTACTCTGCCGACGCTGCGCGATCCCGACCGTCTGACCTACTACAAGGAAGAGGTAGGTGGACTGATCGTCGGGGGCTACGAGCAGAACCCAGTCCCCTGGGCCGAAGGCGGAATTCCGGAGGGCTTCCACCACACGCTGCTCGACCCGGACTGGGATCATTTCGCTCCCGTAATGGAGCTGGCGCTGCCTCGCGTTCCGGCGCTTGAGCACACGGGAATCAAACAACTAATCAACGGGCCGGAGAGTTTTACGCCCGACGGCAATTTCATTCTCGGCGAGGCGCCGGAAGTGCGCGGAATCTTCGTCGCCGCCGGCTTCAATGCCTTCGGCATCGCGTCGGGCGGTGGCGCTGGCATGGCGCTCGCCGAGTGGATCGCCAAGGGCGAGCCGCCCTACGACCTCTGGCCGGTCGATATCCGGCGTTTTGGCCGCAATCATTCCGACGTGGACTGGGTGAGGACACGCACGCTCGAGGCCTATTCCAAGCACTACACCATGGCCTGGCCCTTTGAGGAGTTTTCGTCCGGCCGTCCGCTCCGACGTTCTCCGCTCTACGACCGGCTGAAGGCCGACGGTGCGGTGTTCGGTGAAAAGCTCGGCTTCGAGCGGCCGAACTGGTTCGCGGACTTGAGTGCGGGCGAGGCAGCGGAGGACATCTATTCCTACAGCCGGCAGAACTGGTTCGCGGCGGTCGGGAGAGAGCACCGGGCGACGCGCGAACGGGTTGCGCTCTTCGACCAGACCTCTTTCGCAAAATTCCTCATGGTCGGGCGCGACGTGGAGGCGGCGCTTTCCTGGATCGCGGCCAACGATGTCGCCAAGGCGCAAGGCGCCCTCACCTACACGCAGATGCTGAACGCGCGTGGCGGCATCGAATGCGACCTGACAGTCGCGCGGGTTTCCGAAGATCGCTTCTACATCGTCACCGGCACCGGCTTTGCAACGCACGATTTCGACTGGATCAGCCGCAACATTCCCGACGGCCTCGACGCGCATCTCGTCGACGTTACCTCCGAAAATGCCGTCTTCGCGCTGATGGGCCCGCGCGCCCGCGACGTACTTGCGTCAGCCACCCGCGATGACGTGTCGAATGCCGGCTTCCCCTTTGGCACATGCCGGACGATCGCGCTTGCCGGCGCGCCGGTTCTCGCGCTCCGCGTCACTTATGTGGGCGAGCTCGGCTGGGAGCTGCACATCCCGATCGAGTTCGCCGCGAGCGTTTATGAGCGACTGATGCAGGCCGGGCGGCCGCATGGCATCGCCAATGCCGGTTACCGCGCGATCGAGTCGCTCCGGCTCGAAAAAGCCTATCGCGCCTGGGGCGCCGATATCGGGCCGGACCATTCGCCGTGGATGGCGGGACTCGGCTGGGCGGTGAAGTTGCGGAAAAACATTCCCTTCCTCGGCCGCGAGGCGATCGAGGTCCAGCGGACAAAGCCTCTCCCCCGTCTCCTCGCCGGCTTCACTCTCGACGATCCCGGCGTCGTGCTCCTCGGTCGCGAGACGATCTATCGGAACGGGCAGCGCGTCGGCTGGCTGTCCTCCGCAGGCTGGGGCTACACCGTGAGAAAGAACATCGGCCTCGGCTATGTGCGCGACGCAAATGGCGTCGACGCGGACTGTGTGATGTCGGGCGAATACGAGCTTGAGGTGGCGACGGAGCGTGTCGCGGCAAAACCGTTTCTGAAGGCGCTCTACGACCCGGAGATGAAGCGCATAAAGGCTTGAGGCGTCGGGGCTAGCTCCAAACGAAGAAGCGTTTCAAGCGCGACCACAGCGCGTCCTTCATGGAGACTGCGGTAGGACTCGGCAGCGTCTCCGGCGGCGCTTCCGCTCGCGCGGCACCGGGGCTGAGCACGCCGACGGTGATTTCGCCATCCGTGTAGTAGCGGTCGCCGCCGCCGTTGCGGCCTCGCAGCGTCGGGCCGATGCCGGTGACGTGGTAGATCTCAGTCAGCATGCGGACGGCGATGTGGTCGCCGATCAGGAGGTCGCGCTCGGCGTCGATGTCGGGGGCGATGTGGTGGGTGATCTCGCCGGTATAGTGGCTGATCCCGGCGCCGCGGTCGAAGGTCGCCGAGCCGAGAAAGACCGGCCTCCCGGCTTCGCCCTTCTCGAGCGTCTGCCAGAAGCGGACATGGTTCCGCCGATCAGCGCTCTCACCGACCGGTTTTTCGAAGGCAAAGTCCTGCTCTCTCCCCTCGTAGAAGAGCGGGCTGACCGGCGCATCGCGATAGGGGCGGTCGAAGAGCACACTGCCGGCGATCTCAATGCTGGACTTGAGCGTCACCGCGTCAGCCGGATACCAGCCGGCCTCTGCCAATGCGCGGATCGCTTCGGCCTGCGAGCCAACCAAGCCGACGTTCAAAGGATCGCCGGGAATGCCATCCGCCGTTACGGTCAGCATCGGCCGGCCCTGCAGGGCCCGGCTCGTGCTCGTAGTGGGTCCACAGACGCGGGAGGACGAAATAGGCGGCGAGTACGTAGAGGCCGATCAGGATCAGTGCGGTCGCAGCGACGCGGCGCAGAAATCGGCGCAGGCCGCGGCGGATCATGGCGTCTTTGCCGGCGGCTTTTCTTGAACTGCTTCCGGCTCCGCCTGATCCTCCATGGTGACGAGGCTCGCATTGCCGCCCGCCGCGGTGGTGTCGGTGGAGACGACCTGCTCATGCGCGAAGCGCTGCAGATAATTCGGGCCGCCGGCTTTCGGGCCGGTGCCAGAAAGCCCCATGCCGCCAAAGGGCTGCGAGCCGACGACGGCGCCGATCGTGTTGCGGTTCACGTAGACATTGCCGACCTTCAGGGCGCGGGCGATCCGCTCGGCGCGGCCACCGACGCGGGTATGGATGCCGAAGGTGAGGCCGTAGCCGGTCCGCCCGATCCAATTGATCACGTCGTCGAGGCGGTCGGCGGGCCAGCGCACGACGTGCAGGATCGGCCCAAAGACCTCCTTCGTCAGCGCCTCGGCGCTGTCGAGCTCGACGATATGCGGCGCGACGAAGAGGCCTTCCTTCGGCGCGCGTCCAGCAAAGAGGATTTTCTGCTCGCGCCACATCGTTTCGAGGTGCGCTTCGAGCGCCCGCTTGGCATCGGTGTCGATGACCGGGCCGACGTCGGTCGCGGGATCGGCGGGATCGCCGAGGCGAAGCTCGGCCGCGGCGCCGGCGATCATCTGAAGCATGGTGTCCGCGACGTCCTCCTGCACGAAGAGGATGCGGGCTGCCGAACAGCGCTGGCCGGCGGAGCGAAAAGCGGAGGTCACGACGTCGTCGGTGACCTGCTCGGGAAGCGCGGTCGCGTCGGCGATCATGGCATTGATGCCGCCGGTCTCCGCGATGAGCGGCACGATCGGGCCGTCCTTGGCGGCGAGCGCGCGGTTGATCTTTTGCGCCACTTCGGTCGAGCCGGTGAACGCCACGCCGGCGATGCGCGGGTTTTCGACCAACGCTGCGCCGATGGCGCCGTCGCCCGGCATGAGATGCAGTGCGCTCACCGGCACCCCGGCTGCATGCAACAGCTTCACCGCCTCGAAGGCGATGAGCGGCGTCTGCTCGGCAGGCTTGGCAACGACGGAATTGCCGGCGGCGAGCGCGGCGGCGATCTGACCGGTAAAAATCGCCAGCGGAAAATTCCACGGGCTGATGCAGACGAAAACCCCGCGCCCGCGGAGCCGATACCGACTTTCCTCGCCGACCGGCCCCGGAAGTATCGTTTCGCTTCCGAAATGGCGCCGCGATTCCGCAGCGTAGTAGCGGCAGAAGTCGGCGGCCTCGCGAATCTCGGCAATTCCATCATCGAGCGTCTTGCCGCCCTCATGGGCAAGGAGCGCGATGAGGCGGTGGCGATTTTCTTCGATCAGGTCCGCCGCGCGTTCCAGCGCTGCGGCCCGCTCCTCGGCTGGGGTCGCATCCCAGTCGGCGAAGCCGGCGACTGCTGTTTCCACCGCAGTGGATGCTAGGCCGGGATCGACCTCGGCGACGGTGCCAACGATGGTTTCCCCATCCGTTAGGGCGAGGACATGACGGCGCTTCCCCTGCTGCACTTCTCCTCCGATCAGCGGAACGGCATCCAGGATCGGGCAGGATACAGCCGCCACGCCGGCCGTCAGCGCCGACAGGTCTGCGCGGCTGCCGAATTCAATCCCGTGCGAGTTCCTGCGCTCGCCGAAGATCTTTTCGGGTAGCGCGATCCCCGCATGGCGTGACGATGCGCCGCCGGCAAAGCTCGCCGCGGGCGGCACCAGCAGACTCTCGATCGGCACGCTTGCATCATTGACGGCGTTGACGAAGGAGGAATTCGCCCCGTTTTCCAAGAGCCGGCGCACCAGATAGGCGAGCAGCTCCTTGTGGCTCCCAACGGGTGCATAGATGCGGCAGTCGTAGCCCTCGCGCCCATGAACCTCGGTGTAGAGCGCCTCGCCCATTCCATGCAGGCGCTGGAACTCAAAATTCTTCTCGCCTGCCATCTCGACGATCGCAGCGACCGTCAGCGCGTTGTGCGTGGCGAATTGCGGATAGAGGCGCGGGCGGGCGGCGAGCAGGCGCTTGGCGCAGGCGAGGTAGCAGAGGTCGGTCGCAGGCTTGCGCGAAAAAACCGGGAAGTCCGGCAGCCCGCGCTCCTGCGCCCGCTTGATCTCGGTGTCCCAATAGGCGCCCTTGACGAGCCGCACCATCAGCCGCCGGCCGGACGCCGTGGAAGCCTCGGCGAGCCAGTCGATCACCGCCGGCGCGCGTTTCTGATAGGCCTGGACGGCCAGGCCCAGGCCATCCCAGCCGGCAAGCGCGGGCTCGGTCAGAAGCTGCGCGAAAACCTCGAGCGAAAGCTCCAGCCTATCCGCCTCCTCCGCATCGACCGTTAGATTGAGATCGTGCACCTTGGCGGAAGCGGCGAGCGCGATCAGCCGCGGCGTCAGCTCGCGGAGAACGCGGTCACGTTGGCGCGCGACATAGCGCGGATTCAGTGCGGAGAGTTTTACCGATATGCCCGGGCGGCCCGGAAGCGCACCCCCTGCGCTCCTGCCGATCGCCTCGATCGCATCGGCGTAGGACTCGAAATAGCGCTCCGCGTCGCGCGCCGTGCGGGCGCCCTCGCCCAGCATGTCGAAGGAGTGGCGAAACCCTTCGCGGCGCGCTCCGCGAGCGCGCGAAAGGGCGTCCTCGATCGTCTCGCCGAGCACGAACTGATGCCCGAGCAGGCGCATGGCCTGGCGCGCGGCGGTCCTGACCGTCGGCTGCCCGAGCCGCTGCGCGAGGCGCCGGATGATCCCCTCAGGCGTCTCCGGCGGATGCACGATGCGGGCGGTGAGACCAAGCGCCCAGGTGGTCGCCGAGACCAGCCAGTTTTCGCTCTCCCGCGCCGCCGCGTGCTCCCAGTCGGCAGCGCCGAGCTTGTCCTCGATCAGCCGGTCCTGCGTCGCGGCGTCCGGAACGCGCAAGAGCGCCTCGGCAAGCGACATCAGCGCCAGCCCCTCAGGGGTGGAGAGGCTGTATTCGTGCATGAAGTCTTCCAGCCCGCCGATGCCGCCGCGCGCCTCGCGAATGGCAGTGATGTAGCGGCGAGCACGGTCGACGATGCGCGCCTCGGTGGCCGCATCCTCGGTCGTCTCGGCGAGGAGGCGTGGAACCAGCACCCCGTCGGCAGCGGCGTAATCGGCCGAAAAGTCCGGGAGCGGGCTCACGCCCGCCGGAGGCGGCTGGGTCTTTTCGGAAGGATCATGAGCGCGCGGCATCTGTCACGAGCGAGTCTATCGCGCGCTGATCGATCGCGCGAGCGGCTGTCGTGGATGACGGCCGGCCTGCCTCAGTCGAATCCGCCAGCGGCTAGTCGAGGCCACCCGCGCCAAGTACGTTATGCTGCAGCTCAACCCGCCGAAGACACAAATCGATCCTTGCATGGACAAAATGCGAAAGCCCGGGAGCGCCACGACGGCCAGCGAGGAGCGTGCCGCGCGCCGGCGGCTGGCGACGCTTCCGGGATTTTCGCCGGAGCAGGCGTGGGCGGCGCGCTTCACGCGCCTCATCGGCCTGACGAACCGCGTCTACGCGGTCGAGGTCGGAGGCAAACGATACTCTCTGCGCATTCCTGGCCCAGGAACCGGCGCGATCATCGACCGTCGCGTCGAGGAGAAAAATGTCCGCCGCGCGGCCGCCATCGGCGTCGCGCCCGAGGTGCTGCATTTTTCGGAGGACGGGGTGATGCTGACGCCGTTCATCGACGGGGCCGTGCCGCTTACGCGGGAGCGACTGAAGGACGACGCGGGCGCGATCGGGCGGGTCGCGGAGACGCTTCGCCGGCTGCACGACAATGCCGGGCCCTTTGCGCGCGTGTTCGATCCGTTCGCGATCATGGAGACTTATCTCGGCGTGCTCGAAGCGTCTTCGGCGCCGCCGGTCGGCGAGGCGCGCGCCATTGTCAGCGAGGCGGAAAAAATCCGCGACGCGCTCGCGGCCCGACCTGTTCCGCCAAAGCCCTGCCATTGCGATCCGACCGGGCGGAACCTGCTCGATAATGGCGAGCGCGTGTGGATGGTCGATTGGGAATATTCCGGCCAGAACGATCCGGCGTGGGATCTCACTTATTTCTCACTGGAATCGGATCTCGACGAAGCGGGCGACCGCGATCTTCTGACCGCGTATTTTCAGCGGCCACCGAACGATGCGGAAGCTGCGCGGATGGCGGTCACCAAGCCCGTGTGCCAGGTGCTTTCCGCGGTCTGGGCGCTCATCCAGGCGGCGCAGGGCAATCGCGCCGCCGATTTTTCAAGCTACGCGCAGGAGACTTTCGAGCGTGCGGCTGAGCGGATCGGAGGGAGCGAGTTTGCCTTGCATCTCAGGATGCTGAGCATTGGCTGAGACAGGCAAGGCAGTGGCTTGCGCTTGCCTCTAACGCTTGTCATCCCGGAAGCGACGCGGTAGCGGCGCTGTCCGCGACCCACGAACCTGAGAGTGAGCGCCCCTCCTCCTGGCGCAGATGACTGGAGACCGGAATGGCCGCGCCAACGCCGCAAGACCTGCTCAAGGCCGCGCTGGAAATCAGCGCGACGGCGGCTGTCATCCCGATGCACTATTTCCGCACGGCGATCGCGGTGGAGGACAAGCCCGACGAAAGCCCGGTGACGATCGCCGACCGCGAGACGGAGACGCATATCAGGCGCGCCATCGAAAAGCGTTTTCCGGCGCACGACATTTTTGGCGAGGAATTCGGCCGCAGCGGCAGCGGCGCCGACTACACCTGGATCGTCGACCCGATCGACGGCACCCGCTCCTTCATCTGCGGCTTTCCGCTTTTCGGGATGCTGCTTGGCGTCCTGCACGGCGAGGAGGCGGTCGCCGGAATCATCCGCATGCCGGCGCTCGGCGAGACCTTTGGCGGCTGCCGCGGGGGTGGCGCCACCAAGGACGGCGTGCCGATCCGCTGCCGCCCGACGACGATAATCGACGACGCACGCATCGTCATCAACGAAGCCAACCGGATGCTGGCGAAGGAACCCGAGCGCCTGGCGCGCCTGATGACGCTCGGCCAGACCCGCCGCTTCTTCAACGACTGCTATCCGTTCGCGCTGCTTGCGATGGGGCAGATCGACGTGGTGGTCGACAGCGACCTGCAGCCCTACGACTACCTTCCGATCGTGCCAGTGGTGGAGGCGGCGGGCGGAATCATCACTGACTGGCGAGGCCAAAAACTCGGCCTCAAATCCGACGGCAGCATCATCGCCGCGGCGACGCCGGAGCTTCACCGCGAAATCATGAATCGACTTCTTTGAGCCAGCCGGCCGTCGCCTGGGCGACCGTCTTGCTCGCGGCGTTGGTCTGAGGCTCGGCGGCGACCGATTTCTCCGGGCCCGCATCCTCTTCTCCATATTCGTCGATATGGGCAAAAGCTTCGCGGAGCGCCTGCGACCAGCCGGTAGAGATTTTTCGAAAATAGGGATCCTTGTCGTTGATCCGGCGCTGCTCGCCGACCTTCAGCTCGTCCTTCCGATAGATGAGGAGGTCGATCGGCAAGCCGACCGAGAGGTTGGACCGCAGCGTTGAATCGAATGAGATGAGGATGAGTTTTGCCGCGACGCCCATGCGCATGTCGGGCTTGGCGACGCGGTCGAGGATCGGCTTGCCGTATTTGTGCTCGCCGATCTGGAGAAAGGCGGTGTCCTTCGTCGCCTCGATGAAATTGCCCTCCTGGTAGATCTGGAAGAGCCGCGGCGGCTCGCCGCCGATCTGACCACCGAGGATGAAGGAGGCGTTGAAAAGCGACGGGCTTTCGTCGATCAACTCCTTCTCGTTCCGCCGTAGCTCGCGGACGGTCTCGCCGACCAGGCGGGCCGACTGGAACATGGTGCTCGCCGTGACCAGCGAATGCTCCTCCGGCCCGAGATCGACTTTTTCGTTCAGGAGCGTCACCACCGATTGCGTGAAAGCCAGGTTTCCCGCCGACATCAGCACGATCACGCGGTCGCCGACGCGCTCCCAGACATGCATTTTGGAGAAGGTGGCGACGTTGTCGAAGCCGGCATTCGTGCGGGTGTCGGAGGCGAAGACGATGCCGCGATCGAGCCGCAAACCGACGCAATAGGTCATCTTGCGAATCTCCTGAATGGCCGCCCGGTCATTGCTGCTGCTGGCGGACGATCACGTCAACTCTGAGCGATTCAACACCGCCGCCGCGCCTGGCGCCGGTGATCGGCGCGGCCGAGGCCGCGTCGAAGCCGCATGCGAGCCGCACATAGCGCTCGGTCGGGCAGATATGGTTCGCCGGGTCGAAGCCGACCCAGCCGAGCTCCGCAATCCAGGCTTCTGCCCAGGCATGATTAGCAACCGCCGTTTCCTCGCCCTCGACGAGAAGATAGCCGGTCACGTAACGAGCCGGAACCGCGAGCTTGCGCGCGGCTGCGATGAAGATGTGCGCATGATCCTGGCAGACGCCCTGTCCCGCCTCGAAGGCTTGCACGGCGCTGGTAAAAGCGTTGGTGGTATCCGTGACGTAGGTTACGCGGTTCTCAATCGATTCCAGCAAATAGTGCAGGTGGTCGAGCATCCGAGCGCCGGGCAAGCCGTCGCTCAGCGCATCGATCGAAGCAGATGACGTGGTCAGTGGCGTCGCCCGGAGGAAAACGAGCGGATTTGCGGTTTCACCGAGATTGCCGAGGACGCCGCCGCGATCAAACGTATCCAATTCACCGGCCGCGGTGATGGTCAGCTCTTCGTAGGGCTTGCTGCAGGTGATGAGATGGATGCGGTTGCCAAAGCCGTCGATATAGTGAGCGGCGTCACCGATCCCATCGGCCTCGATCGCCCAGGAGAGCACTTTTTGCGCCTGGTTGTCGAAGGGCGTGAGGCGGAGGCGCTGGACGGCGAACGATCCGACGGCGTCGTAGCGGTAATGCGTGGTGTGGCGGATCGAGATGCGCATCAGGGCCGGCCGAAATTGTAGTCTGCGGCGACGGCGTCGGTCAGCCGGATGTTCCGCGCGATGAAGCCGGTCAGGAACTCGTGCAGGCCCGCCTGGAAAATCGTCTCCATGTTCATGGTCTTCAGCATGTTCCGGGTCTCGGCCACGAGATCGGCGGAAGGCACCCGCTTGCCGTAGAGCGCGCAGAGGCCTTCGATCGCAATGCTCAGCCAGTCGTAGGAGAAGCGGAGCGAGCGCGGCATCTCGGGCCTCAGGATGAGGAAGTCGGCAACGTTCCAGGGGCGATAGTTCTCGTGGAAGACGTGGCGATAAGCGCGGTGCGCGGAAACGGAGCGCAGGATCGTCTCCCATTGATAGGTGTCGATCTCGCCGCCGATCATCTGATTGCTCGGAAGCAGGATGAAATATTTCACGTCGAGGATGCGCGCCGTGTTGTCGGCCCGCTCGACGAAGGCGCCGAGTTGGCTGAAATAATAGCCGTCGTCGCGCAGGATGGTGCCGAGCAGCGCGCCGCGGAAAAGCGCCGTGCGCTGGCGGATCCAGTCGAGCAGCTCCGGCAACCGCGCGGCGGTGATCTCGTCGGGCTTGATCGCATCGTAGGCGAGCCAGGTGGAGTTCAGCGCCTCCCACATGTCGCGCGTGATCTTGGTGCGCACGAACCGCGCATTGGAGCGTGCGCTTCGGAGGCAGGAGCGGACTGAGGACGTGTTGTCGTCGTCGAAAAGGATGAAGCCGATCGCCTTATCGAACGAGGTTTCGTCATACTTGCGAAGAAACCGCTCCACCACACCGGCGCTGGCCAGCGTCGACGCCCACTCCTCGCGGTGGCCGTCGCCGGTGTCGGGGGTGAGCGAGATGCGAAAGCCCGCCTCGGCGAGCCGCGCCATGTTTTCGGCGCGCTCGATCTGCCGCGACATCCAGAACAGACTTTCGGCGGTGCGTCCAAGCATAACTAGTCCTGCAGCACCCAGGTGTCCTTGGTACCGCCGCCTTGCGATGAATTGACGACGAGCGAGCCCTTCTTCAGCGCCACGCGCGTCAGCCCGCCCGGGACGATCCGCACGCGGTCGCCGACCAGCACGTAGGGACGGAGATCGACATGGCGGGGCGCAATGCCGGCTTGGGTGAGGGAGGGACAGGTCGAAAGCGCCAGCGTCGGCTGGGCGATGTACTTGGCCGGGCGCGCGCGGAGCTTGTCGCGAAAAGCCTCGATCTCGCGGCGGCTCGCCGTCGGGCCGACCAGCATGCCGTAGCCTCCGGAACCATGCACCTCCTTCACCACGAGCTCAGGCAAATGCGCCAGCACGTGGGAAAGCTCCGCCTCGATCGAGCAGCGCCAGGTGGGCACGTTCTGGAGGATCGGCCGCTGCCCGGTATAGAACTGGATGATTTCGGGCACATAGGCGTAGACCGCCTTGTCGTCGGCGATGCCGACGCCCGGCGCGTTGACGATGGTCACGCGGCCCGCGCGGTAGAGGTCCATGAGGCCGGGTACGCCGAGCGTCGAATCCGTCTGGAAGGTGAGCGGATCGAGGTAGGCGTCGTCGATCCGCCGATAGACGACGTCGAGCCGCTCGCGGCCTTGTGTCGTGCGCATATAGAGAAAGCCGTCCTCGACGAAGAGGTCCTGCCCCTCGACCAGCTCGACGCCCATCTGGTCGGCGAGAAACGAGTGCTCGAAAAAAGCGGAATTGTAGATGCCGGGGGTGAGCACCGCGACCTTCGGATCGCCCTCGCATGCGGGTGGCGCGACGGCCTGCAGCGTTCTGAGAAGAAGCTCCGGATATTGCCCGATCGGCGCCACCCGATGACTGGCGAAGAGCTCCGGGAAGAGATGCATCATCGTCTCGCGGTTCTCCAGCATGTAGGAGACGCCGGAGGGCGTGCGAAGGTTGTCCTCCAGCACATAAAACTCGCTCTCGCTAACCCGCACGATGTCGACGCCGATGATGTGACTGTAGATGTTGAGCGGCGGGTCGTGGCCGATCATCTCGGGAAGATAGGCTTCGTTCGCCAGGATCAGATCGGCGGGAACGCGGCCGGCGCGGATGATCTCCTGGCGGTGGTAGATGTCGTAGAGAAAGGCGTTGAGCGCCCGCACCCGCTGCTCGATGCCGCGCTCCAGAAGCCGCCACTCGGCGGCGGAGATGACGCGCGGCACGAGATCGAACGGGATGAGGCGCTCGAGCGCATCCTCGCTGCCATAGACGGAGAAGGTGATGCCGAGCCGGCGAAACAGGACCTCGGCTTCCTGCTGCTTGCGCTTGAGGCCGGGCTTCGATTGCGCGGCAAGCCATTCGGCGACGCGCGAGTAACTTGGCCGGACCCCGCCCTCGCCGTCCAACATCTCGTTGAACGCATCCGTCGGCGAAATCTCACCCTGAACGTTCACGGCACTCCGATGCCCCCTGCCGGAAGGTTAAAGACTGCCGCATATCTGGTCACGCCCTAATCTCATGCGCAACGTGCCTATCCTTTGAGCAGGGCAGATCGCATGGCGCGAGCACGCGCCTTGAGAGGCAGGCGCTTGCGCTCTTCGATTCGCAGCGGCGAGCGCGCAAAAAGCTCGAGTGGAGCCGTTGTTGGGGAGGGCGGCGCCGTCGAGCTGGTCGACGAGCGCCGGGACGCGAATGCCGGCGCCGCGCCGCCCTCGGAATGCGAAATGCAAACAGCTTGCCAATCTGGCGAGGGCGTCAGACGCGATTGTTCCGCTGTCGGCCTGGGCGGCCGTCCGCCGCCGGGCAGTGAAAAAGGGCGATTGTCAGCGATCAGCAGCTGTCGACCCGCACCCAGGCCTTTTCTCGCGCGGAGCGGATCGCCGCGGTGACGACCCGCTGGATTTCGTAGGCGTCGGAGAAATCCGGATAGGCCTTCTCCGTTCCGGCGATCGCCTGGATAAGATGCGCGACCTCGATGGTCTTCAAATCGTTGAAGCCGAGCTGATGGCCGGGGGCCGGGCAGAAGTTTCCGTAGGGCGGCGTATCGGGCCCCGCCAGCAGCGTCTTGAAACCCTGACGTTCCTTCCTCTCGTTGGCGGAAAAGAGATGAAGCTCGTTGAAACGCTCCGCGCTGAAGACGATCGAGCCGCGCGTGCCGACGAGCTCGAACTCGAGCTGCATCTTTCGCCCCGTCGTCACCCAGCTCGCGGTGATGGTGCCGAGCACGCCATTCGCGAACCGCGCGACGACGTGGCTGTGATCGTCGACGGTCACCGGCTTCGGCCCCTCGGCGGACGGACGAGCCTTGTGGACGGTGCCGGTCGCCGCCGAGACCTCATCGATCGGCCCGACCAGATGGCGGGCGAGCGAGATGATGTGGCTGCCGAGATCCATAAGCACGCCGCCGCCGACGGGATCGGTGCGAAAGCTGTGCGGCGCGGCCGGATCGACCATGTAGTCCTCGGCGTGGATGCCGCGGAAGGCAATCAATTCGCCGATCTCGCCGGAGCGGACGATCTCGCGGGCAAGGCCGATGATCGGGTTCTTCAAATAGTTGAAGCCGACGAGAGTCACGCGCCCGGAAGCGCGCGCTGCCTCCGCCATTTCCTTCGCGTCCGCGAGCGTCGTGGCAAGCGGCTTCTCGCAATAGACAGCCTTCCCGGCCTTGAGCGCCGCAATCGCGATCGGCTTATGGAGATGGTTCGGGGTGGTGATCGAAACCACATCGACCGCCGGATTCTCGACCAGGAGCCGCCAGTCCGCCACCGCCTTGGCGAAACCAAGCCGCCGCGCGGCCTCCTCGGCGATGTCCTTGCTTTGGTCGGCAAGGACGGCGAGGTCGGGCTTCAACGGTAGATCGAAGATCTGCGACACGGCGTTGAAGGCAAACGCATGCGCGCGGCCCATGAAGCCGCTCCCGACGAGGCCGACGCCGAGGCGGCCGGGCTTGCTTACCATGATGAACATCGCTCCCGAGTATCTGGAGCGTCTTTTAGTGGACTGTGCTCGCCATCAGCAATGCGGAAGGCCCGTTCAGCCCGGGATGATCACCTCCGCGCCTTCGGCGGCGTAGCATCTCGCGGACAAGGCGGAGAGCGATACGCTGTTCCCGCGCGATCCGCAGAGGCGCGCAGAAGCGGTGCGCTGGCAGTGCTGGGAGCTGGCGCATTTCAACAGAGCATTCGGCACGCTCGCGTTCGAGACGGTCGCGAAGCCCAGGCTGAACCTCGGCCCCGCCGACGACGCGCTCGTCGTCACGGCGGGAGCCGATCGCGCGCTTTGCGCCCGTGCTCGAACACCATCTCGCAGGGCGCCAATTTATGGTGGGCGACGGGATTACGATTGCTGATTATTCGATGCTCCCCTTCGAAGGCTACCGGGGAGCCGTTCCGTTCGACTTTGCGCCCTATCCGAGCATCAACGCCTATTTCGACCGCATGCGGCAGGTCGGTTCCTGGGTGCGGACGGCCCCCGCGAGCCCCGCTTCGGGTGCCGCCAGATCGAAGGCGGCCTGAGTCCGACGGGCAACGAGTGGCGGGCATCGCCCAAGATGCCCGCATCGCCACCACGCAATCTCTCTTCTGCGAGGCAAATCGGCGCGACGCCGACGCGGCCGGGCGAACCGAGCATACTGTCCTCATTCGCTCCCGTACTTCCTCCATTCATGTGAGGCGGAGGCGGCGCGCCGCTTCGGCCACCGGAAGGAACAACCGAAGCCTTTCTCCAACAAGCGGTTCGAAACCGTGGTGTCGGTAGAATGCCGCGGCCGTTTCGTCCTTGGCTTCAACAATGATGGCGAAGACCGCAATGTCGGATCGAATGGCCCGTGCAACGGCGTTCAATAGCAGCGTACTTCCCAAGCCCTGACCGCGAACGCTCAGGTCGACCGCGAGGCGGCCGATCCTAGCAGCGGGAATCGAGGAATACTTCGGCAGCCTCTTCGCCGCCTCGGCCGGGAGTTCCTCAAGCGAAGTGCCCGCCATCGCGATGGTGTAGTACCCGAGAATCCGCGTGCTCTCGGGGAGGCGTGCGACATAGCAGGACGCGACGTTGCGGCGGACGTCTTGGCTCACGTGCTCGGCAAGATAGCGATCGAGAGCTTCGACACCGCTCGCAAACCCACGCCGATCATGCTCCGGCCGGAGTTCCTCGATGAGGAAACGATCGGTCACGGTTCTCCGACGAGGCGCCGATGCCGCTCAATCGCCCTCTCCATCGCCGGCGCGAGTGGCGGCGGGTTCGCGATCGCTTCCATGATTTGCCGATGCTGTTCCACCGAAAGCCGGATGATCTGCGTCTCCTCGATCGCGCGGTGCGCAGCATCCTGTGCCGCGGTCACGAGAAAATCGCTCACCGATCGGCCCTGGATCTCGGCCGCGCGCTTGATGACGGCGAGATTTTCCGGCGTGATGCGCGCCTCGATCCGGAGCGAGCGGCGCTTCGCCTTCACCGGCTTCGTCGCGCGTTTCGGCGCCGTCTTCAGCTTGGCCTTCGTCGTCATCGGAGCACCTCGTTTTTCCGATGTACGGAAGATCACCGGACAAATCAATAGCTGGTGATGATGCCTAGCCATCTCGCGAAGCGCCATCGGATTGGCTAGAAAAGAAAATCGCCGAGTGCGGGGAGGAAGTTATGAAGACGGTCCGCTTGACCATGGCGCAAGCCCTGGTCCGCTACCTGATCGCCCAGAAGACCGAAATCGACGGCGATATCGTCCCGCTCTTTCCCGGCGTGTTCGCCATTTTTGGCCACGGCAACGTCACCTGCCTGTCCGAGGCGCTGGAAGCCGTGAAGGACGAATTCCCTACCTGGCGCGGGCAGAACGAGCAGTCGATGGCGCTCGCGGCGATCGGCTTCACCAAGGCCAAGCGCCGGCGGCAGATCATGGTGGCGGCAAGCTCGATCGGCCCTGGCGCCGGCAACATGATCACGGCGGCAGGCTGCGCCATGGCGAACCGGTTGCCCGTCCTCTTCCTCGCCGGCGACGTTTTTGCGAACCGCCGACCCGACCCGGTGCTGCAACAGGTCGAGCACTTCAATAATCCGACCACGACGGTGAACGACGCTTTTCGCGCTGTCACCCGCTACTGGGACCGCATCACGCATCCGGAGCAGATCATCTCCTCGCTGCCGCAGGCGGTTGCCACCATGCTCGATCCCGCCGATTGCGGCCCCGCCTTCCTCGGCCTCTGCCAGGACACGCAGGAGCTCGCCTTCGACTATCCGCAAGCGTTCTTCGAGACCCGCATCCATCGCATCCGGCGCGCACGGCCCGACCGTGGTGAAATCGCCCGCGCCGCGGCACTCCTGAAGAAGGCGAGGAAGCCGCTCGTCATCGCCGGCGGCGGCATCCGCTATTCGCTGGCCGAGGCGGCGCTCACCGAGTTCGCTGAAAAACACCGGCTGCCGGTCGCCGAGACGATCGCCGGGCGCGCATCGCTGGTGCACGAACATCCGAATAATGTCGGGCCGATCGGAGTGATCGGCGCGGCCTCGGCGAATGCGCTCGCCGGCGAGGCCGACGTGGTCGTTGCGATCGGCACGCGCCTGCAGGATTTCACCACCGGCTCGTGGACTGTGTTCTCGCCGGACGCGCGCATCATCTCGATCAACGCCGGCCGCTTCGACGCCACCAAGCACCGGGCGCTTTCGGTGGTCGCGGACGCGCGGGAAGCGATCGTCGAGCTCGGCGCGGCGCTCGGCGAGTGGAAGACCGAGCCCACCTGGATGCGTCGCGCAGCGAAGGAATATGCCGGCTGGAACGCTATGGTAGACAAGGCAACGAGGCCCACGAACACCAACGTGCCGAGCTACGCGCAGGTGGTCGGCGCCGTGAACCGCGTGGCGGCCCCGACGGACCTCGCACTCACCGCCGCCGGCGGATTCCCCGGCGAGCTCTGCAAGAACTGGCAAGTGAAGACGCCCGGCACATTCGACTGCGAGTTCGGCTTTTCCTGCATGGGCTATGAGATTGCCGGCGCTTGGGGAGCGCGGATGGCCGACGAGGAGCGCGACGTGATCGCCTTCATCGGCGACGGCTCCTACCTGATGATGAACTCCGACATCTATTCGACGGTGCTGACCGGCCACAAGCTCATCGTCGTCCTCTGCGACAATGGCGGTTTTGCCGTCATCAACCGGCTGCAGAACGCCAAGGGCGTGCCCTCCTTCAACAACCAGATCGAGGACTGCAAAATCGTGAACAAGGTCGATGTCGACTTCGCCGCGCACGCGGCGTCGATGGGCGCTGAGACGCGCACCGTCGAGAGCCTGACCGACCTCGAAGACGCGATCCGCTGGGCGAAGACCACCGACCGCACCACCGTCATCGTGGTCAAGACCGACGCCTATCAATGGACGCCGGGCGACGCCTGGTGGGATGTCGGCGTGCCGGAGGTTTCTCAGCGATCCGCCGTGAAGAAGGCGCGGAAGGAACAGGCCGAGGGTCGCAAGAAACAGCGCGTGGGGGTCTGAAGTGACGATGAAAGCGCGCCTCGGCATCGCCCCCATCGCCTGGACGAACGATGATTTGCCGGAGCTCGGCGGCGATACGCCGCTCGAAGTCTGCCTTTCGGAAAGCCGCGAAGCGGGCTTTTCGGGCACCGAGACCGGCGGCAAGTTTCCTAAGACTCCACGCGAGCTGAAAGAGGTGCTCGCGGCGCACGATCTGAAGCTCGTCTCGGGCTGGTATTCCGGCCGCGTGCTGGAGAACGACTTTTCCGCCGAAAAAGACCGCGCGCATGCGCAGCTCGAGCTTTTTCGCGAGAACGGCGCCGCGGTCCTCGTCTACGGCGAGACGACCGGCACTGTTCAGAACAAGCGCGACGTGCCGCTCGCGAAGCGCCCTCGCCTCGACGACGAGCAGATGCGCGCCTACGGGCGAAAGCTCACGACTTTCGCCGAGCACTGTCACCAGGAGCGCGTGCCGCTCTCCTTCCACCACCACATGGCGACGGCGATCGAGACCGAGGACGACGTCAATCGCCTGATGAACTTTTCAGGCGAGGCGGTCGGGCTCCTCTTCGACACAGGCCACATCGCGTTTGCCGGCGGCGATGGACTGCGCATGGCGCGACGTCACGGCAAGCGCATCAACCATGTGCATACGAAGGACGTGCGCCGCGCGGTTTTGGACAAGATCGATCCGAACCGCCAGTCGTTCCTCGATGCGGTGCTTCTCGGCGTGTTCACCGTGCCCGGTGACGGGATGATCGAGTTCAAGGCGGTGACGCGGCTCACCGCCGAGATCGGCTACGAAGGCTGGTTCGTCGTCGAGGCGGAGCAGGACCCGAAGCAGGCGAACCCGCTGAAATACGCCAGGATCGGCCACGATGCTTTGAGCGAAGCGCTCGACATAGCCGGCTACACCATCGAGGACTAAGCGCCGCAGGGCCGCAGCTTCCCGCGGCGGCCCTGCAGGAAGCGGCGGACGGCCGGGTCGGATTCAAGCCCGATCGCCATCTGGTAGGCCGCGTCGGCGGCATCGATTTCGCCCGCGCGCGCCAAGAGTCCGGCGCGCGCCGCCCAATAGGGCTGATATTCGGCGAGCCGTGCATCGCCGGCGAGCGCGTCGAGCTCCGTGAGGCCGGCCGCAGGACCGCGCGTCTCAGCGATGGCGACCGCCCGATTGATCGCCACCACGGGTGAGCCGGTCAACGCCGAGAGTGCATCGTAGAGCCCCTCGATCGCCGCCCAGTCGGTGCGGCCGGTGACTCTGCGAACCACATGCGCCGACTGCACCGCGGCTTCGAGCTGGAAGCGGCCGACCACCTCCATGGCGCTCGCACGAAAGAGCAGCGCCTCCGCCTCATCGATCAAGCGCTGATCCCACGCCGTCGGGTCCTGATCTGCGAGCGGAACGTAGTCGCCCTCCGCGTTGCGCCGTGCGCCGCGTCGCGCTTCGGCATGCAGCATCAACGCCAGCAGGCCGAGCGCCTCCGGCTCGTCCGGCAAGAGCGAGACGACCAGCCGTCCGAGCCATATCCCCTCCTCCGCAAGATTGCGGCGGCGCGCCTCGAGCCCTGCCGGATCCGACCAGCCTTCCGAGAAAGCGGCGTAGATCGCGGAGAGCACGGCTTCGAGGCGCTCGCCGAGTTCGGATCGCTCCGGCACGCGAAAAGGAATGCCCGCTTGCCTGATCTTGGCCTTGGCGCGCACCAGCCGCTGGCCCATCGTGGTCGGCGAAACCAGAAAAGCCGAGGCGATGCTGGCGGCATCGAAGCCGAGGATGGTCTGCAGGATCAGCGGCGCGCGGATTGCCTGTTCCATCGCCGGGTGGGCGCAGGCGAACATCAGCTGCAGGCGGTCGTCGGGAATATCCGCCTTGCTTGCGGCGGCGGCCTCCACCTCCTCGGCGATCAGGCGCAGATGATCGGAGGCGTCCCATCCGGTTTTTCGGAGGCGCACCGCGTCGACTTGTTTTCGCCGGGCCACGGTCAGCAGCCAAGCTTCCGGGTTTTTGGGCACACCCGTCGCGGGCCAGTCGCCGAGCGCCGCCGCGAAGGCTTCGGACAAAGCGTCCTCGGCGCCGGCGACGTCGCGTGTCCGCGCCGCGAGGAAGGCGACCAACTTGCCATAGCTCCGGCGCGCCACCGTCTCCGCGGTTTCGCGCGCCCGGTCGTCTTCGCTCGGCATTGCGACTTACATGGGCCAGATCGGGCGCACCTCGATCGATCCGAACTGCGCGCCCGGGCAGCGCGCCGCCCAGGAAAGCGCCGCGTCGAGATCCGGCGCGTCGATCATGTAATAGCCGCCGAGCTGTTCTTTCGTCTCGGCGTAGGGGCCGTTCAGCACCTGCGTCTTGCCGTTGGTGACGCGCACGGTCGTGGCGTCACCGATGGGCCTGAGGCGCTCGCCACCAACTAAAACGCCCGCCTTCTTCATGGCTTCCGAATAGGCGGCATAGCCCGCCATCATCTGTTCGACTTCCGCCTTGCTGGCACTCAACATAGGGGCTTCGTTTCCGTAGATCATAAGCAGGTATTTCATGGTGGTCTCCCTTCACCGTTGCGGCTCGGCATCGCGCTCTGCCGGGACAATGACGGTCGAAGCGGGCGGATTTCGACAACGCCTCGAAAAAAGCACCAAGATTGGCCAGGAGGCCTGAGCGCAGTGCTAACAGACGCACGCTATCGAGTGGTGAACACGGTGCCGTAACGCCGGAGACTCGTTCACCTGCGCGGCGGAAATAGCAGAAGGGCTAGGAATGCCTTGCGCCTTGCTGCGCTTGCCTTTTCGAACCGCCGGAGTGCTGCCCTGGCCGTTTTGATTGCCGCCAGCGCGTCCGACGTCCTAACCCGGATCATCGGATCGTAGTCCGCCCCATGCCTTTTTTCTTGAAGCTCCACGACTGCTGTTGCAAAGGCGACGATATTCGGTCCGACACCGTTGTTCGGCAGATGCGGTAGGTACCTTTGTGGTGGGGTTTGCTTCTTCAGGTCATCGCACAAGGCGCGTAGCCATCCATGATCGAGCCCTCGATATACCAGCCCGTACTGGCTTGATGATCGCTTCGTCTTGCCGACGAACTCATCAGCCGCCGCCGCAGCGACTGCGTGAAATACGCCATAGTAGGCAGCCGATATTGCACGCCTGACATTCACTTGCCTCGGCGGACCCGCGTCAGGCGGCGCAACTAGACTTTCCGCCTGCTCGAATAGATGCTCGGGGTTAAGTGTCGCCACTTTCTTGAAGCTCTTTCTTTGTGGCGTATTCAACAATAGCAAGCCGCTCTTCGCCCTCGCTCCGCAGCCGCTCTTGGATCTGTACGAGAGTGTCCAGTAGCTGGTCGCCGTCGAGCTTTGCGGCTGCGCCTGGCTTAATTACAATCGTGATTCGCAAGGCCTCACGCCCCTCGGAATCGGAGGCGGGCTCGCTAGTAATGGTCTCGACGCTCGATTGGCTCAAGTTGGCTTTCGCCACCTCGCCCGCGATCTGCTGCACTCTGGATTGAGGGATCATCGTTTCACTCTATCCGATTTGTTGGCTCTGAACACACACTTCATCGGATCAGAACGAGACCAGTCCTCACCAGGATGCGCCGCTAGTGGGGGCCGCCGCGCCTTTCCGCAAGGAACGCCTTCAGCCCGGCTTCGCCGCGCGGCGTCGTCCAATAGTGGTTCCAGGCGAAGACCGGCCGGAGCAGCGGCGCGAGATTTCGCATCCAGGGGCGCTTCAGCTGCGTCTCCCACGTGAGGTCGACATGCGTGCCGCCGTCCTTCGGCAAAAGCGCTGCGCGCCAGCGCCCGTCGAAATCGCCGACGACCTTCACGCCGACCACGCGGTTCGGCACCAGTTCCACGACCTCGAGGATGAAATTCAGCTGGTAAGGCAAAAATCCGCGCGCCTTGGCGCGGAGCTTTGCGCCGACATGCGGCTCGCTACCGGGCTCGAAGGGCTCGGCCTCCAGGTAAACGCCCTTCCACCATCGCGGCAGCAGCTCGCCACGCGACAGTACGTCGAAGACCTCCTCCGGGGTGGCGTCGGGGATGTCCCATTCCTCATCGAACCGGAAAGTATCGCTCGCCATCGCAGTCCCGCTCATAGGTTTCCAGCGCTCTTCGTCGTGGGCGTTGGACCGTCAGGCGCGCAGAGTATAGTCGCCCTGGCGAATGAATGGATAGGAGGGGCACTTGATTCGGGATATCGCTCCACGCGCCGCATTTGCCCTGACGGGTGTGGGGACAATCGCCGTTGCGGCGGGATTGATCGCGGGGGCGCGCTGGGCAACCAGGCTCTGGCCGGTGGCCTATCAAGGCCGCCTGGCGCCGCTCTTCGTCGCTTCCGTGCTTGCCGCCGTCGGCGCCGCGAGCCTCTATATCGCGCTCAGCGCCGACTGGCGCGCCGCCCGTCCGGCGGGGCTAGCGCTCCTCGTTTCGAGCCTCGCCGTCGGCGGCGGCTTTCTGTTCCTGCCACAGCTTTCCGGGCTGCCATTCGCGGCGGCGATGATCTGGGACTCCGCGGTCGCGGCGGCGCTCGGCGGTGTGCTCGTCGTCAACAGCGGTCGCTATCCGCCGCTCGACGATCGTCGGATGCCGCTACTCCCCCGCGCCTCCTTCGTAGTCTTCGGCTCGACCCTGCTCGTGGCCGGCACGGCGCTCATCGCGGGCATGCCGCACGTCTTCCCGTGGCGGCTCGATGCAGTGACCAGCCTCCTCTATGGCGCGATCTTCGTCGGCCTCGGCTGCAATTATCTCTACGGAGCAATCCTGGGCACTATCGCGGATGCGCGCGTCTCGCTGATCGGCTTCCTTGTCTACGATCTCGTTCTGCTGCCGGCTTTCGCGGGGCATTTCGACTCCGTCATGCCGGCGCACCGGACGAGCCTCGTTGTCTACATGGCGGTGCTGGTCTACAGCGCGCTGCTGGCCGTCTACTGCCTGGCGCTCGATCCACGATGCCGACTGGGCTCGGCGCGAGTTGGCACGCCGGCCGACGCCGGCCGCGACGGCTAACCGCCTGCCGCCGCCCCTTCCGGCTCAACGCTTGCGCCGGCGGCGCGGCGGGTTTTGAGGCCGGCCCGCCTGACGCGGTAGCGCATGAACTGCTGGTCAGCCAGCACGCCGATGAGAATGACCGATCCCATGACGGCGAAATTAAGCGAGCTCGGGATACCGAGCAGGTTGACCAGGTTCTGCAGGACCTGGAGCAGGATGGTGCCGAGCACGATGCCGACGATCGACCCCTCGCCGCCTCGGAGCGAGCAGCCGCCAAGGACGGCCGCTGCGATCGCGTAGAGCTCGTAGAAATTGCCATGCGACGACGGCGATATCGAGCGCGTATACATGGCAAAGAAGATCGCAGAGATCGCCGTGAGCACCGCGCAGATGACGTAGGCGGCGATGATCACCCGGTGGGTGCGGATGCCGGAGTAACGGGCCGCCTCCTCGTTCTTGCCGACGGCAAAGAGGTGGCGCCCAAAGACCGACCGGTGCAGCACCACCCACATGATCGCGGCGACGACGATCATCGCCATGAAGGAGTGCGGGACGCCGAACGAACGGCCCATCGTCAGCCATTCGAGATCGGGAAAGCTGAGGCCGAAGGTAAACCCTGCCGTCGCGTCGGCGGTATAGAACCGCGCCACGCCGCGGTAGATCAACAAGCCGCAAAGGGTGACGATGAAGGGCTGCATCTTCATCTTGGTGACGAGCAGCCCGTGGGCGAACCCCATCAGCGCGCCGAGACACAGCATGAGCAGCGCCGCGAAAGGCCACGGCACGCCGTGGTTGACGACGAGGTCGACGAAAAGGACTCCGAGCAGGGCAATGATCGAGCCAACCGAGAGCTCGATGCCGCCGGTGATGATGACAAAGCCCTGAGCAATGGAGAACAGGCCGAAGAGCCCGATCAAGTTGGCGGTGTTGGCGAGATTGATGGGCGCGATGAAGAGAGGCTGCCGCACCGCCACGATGGTGCCGACGACGAGGATCAGGACCAGAAGTCCGAGATCTTTCTTATACATTTCAGCGTGCTCTCAATTGAGCCGGTTGCCGACCGCGAGCTGCAGCACATTGTGCTCGCTGAAATCCCGTCGATCAAGGAAACCGCTGATAACACCCTCATGCATGACCGCGATACGGTCACTGACCCCGATGACTTCCTCCATGTCGCTCGAGATCATGAGAATGGCGACGCCGGAATCCGCGAGCCCCCGCAGCATGTCGTAGATTTCCTTCTTGGCGCCGACATCGACGCCGCGCGTGGGCTCGTCGAAGATCATGACGCGGGGCCGCATCGACAGCCACTTGGCGAGAACGACCTTTTGCTGGTTGCCGCCCGACAACGCGCCGACCATCGTGGCCACGCTCGGCGCGCGGATGTTCAGCTTCCGCTTCTGAGCCTCGGCGTTCGCCCTTTCCGGCGCGCTGCGCACGAGCGAGGCGCGCGCATAGGATTTCAGATCGGGCAGCGAGATGTTTTCGGTTATCGCGAAATCAGGGAGCAGGCCAGAACGCTTGCGGTCCTCTGGAACAAGGTAGATTCCGAGCGAAATCGCCTGGCTCGGTGTTTCGACCAGGATCGACTCACCGTCGAGGCGGACGGCGCCGCCAATCAACCGGTCGACGCCGAAGACCGCGCGGGCGAGCTCGGTTCGCCCGGAACCGACCAGCCCGGCCAGACCGAGAATCTCGCCCCGCCTCACCGTCAGGCTGATGGTGTGGTCGGGGTAGGTCTCGGTGCGCGCGTCGACGATCTCCAGCGCATCGGCGCCCGGCGGCCCGGCCGGCGGCACATAAAGCGACTTGAGATCACGGCCGATCATCAGCCGGATCATGCGGTCGTGCGTGATCTCGCTCCTCGCCAGCTGGCCCACCACGCGTCCGTCGCGGAGCACAACCACGCGGTCGGCGCAGGACTGTACCTCGTTCAGGCGATGCGAGATGAAGATGACGCTGACACCATCCGCCTTCAAAGCGGCAATCACCTGCATGAGGCGGTCGGTCTCCGTGAGCGTCAGGCTCGACGTCGGCTCGTCCATGATCACCAGCCGCGAGTTCAGCGACAAAGCCTTGACGATCTCAAGAAGCTGGCGCTGCGCGATCGACATCTCGAAGACCGGCGTTTCGGGCTTGAAATCGACGTCGAGGCGCGCCAGGAGCGGCCGCACATCGGCATGGAGCTTCTTGCGATCGATCAGCTTCAACGGCCCGCCATAGAGCGGCTCCCGGCCGATGAAGACGTTGGCCGCCACGTCGAGATTGTCGAAGAGATTGAGCTCCTGATGGACGAAGGCGATGCCCGCCGCGATCGCATCGGAGACGTTGAGTGAGGGGTGCTCAACACCATCGACGCGGACCGCGCCGCCGGACGGCCGGGTAACCCCGCCGAGCACCTTCATCAGTGTCGATTTTCCGGCGCCATTCTCGCCGATCAGCCCAACCACCTCGCCTTTCGCGATCGAAAGACTCACGTCGTGGAGCGCGACGACGCCCGGATAGGTCTTGGTGATACTGACGAGCTCGAGGAACGGTTCGGCCATCGACGGGACCGCGCTGCTTAGTGCCGGGTCCGATTGCAACAGAGTTGCCCAGCGTGCGCAACAAGGGGCCGGCAACGGAGGAGGAAAATCCGCGCCGGCCCAAGTTTGGAGGCTTGTCAGCCGGCGATTGCAGCCTTCAAGTCGGCTTCAAACTGATCGACGTTGCCCTTGTCGATGATCTTGGTCGGCACGATGATCAGCTTGTTCTCCGGAACTCCGGATTTGTCGCCCTCGAGGTAGGCCGCCATCAGCTTCATGCCCTGATAGCCCCACTCGAACGGCTGCTGAACGACGGTACCGGCAAAGCTGCCGTCACGGACGGCGCCGAGCGTGATCGGATCCTCGTCGAACGCGATCACGGTGATCTGACCAAGCTTGCCGGCCGCCTGCAGCGCCTCGTAGATCTTGGGCGGGTTGTAGGAATAGAACCCGACCATGCAGGTGATCTCGGGATTGGCGGCGAGCACGTCGTCAACGTTGCTGCGGGCGCGCGCGAAATCGACGTCGTCGCCGCGTGTGTCGACGAGCTCGATGCCCTTGCCTTCGATCGCCTGCTTAAAACCGGCGATGCGTTCCTTGGCATTGTCGGCGCCGAGGAAGCCGACGAAGCCCATGCACTTGCCGCCGTTCGGCAGCGCCTTGATGGCGATCTCGCCGGCCTGAACGCCGGCATCGGTGTTGGACGAGCCGAGATAGGCGATGCGATTGCTGTCGGGAGCGTCGCTGTCGGTCGTAAAGAGCGGCACCTGGGCGGCAATGCGGTTGAAGGCGTCGATCGAGGTCTTGGGATCGACCGAAGAAATCATGATGGCGTCGGTGCCGGCGGCGACGAGGTCGTCCATCAAGGCGTTCTGCAGAGCAGCCGTCCCCTGCGCCGGGTATTTGAACTGAAGGTCGTAATTGGGCAGCTCACCCTGCGCCTTCTTCACGCCGGCTTCGGCCAGCTTCCAGAAATCCGAGGCGGCATTGACGACGAAGGCGAGCTGCGGCTTGTCCTGAGCGAAAGCGGTTGTCGCCACAGCCACAAACGCGGCCAAGGCGAGACCTAACCGATAGGCTGTCTTCATGAATTCATCCTCCCTCATGGGTGCCATCGGGTGGGTGTCCCCGCGGGCCGTGTCTCCGACCCTTATGGCGTGATGTACGCATAGCTAATTTCTATTAGTGGATCAACTTAATTGGGCGCTCGACCAAACTCGGCCTACGCGGATCCTCTAATCGGCATCACACACGGTGCGCGCGTTGCGGCCGCTCGGTGCACGGATCTTGGATTTCCGTGCGCCGCACCGTCCGGCCCATCTGTCGCCAAACGCCGGTCCGTTCCGGAGCAAACGTCTGATGGCTTTCGGCTACTGATATTAGCTGATATCACTTCCGGCCGGTGGCGGCGCGGGGCCATGGTCGCGGGGCGCCGGCGGCGAGCAGAAGACGAGGAAGGACGACCCGGCATGGTGCTGCGGAACGGAGCGAAAGCAAGCGGCGCGGCGGACAGGTCGGCGCGGCGCCGGGTCACCATGACCGACGTGGCACGCCTTGCTGAGTGCTCGCAGTCGACCGTCTCCGTCGTCCTCAACAATACACCGGCCATCCATATCTCCTCGTCGACGCGCGAGCGCGTCTTCGCCGCCGCGCGGCAGCTCAAGTACGAGATCGCCCGCTCGTCGACCGTGCCCGGCGAACGGCCGCTGCAGGTGGCCGTGCTTTTCGACCGCATCGCCACGAGCCCGGAAGCGGTCGTTTCCATCGACGGGATTCGCGAAAGCGCCTGGACGACGGGCCACGTGGTCACTATCTGCGAGACCCTGGACAATCCGGAAATGGAGCGGCGCGCGCTCGACGCCGTGATGCACAGCGAGACCGACCTCGTCGTCTATGCGACGATCATGACCCGCAAGGTGGATGTTCCGCATCGCCTCTACACGGCCAAACCGCCCGTCATCCTCCTCAACTGCTATTGCGACGACCGCGCCTTTCCGAGCGTCGTCCCTGGCGAAGTCGCGGGCGGCCACCGGGCGACCGACGCGTTGATCGACGCGGGGCACCAGCGGATTGCCATCATCACCGGCGAATTGTGGATGGACGCGGCGCGCGACCGGCTGAAGGGCTACCGGCAGGCCTTGGCAACGGCCGACATCCCCTACGACCCGGCGCTCGTCCGCGAGGGAAACTGGCAGCCGAGTGCCGGCTACGCTCAGACCAACATCCTGATGGATCTGCCGCGCCCGCCGACCGCGATCTTCTGCTCGAACGACCGCATGGCGGTCGGTTGCTATGAGGCGCTGAAGGAGCGGCAGCTCGCGATCCCCGGCGATGTCTCGGTGATCGGCTACGACGACGAGGAGGTGGCGCGGCATCTCTCGCCGCAGCTCACTACGCTGGTGCTCCCGCACCGCGAGATGGGGCGGTGGGCGGTCGAGCGCGGCTTTACGCTGTTTTCGAACCGGCGCGAGAAATACCCGGTCACCAAGCTCGAATGTCCGTTGATCGAGCGCGCTTCGATAGCCGGACCGAAGCGCGCCGCGGGAACGGCACGCGCGCTTGCAGGAGCGGCGAAGCGGCTTTGATCCGCTAGGAGCCCGAGGCGGGCCCGCCCTTAACGCCGATCTTTTCCTTGAACGACTGAAACGCCATCGAGATCGAGTCCTGATGGTGGCGGATGCGATCGAAGAGCACTGCCACTATGATGAAGACGCCGACGAACGTGCCCTGCCAGAACGGATTGATGCCGAGGAGGGTCAGGCTGTTGCGGATGATCTCGATCAACGACGCTCCGACAACCGCGCCGAATGCAGTCCCGGAGCCGCCCATAAGGTTGGCGCCGCCGATGACGACGGCGGCAATCACGATAAGCTCCATGCCGGTGCCCATGCCGGTGGTGATCGTACCGAGCCAGCCGACCTGCAAGATTCCTGCGAACCCTGCGACCAGAGCGGAAAGAACATAGACGCTGACCTTGATGCTGCGCACGGGCACGCCAGTCATCACGGCGGCCTGCTCGTTGCCGCCGATGGCGAAGATGTGCCGACCCCACTTGGTCCAGCGGAAGGCGAAGCCGAAGAGAAGCGCGAACACCGCCAGAAAGATCGGCGGGTTCGGAATGGCGAGATGCAGGGCAAGCCAAGTGAAGGCGGCGCCAAGTCCGGTATCCGAGCCCACCCATTCGGCGAGCTGCGTGAACCATCCTCGGGTTGAGCCACCGCCCAGGCCAATAAACTTCGAGTGGTCGCGACCGAAGTCGAAGACCATCGTGTTGTTCGACATCACCATGGCCACACTTCTGGCCAGCGACATCATGCCGAGCGTCACCACGAAGGGGGGCATGCCGACATAGGCGATCAGCACCCCGCTTATGCCGCCGGTCAGCGCCGCGACCGCCAACCCGGCCGGCAGCGCGACCCAGATCGAATAGTCGGCGTTCATCATCATGCCGACGACCATTCCGGTCAGGCAGAGGACGGATCCGACCGAAAGATCGATGCCGCCGGTGATGATGACGGCGGTCATTCCGAGACTGATGATGCCGACGAACGCGAAATTCCGGATGATGTTGAAGAGGTTGCCGGGTGTGAAGAATGAGGGACTGGCGAAAGACACGTAGACGAATGCTACGACCGCGGCGGCGAAGACCCAAAAAGTCTGGCGCGAAAGCAGATAACCAATCGGGCCGTAGGTCTGACGGTTGATGGTGTCGTCGATCGTGATCGTCATCGGGATAGGTTCCTTCGCGTCGTCGCGCCCTGTGTTCCTACGCCGTCTGAATAGCTCCGGTGATCAGCCCCGTCACTTCTTCCGGAGACGATTGCTTGATGTCTTTCGAGGCGACCATCCGGCCGCGCCGAAGCACCGCGATCCGGTCAGCCACGGCGAACACGTCCGGCATACGATGGCTGATAAGGATGACACCGATGCCGTGATCGCGAAGCCGGCGGATCAGGTTCAGCACCTCGGCGACCTGGCGCACGCTGATCGCCGCCGTCGGTTCGTCCATCAGCACGATCTTCGGATCGGAAAGCCGCGTCCGCGCGATGGCGACCGCCTGCCTCTGTCCGCCGGACATTTGCCTGACCAGATCACGCGGGCGCGTCTCCGATTTCAGCTCCTTGAAGAGCTCGCCCGCGCGGCGATACATGCGCGGATAGTCGAGGATGCGTATTGGGCCGACGTATTTGCGCAGCTCGCGCCCGAGAAAGACGTTGGCGGCCGCCGTCAGATTGTCGCAGAGCGCGAGGTCCTGATAGACGATCTCGATGCCATGCTGGCGCGCCTCGATCGGCCGATGGAAATTCACTTTTTCTCCGTCGATGACGATGCTGCCGTGCGACGGCCTGAAGTTGCCCGCGATGATCTTGACGAGCGTCGATTTCCCGGCGCCGTTGTCGCCCATGAGACCGAGAACCTGGCCGCCCTCGAGACCGATCGACACGTCCTGGAGCGCCTGAATGGCGCCGAAGTTCTTGGAGATCGACGATAGTTCCAGCACCGCCACCGACGTTTCCCCTCCGCCCTTGCCGTTCCATTTTGGAGGTTCGGCTCCCCTCGATATGATTAGAAAGGCTGACGCGCAAGAGGCGCGCGAGAGGAAGGTGGGGCGCGCCGCGGGTCGGGGCGCTACGCGAATTCGACGCTGCTGCTTCGCGTCACAGCACCCCAAACCACGGGCGCTCCGCTTCACCCTCCGCCGACAATTAATCCGAGGGTCTGCCAATTGACTAATGACAATGATAGATATTAGCTGACCACAGGAGGGAGTTTATGCTGGTACTGATCACCGGCGCGACCGGCAAGGTCGGCCGCCGCTTTGTCGAGCGGTGCCTTGCCGACGAGGGATTCGCTGCTGCGCGCCTGCGTGCCCTTTGTCACAACCGGATGCTGGAGCCCGCCGACCGGCTGGAAATGGTTCGCGGCAATATAGCCGAACGTGCCGACGTCGAAAGAGCGATGGACGGCGTCACCCACGTCCTCCACCTGGCGACCTGCAAGGAAACTCCCGACGACGTCATCGACGTCGCCGTCAAGGGATTGTTCTGGCTGCTCGAGGCGTTTCGCGCCTCGCCGACTGCGCAGCAGTTCATCCTGATCGGCGGCGACGCGGCGATCGGGCACTTTCATTACAAGCATGAGGCGCCGATCACCGAGGCGACGCCGCACCGCGCCTACCCCGGATGCTATGCGCTGTCGAAGGTTCTCGAAGAGGTCATGCTGCGGCAATATTGTATTCAGTATGGCATCAACGCGTGTTGTCTGAGAGCGCCCTGGATCATGGACAAGGACGACTTCAAGTACACACTGTCCTTCGGCGACGACGTGTTCGGCGCGCCGGTCTGGAAGGACGAGGTGCCGCGGGAATCCGTCAAGTCTTACCGGGAGTCCGGCACAGTGCCGATCCTGCTCGATTCAGAAGATCAGCCGCTGAAGCGCAACTTCGTGCATGTCGACGACCTCGTTTCGGCAATCCTGGCGGCGATCAACAATCCGCGCGCGCAGGGCGAACTCTACAATATCTGCATGGACGAGCCGGTCGACTACGGCGAGGTCGCGTCCTACCTGAACGAGACGCGTGGTCTTCCCGCTGTCAAGATTCCAAGCCGCTTTCATTCGAATTGGATGGACAACGCCAAGGCAAAGCTGCATCTCGGCTGGCGGCCACGTTACGACCTTAAACGTTTGATCGACTCTGCCTGGGATTACGTGCGCTCCGCTAACGAACCACGGAGAATCTGGTATCCGGGCTAATCGGCAGAGGCCAGGGAATGGTCCCAATGAAGCAAGGGAGGTAGTTTGATGAGAAAAGCACTGTTAGTCATAGCCGCTGCTGCTCTGGCGCTAAGCGCCGGACAGGCAATGGCCCAGAAGAAGACACTCGCCGTCGTGGTGAAGGGCCTCGACAACGGCTTTTTCACCGTCATGGGGAATGGCTGCGCCAAGTGGAACGAAGAAAATCCGGATTCACCATACGAGTGCGTCTACACGGGTCCGGCGCTGACCTCGGACGAGGCGGGCGAGATTCAGATCATCAACGACCTGATCGCCCGGGATGATGTTGCGGGTATCGCAATCTCACCTTCGAACGCTCCGGCCATGGCCAAGGCGCTCACCGAAAATGCGGACGCGATCGCGGCGAAGAAGATCGCGATCATGACGATCGACGCCGACCTGCTCCCCGCGGATCAGGGTCTGCGCACGACGTATTTCGGCACCCATAATTACGGCATGGGCGTCAAGTTCTGCGAGTGGTTGATGAAGCTTTCCCCGAACGGCGGCAAGGTTGCTTTGATGTTCGGCAATCCGGCAGCCGAGAACCTCAACGAACGTGGCTACGGCTTCCGTGACTGCATCAAGGGCAAGGTCCTGACGGCATCGACCACAGAGAGCCGGGACCCGCTCGCCGGCGAGGGTGGCTGGACCGAGGTCGCGCCGACCTTCACCAATGACGACATCGCGACCGCCAACCAGCAGTTCGCGGACGTTCTTGCAGGCAACCCCGACCTCAAGGCCTACGTCCTTCTTGGCGGCTGGGCCCAGCAGGGCTGCGAGGCGTTCAATGCGACAGGCACGCAGTACGCAGACCGCTTCGCGAGCGGCGATCTGGTCGTCGTCGCCGGCGACACGGTCGGCTGCCAGCTCGACACCGTCAAGGCCGGCTTTAGCCAGGTCAACGTTGGCCAACGGCCATACCAGATGGGCCATGATGCACCGAGCATTCTGATCGACATCATCGAAGGCAAGACGGTCGACAACCCGATGTATACGGGCCTCGACGAATGCACGAAGGACAACGTGGACTCCTGCGTCAGCGGCTGATCCGCATTCGACGAAGAAATGGAAGGGGCCCTTCGGGCCCCTTCTTCTTTTCCCGTTCAGGCCCACCCGCCGTCGACGATAAAATTCTGCGACGTGCACATGCGGCTGTCGTCGGAGGCCAGGAACAGCACCATGCGGGCGACGTCGGCCGGCTGAATGCGGTCCGGCAAGCACTGGCGATCGGCGATGATCCGGTCGGCGTTCTCGTCGACCCATAGCTCCAGCTGACGCCTGGTCATGATCCAGCCGGGGAGCAGGCAATTGACGCGGATGCGGTGTGGGCCGAGATCGCGCGCGAAGGATCGCGTCAGCGCCTCGATCGCTGCCTTCGACGCCGTGTAGCCCGGCATGCCCCCCATCCCGATCCGCCACGAGATCGAGCCGAAATTGATGATCGAGCCGCCGCCCGCTTCGATCATGCCGGGCGCGATCGCCTGAATTGCAAAGAACTGGTGTTTAAGGTTGACGGCGAGCCGTGCGTCAAAACTCTCCGGAGTCTCGCCCCGCCAGTCGTGGCGCATGTCGTTCGCCGCGTTGTTGACGAGCACGGTGATCGTGCCTAGAGCCGAGGCGATCGCCGCGATGCCTGCCTTGAGTGCGGCGATGTCCGTAATGTCGGCTGCCACGAAGAGCACCTCCGCGCCCTGCCGGCCGAGCTCGGCCGAAAGCTCCGTTCCTTCCTTTTCCAGGATGTCGACGAAGCCGACCTTTGCCCGCTCGGCCGCAAAGGCGCGAACGATCGCCTCGCCGATGCCGCTGGCGCCACCGGAGACGAAAACCGTCTTTTCGGCAAGGCTCGGGTAGCTGGCGAAGGCGGTCGCGGTCATGGGGCTGCTCGCAAAAGGCCGTCGAATCTGGGGGTGCGGGCGGGAACCGGACTTCTAGGAGGGCGGAAACTCCATGACAATAGCCAGCCCAATGGGTCCAATCGTATGATCAATCGATGCACGGCGCCCGAGAATAGGTCGAATTTCCGGCGCGACCGACGCGGGGCCGGGATTGAGCGCGGCGGCGTTTGCCCCTAATAATACGATGATTGATCCAATCCGGATCGAAGGCCGTCAGTCCTATGCAGAAGCCGCTCGGGCGCGTCGCGCGCGGAAAAAGCATGGTCGCGGAGGCTCTCGCCTTGCGCATTCTCGGCGGCGATTATCCGCCGGCGCGGCCGTTGCCGAACGAAGTGACCCTGCTCGCGGAGTTCGGCGTCAGCCGGACTTGCTTGCGCGAAGCGCTGCAAATGCTGAGCGCCAAGGGGCTGGTCCGCTCGCGGCCGAAGCTCGGCACCTTCGTGCGCGAGCCGCATGACTGGAATTTTCTCGATGCCGACATCCTGCGGCTGCGTCAGCGCGTCGTACCGAAGCCGGTGTTTTTGCGCGAGCTCTTTGCGGTGCGACGGATGGTGGAACCGGAGACGGCCGCGCTCTCCGCCGTGAACGCAACGCCTGCCATGCTCGCCAAGATGCAGATCGCCGTGCTCGACATGGCGCGCGGCAGCGGCACCCGCAGCGAAGAGCTGACGGAGGCCGACGTGGCCTTCCATCGCCTGCTTCTCGCCGCCAGCGGCAACGCGCTCCTCTCGGGTCTCGGCGCCTGCATCGAAGAGGCGCTGCGCGCCTCGATCAGCATCACGTCGCATCCCGATGTCGGCAGCCGCTTTGCGCTCGACAAGCATCTCGCCGTCTTCGAGGCGGTCTGCGACGGCAATGCCGGAGCGGCCCGCAACAACATGATGGCGCTCCTCGACATGACCGGGGATGTGCTTGAGCGGGCCAAATACGGAGAAGGGATGAGCGTCGCCGCCCAGGCAGAGACCGAAGTGATGAGCGGCATTCGCATGAGGCGAGGTCGATGACAAGTCTGAGCGCCGCTGAAGCCCAGAAGGCGGTCGGCGACTACCAGGCGATCGTGCGCATGGAGCACGTCGAGAAGTTTTTCGGCGCCGTGCATGCGCTCCGCGACATTTCGCTCGCCATCGGCAGGAACGAGATCGTCGGCCTGATCGGCGACAACGGCGCCGGAAAATCGACGCTGATCAAGGTTATGACGGGTGTTCTGGCGCCGACCTCGGGACGCATTTTCATCCGCGACCAGGAAATCGACCCGACTGAATATTCAGTCAGGATGGCGCACGACCTTTCGATCGAGACCGTTTATCAGGACCGCTCGCTCGCCGACAAACAGCCGCTCTGGCGAAATTTTTTCGTCGGCCGGCAGATCACCAATCGCTTCGGCTTCATTGACATCAAGCGCGAGAAGGAGATCGCGAGCGACATCCTGCTGAAATCGATCGGCTTTCGCGGCGCCGGAATCACCGTCGATTCGACGGTCGCGCAGCTCTCCGGCGGCGAGCGGCAGGGGATCGCGATCGGACGCGCGATGCACTACGACGCCGACCTCATCATCCTCGACGAGCCGACCGCGGCGCTCGCGGTCAAGGAGGTGCGAAAAGTCCTCGACTTCGTTCGCAGGATCAAGGATTCCGGCCGCGCCTGCGTCTATATCGAGCACAACCTCGCGCACGTTCACGAGATTGCCGACCGCCTTGTCGTCCTCGACCGCGGACGCGTCGTCTCGGAGATTCGGCCGGCCGACATGTCGGTCGCCGAGCTCACCGACTATCTCATTTCACTGCATCAAGAAGGCTGACCGCGTCATGCCCGCCAGCCCGAAGCGCAATGTCATACAGCGGATCGAAGGCCTGCCGATCATCGTCGTCTTCGTGTTCCTGCTCGCCTTCTTCATGTGGCAGGCGCCGTCGGCGTTCCTGGCGCCGAACATGTACACGACGTTCCTAACCACGCTGCCGCCGCTTGTGCTCCTCGCGATCGGCCTTACATTCGTGATCGGGGCGGGCGAGATCGATCTCTCGTTCCCATCCGTCATCGCGTTTTCCGGTTTCGTCTTCGCCGTGCTCTTCAAGGAGTACAACCTCGGTTGGATCGCGGTCGTTGCGGCAATCGCCTCCGGCGTGCTGGTCGGCTTCGTAAACGGCGTTCTGATCGCCAAGGTCGGCATCCCCTCCTTCATCGCGACGCTTGGGACGCAGTTCTTCTGGACCGGCATGGCGGCGGTGCTTTCCGGTGGAAAGTCCTACGCGCTGCGCGGCGCCGATGGATCGTCGGTTTGGAAAGCCATCGTCGGACGACCGCTCGCCGAGCCCGGCAGTTTTGACTGGCCGAGCCAGATCTCCGTGTCGCCGCTCTGGACGGGTGCGATCTGCATCATCCTGTGGTTCATCCTGAACCGTCACCGCTTCGGCGAGCACGTGCTTTTCATCGGCGACTCCAACGCGGTGTCGCAGGTCGTCGGCATCGACGTGGAGCGCGAGAAGATCAAGCTTTTCGTGCTGATGGGCACGCTCGCTTCCATCGCGGCGATCATCCTGACGCTCGAGAACAAGAACTTCTTCGGCAACCAGGGCCAGGGCTATCTCCTGACGGCAATCGCCTCGGTGCTGATCGGCGGGACTTCCATCTTCGGTGGCCGGGCAACGATCGTCGGCACCATCTTCGGCTGCTTCGTCATGATCATCATGCAGCCGGGGCTGGTCGCGATGAAGCTCACCGGCTCGCTGGTTCTGACCGTGCAGGGCCTCGTCTTCCTGGTTTCGATCATCTTCTACCTGTTCGTCGACGAGCCGCAGCGGCGGGCGGCATTCTACGCCCGCTTCGCCTCGCGGCGTCCGTCGCAAGAGCTCGGCCGACCGCCGTCGGCCGGATAACCCGGACGCCCGCTTTCGCGGCGCCGGATCGCAAGGGAGGAATGTCAATGAAATTGTCCAAGCTTCTACTCGGCGCCGCCGGCGTCGCGCTGATCGCCGGCACAGCCGTTGCCCAGGAAGCGCCCGGGGCCGGTCTCGTTATGTATATGCAAATGGGCGGCAATCCGGGCGACGGCGCCACGCTCGCCCGCCAGACCGGCGCCGCCGAGGCCGCCAAGGCGCTCGGCGTCGAGCTGCACGAACAGTTCTCCGCCTGGGCGCCCGAGACCATGATCAACCAGTTCAAGGAGGCGATGGCCGCCAACCCGAACTGCATCGAGATCATGGGCCACCCGGGCAGTGCCGCCTTCCAGGATCTCGTGACGCAGGCCGTCGGCCAGGGCGTCGTCGTCACGGTCGGCAACTCGCCGATGACGGACCTGCAGGCGGAATTCGGCTCAAAGGGGCTCGGCTATGCCGGCGTCGACCTATATGCCGGCGGCAAGCTGACCGCCGAAGCCATGCTCGCCAAGGGCCTCAAGACCGGCGACCAGGCGATGGTCTACGGCGTGTTCAGCCAGGCGGAACGCGGCCAGTCGGAGAAGGGACTTGCCGACACGCTCGAAGCGGCTGGCCTGACCGTCGATCGGCTGGAGATCAGCCAAGACGTGAATAGCGACACTACGCTCGCCGTTCCGGTGCTCGTCGCCTACATCCAGAGCCATCCGGACCTGAAAGCGATCGGTACCCAGCATGGCGGCATCACAGGGCAGATGGGCCAGGTGCTGCAGCAGGCCGGCAAGCAGCCGGGCGACATCGTCGTGGGCGGCATCGACCTCGGGCCGGCGACAATCGACGGGCTGAAGTCGGGCTACATCACCGCCACCCTCGACCAGCTCCTCTATCTGCAGGGCTTCATGCCGGTCGTGCAATGCGTGATGACGGCGAAGTACAAGATGCCGGGCCTCTCGATCAACACCGGCGCCGGCACCGTCACACCGGAGTCGATCGACAGCCTGGTCGAGCTGATCGACAAGGGCATCCGGTAAGACTGAGATTGTTGTCCTCTCCCCTTGCGGGGAGAGGATCCTCCCGTCGCGCAAGCCGCCCTCACCCCCGCGCCAGCTCCGACAACAGGCTCGCAGCGATCGCCACCTTGGCCATGCTCGGACGGCGGTCGGAAACGATCTTTTCGACCTGCTCGGCCGTCGCGGTGATCCGCTCGCCCGCTGTAGCCTCCCAGCCGGCGACGTCGGCGCCGTTGCCGTTGGCGATCACGTTCTGCGCCAGGTCGCGATGCGCCGTCTCCAGGCTGTCCTCGGCCTTCTGCAACGCCAGGCTTTCGTAATAGTCGCCCGCCGGAATTTCCTCGATCATTTGATCGATGCGGCCGAAACAGAAGCGATCGGAGACGGCGAAATAGGATTTTGCAGCCTCGATGATGCTCTGGCCGGACCGGTCGGCAATGAGGACGACATTGACTGCGCGCGCGAGCGTGGGAAGCAGTGCGAGGCGCGCCGAGAGCGTCTCCGGAACGCGGCCCGCCTTCAACCGATGTTCGACGTCACGGACTGCCTTCAAGCGCTCGCGCGAAAGAAGCGAGGGCAGAATAGCGGCAAGTTCTGCAAGGGGCGCGCGGTAGTGCGCCACGATATCCTCGAGCCCCGCGTCGGGGGCGAGATTGCGCGTGAACCAGCCGAGCCGATCGGTGAGCACGTCTTGCAAAATTGCGTAAAGATCGAGCTGCAGCCGGCCGGAAATCTTTGCATCGAGAGCATCGATCTCGGCGTGCAGCTCCTGCAGCGCGAAGCTGTCGCGCACCGCGGCATAGGCGCGGGTCAGCTCGCCGACCGAGGCGCCGGTGCGGTCGCGCGCAGCGACGAGAAGCGTCGGCCCGCCGCGATTGATGAGCGAGTTCGCGAGCTGCGTGGCGATAATGTCGCGCCGCAGACGATGGCTTTCGATCTCGCCGGCAAAGCGCTCCTGCATTTCCGTCGGGAAATAGCGAAAAAGCTCGCGCGCCAGATAGGGATCGTCCGGCACCGAGCTGGTGCGGAGATCGTCGGTAAGCGCGATCTTGGCGAAGGCAAGCAGCGTACCAATCTCGGCGCGGGTGAGGCCGCGCCCGTCGGCGGCGCGCATCTCGAGCGCCGCATCCTCGAGCAGGCTTTCGACTTTGCGGTCGAGCAGGTGGCGCTCTTCCAGCTCGGCCATCAACCTGAGCTGGTTGCCGAGATTGTCGAGACCGCGGAGCGCCTCAAGCGAAATGGCGAGCGTCTGCTGGTAGTTGTTGCGGAGCACCAGGTCAGCCACGTCGTCGGTCATCGAGCGCAGGAGGTCGAGCCGCTCATTTTCCGAAAGTCGGTCGCTCCGCACCGCCGGAGCGAGCGCGATCTTGATGTTGACCTCGACGTCCGAGGTGTTGACGCCGGCCGAATTGTCGATGGCGTCGGAATTGCAGCGCCCGCCCTTCAACCCGTAGGCGATGCGGGCCTTCTGCGTCATCGCGAGGTTCGCCCCCTCGCCCACCACCTTAGCGCCGATCTCGAGCGCGCTGATGCGGATCGAGTCGTTCGCCTTGTCGCCGACGTCGGCGTTCGCCTCGTCGGGTCCACGCACATAGGTGCCGATGCCGCCGAACCAGAGAAGGTCCACCGGCGCCTTGAGGATCGCCGAGAGAATTTCTGCCGGGCGGGCGCTGGCTTTGTTGAGCTTGAGGAGTTTTCGCACCTCGGGCGACAACGCGATCTGCTTTTCGGCGCGCGAAAATATCCCTCCGCCCTTGGAAATGAGCGCGCGATCGTAGTCCTGCCAGCTCGACCGCTGCAAAGCGAAGAGCCGCTTGCGCTCCTCCAAGGAGCGCGCGGGATCGGGGCTCGGGTCGATGAAGATATCGCGATGGTCGAAGGCGGCGACGAGCTTGATGCAGGGCGACAGAAGCATGCCGTTGCCGAAGACATCACCCGACATGTCGCCGACGCCCGCCACCGTGAAAGGTTGGCTCTGGATATCGACGTCCATCTCGCGGAAATGCCGCTTCACCGCCTCCCAGGCGCCGCGCGCGGTGATCGCCATGGCCTTGTGGTCGTAGCCGGCCGAGCCCCCCGATGCGAAGGCATCGCCGAGCCAGAAGCCGCGCTTCAGCGCAATGCCGTTCGCCGTGTCGGAAAATGTCGCCGTGCCCTTGTCCGCGGCGACCACGAGATAGGGATCGTCGCCGTCGTGACGGACGACGTTTTCGGGTGGCACCACAGCTTCGCCATCAATGTCGTCGGTGACGGAAAGCAGGCGGTCGACAAAATGGATATAGGCCTGCCGCCCGGCCTCGAAGACCTGGTCGCGTCCGGCGGCGGGAAGCCGCCGCGGCACGAAGCCGCCCTTGGCGCCGACTGGCACGATGACGGCGTTCTTCACCTGCTGCGCCTTGACGAGGCCAAGCACCTCGGTGCGGAAATCCTGCGGCCGGTCCGACCAGCGCAGGCCGCCGCGCGCAATTGGGCCGAAGCGAAGGTGCACGCCCTCCACCTCCGGCGAATGGACGAAAATCTCGCGGAACGGCCGCGGCAGCGGCACGAAGGGAAGCCCCTCCGGCTTGATCTTCAAGGTTATGGCGGCCGGCTCTTCGGCATCGGTCGCGGCGAAGAAGTCGGTGCGCTGCGTCGCCTCGATGACCTGCCGGAAGGCGCGAAGGATGGTGTCGTCGTCGAGGCTCGTCACCGCCTCAAGCGCAGCCTCGATGTCCTTGACGAGCCGGCTCTCCGCCCGCTCGCGCGGCTTGCTCCCCGGCTCCAGGCGCGCGGCGAAGAGCTCCGCAAGGAGCGAGGCTAAAGCAGGATAGCGGCGGAGCGTGCCCCACAGATAGTCAAGCGAATAGGGGATTTCCGTCTGCCTGAGATAGCGGGCGATCGTCCGCAGCAGCGCCGCTCGCCGCCATGGCAGCGCGGCTAGAAGCACAAGGGCGTTGAAGCCGTCATTGTCCGCCTGGCCGTGCCACACGGCGAGGACCGCGTCGTGCAGGCGCGCCGCCGAGGCGAGGTCGAGGGCCTCGCCGTCGGTCCTCACCAGCGTCATGTCGTGGCGGTAGAGAGGCGCGCCCGCGGTCCGCGCGACGCAGTAGGTGCGCTCGTTGACGACCGAAAAGCCGAGGTTTTCGAGGAGCGGCACGCGCCTCGACAGCGGGATCGGATCGCCAAGGTGGTGAAAGCTCATCACCGCCCGGGTCTCGGGCATCGACGGCCGGCGGAAGAAGCGAACCTCGATATCGTCCGGCGCCAGCCGCTCGGCGATTTCGATATCGCGCAGCGCATCCTCGGCGGTGAAGCCGACGCGGTAGTCGGACCCGAAAGCACCGGAATAGGAGCGCAAGACCTCCGCCGCGCGCTCCGGCGTATAGGCGGCATTCAGCGTCTCCGCGAGGTCGTCGTCGAAGGTGCGCACGATCGCGCGGATGCGCGCCTCGACATCGTCCTGCGACGGGTCCCGCCCCTCCCCCGGATTGCGGCCGATGACGAACTGGACGCGCGTCAGATGCGTCAGCGAGAAATCCGGAAAGAAAGCGGAGACCCTGCCGTCGTAGAGCTCGGCCAGCGCCGTGCCGATCCGCTCGCGGAGGTCGGAGGTGTAGCGGTCGCGCGGCACGAAGACGAGAACGGAGACGAAGCGGTCGAAGCGGTCGCGCCGGGCGAGCGCGCGAACGCGCGGGCGCTCCTCCAGCTGGAGGATCGCCAGGGCGGAATCGTAGAGGACCTCGGTTTCCGCCTGGAAGAGCTCGGTGCGCGGATAGTTTTCCAGAATGTTGAGGAGCGCCTTGCCGGAATGGCTGGCCGAATCGAAGCCCGCGCGTTTGAAAATATCCGCGACTTTTCGGCGGATCTGCGGAATGCGCTCGGCCGATTGGGTGAATGCGGTGGAGGTGAAAAGGCCGACGATACGGAGCTCGCCCTTGACCTTGCCCGCCTCGAAGATTTTTACGCCGACATAATCCATGTAGTCGCGCCGGTGGACGCGCGTGTGCACGTTTGCCTTCGTCACGATGAGCGGGTCGGAGGCCGTCAGGAAGGCGCGGATCTCGGGCGTCAGCGTCACTAGCTCCGTTCCCCGGCGCAGCACTGTCACGGATGGGTCGCGGAGCAGCCCGAGACCGCTCGCCTCGGACGTTTGCTCGACCGGTTCGTCGAGCGTCCCGCCATACGAATATTCGCGCATGCCTAGGAAGACGAAATTGCCCTCGTCGAGCCATTGCAGAAACGCGATCGTCTCCTCCACGACCGGCTCGCCGAGCGCAGGGTGGTCGACGCGAAAATCGGTGATTGCGCCGCGCAGCCGCGCGCGCATGGCACTCCAGTCGTCGGTGGCGAGCCGCACCTCATCGAGCAGCGTCGTCAGCCGCTCGACCAGGAGCGCCTTGGCTGCCTCGTCGCGGATGAGCGGGACATGAACATGCACGAAGCTCTCGCGCTGCCGGCCGCCCGGTAGTTCCTGGCTCGGGCGCGAGAACTCGAGCGCCGTGCCGAAAGCGTCGCGGCGAACGTCAATGATCGGATGCACGACAAGGCGAACGGAATGGCCGAGCGCCTGCATCTCGCCCAGCAGCGAATCGAAAATGAAGGGGCGGTTCGCAGTCGACAGCTCGATCGCCGTATGGGAGCGGCCATGCTCGTCGGCGCCGGCGATATCGCCCACCCTGACCGCGGTCGGCTCGGCGCGGCAGCGGAAGAAGGCGAAGCCGTCGCGCGCGATCCCGGCAAGTGCGGCAGAATCGTATTGGACGATATCCTCGCCGGCGCCGCGCTCGAAGAGAAGCTCGGAGAAGGCCGCAAGCGGCTTCCCCTCCGGATCGCCCGCGAGGAGCTTTCCGGCCGCGGCGATCCGCTTCCTCTTCTCCGCTTCGAAGCGGTTCGGCACCGCTTCCTCCCTGGTCTTATGTGGCATTTTTCGGCCGTCGCAGCGGGCGCCCGCGCGGATGCGGCCGGCCCCTCCCGTATTCATAGCACCCAAACGCGTCCGATCCACGACGTCGCCGCGACCTGTCTCATTCGCGCCGACACGAACCGCGCGACCGTCACCTTTTTGTCGCGCGCCACGCCTTCGCGAAAATCGTCGCGCGCCGTCCTGTCTCATCGGCTGTAACGCCGGGCTTGTAGAGCGCCGAGCCGATGCCGAAGCCGGCGGCGCCCGCCGCGACATACTCGGCTATCCGCTCCGGCGTAATCCCGCCGACCGGCAAGAGGAGCACGCCGGGAGGAAACACCGCTCTCCACGCCTTCACCACGGCCGGCGATATCGCCTCGCCGGGAAACAGTTTTAGGCCGTCGGCGCCGGCAGCAAGCGCGGCGAAGCCTTCCGTCGGCGTCGCGACGCCGGGCATGCACCAGGCGCCGGCCGTCTTGGCGGCACGGATCACCGCAGCGTCGGAATGCGGCATGACGACAAGCCGGCCGCCCGCCTCGACCGTTTTCCGCGCGGCGTCCGCAGACATGACCGTACCCGCGCCGATCAGCGCCTCCACGCTAAAACGCTTGGCAAGCGTCTCGATGGAGCGGAAGGGATCGGGCGAATTGAGCGGCACCTCGATAAGCCGAAAGCCCGCTTGCACGAGCGCCGCGCCGACGGGCCCGGCTTCCTCCGGCGCGATGCCGCGAAGAATCGCGATCAGCGGAAGCTCGGCCATCGCATCGTGCAGCGTCATTGCCATGCCTGACCTCGATCGCCTCAACTTGTCCCGAGCAATCCCGCCATCCGCGCGATGGCGACATAGCCGTCCACGATGCAGTCGGACGAAACCACCTCCGCGTCGACGCCAAGCGAGGTGACAGCAGCGCGATAGCGTTCCGCCAGCGCATCGGAGGCGATGATATGGACCGGGCGGGCGTCTGATTCCGCCTGGTCCGCGACCTCCGCCCCGATCAAGAGCCCGCTCAGATAATCGGCGAGGTCAGTCCCGGCGACGTCGCCAAAGAGCCCAGCAGTGCGCACGACAAAGAGCCGATGCAGGAGCGCGCCCGGATTGCCGGGCTTGGCGCCATCTCCAACGCCGCGGAGAAACGCACCACCGCTTGGGCTCCCCTCCTGCATGAGGCGGCCGAGGATGGTGTGATCGCGCGCGGCGGAAAAAATCTCTCCGGTCATGTAGGTCGCGAAGGCGGTCACCCGATTTGCCTCGGCAACCACCCACTTGGAATGCGTTCCCGGCAGCAGGAAGCGCCCGCTCTCGATGCCGAGCCGGGCGAGCGCGCCAAAAACCTGCGTCTCCTCCCCGCGGATCACGTCATGCGCGCCGCCGTCGTCGGTCTTCAGCCCGGCGACGATATGCACGTCGGCCGCTTCGAAGGGCACGCGGGCGAGCGCCGCCGCCAGGTCGCCGATGCCGGCTGGCGTTTCGATATAGGGCGCTTCGACCCAGCCCTGGCGGCTGCCGATCATCCCGGACATGAGGATCGGTAACCTGCCCTCGCTCAACCATTCGCCGACGCGGGCGGCGAGCACCTGGCCGAATTTTCCGTCGGCGACCGTCATGATTCCATGCGGACCGGCGCGCCGGTCGAGAATGGTGCCGGAAGCGTCGAGCAGAAAAGCGCGAAAATTGCTGGTGCCCCAGTCGACGCCGATCAGGGCCGCCTGGCTCATCGCGCGAACCTCAAACGGCGAGCTGATAGGTCGTCTTCACCGCCGTATAGAACTCGACCGCGTAGCGCCCTTGCTCGCGCGGGCCGTAGGAGGAGCCCTTTCTACCGCCGAACGGCGCATGGTAGTCGACGCCCGCGGTCGGCAGGTTGATCGTCACCATGCCGGCCTGGCTGTTTTTTCGGAAATCCGTCGCGTATTTCAGGCTTGTCGTGCAGATGCCCGACGAGAGGCCGAAGGGTGTGTCGTTGGCGACCGCCAGCGCCTCGTCGTAGTTCTTCACGCGGATCACGCTTGCGACCGGCCCAAAAATTTCCTCGCGGTTGATGCGCATGTCGTTTTTCGTCTCGGTGAAGAGCGCCGGCTGCAGGTAGAAGCCGGGCGTGGAACGGTTCAGCCGTTCGCCGCCCCAGGCGAGCTTGGCGCCCTCCTTACGGCCGACATTGATGTACATCTCGTCCTGCTCGAACTGCTTCTTGTCGACGACCGGGCCGATATGCGTGCCGTCCTTCAGCGCATCGTCGACGTTCAAACCCTTGATGCGCTCGATCAGGCCATCGACGAAGCGGTCGTGGATACCCTCCGTCACAACCAGGCGGGACGAAGCGGTGCAGCGCTGGCCGGTAGAGAAGAAGGCGCCGTTCGCGGCGCATTCCACCGCCGTCTTCAAGTCGGCGTCGTCGAGCACGACGAGCGGGCTCTTGCCGCCCATTTCGAGCTGGAATTTTCGCATATGCTCGGCCGACGCCTTGGCGACGCGCTTGCCGGTTTCCACCGAACCGGTGAAGGAAATCGCGTTCACGTCAGGGCTGTCGAGGATCGCCTGTCCGACGACCGAGCCTTTTCCCATGACCAGGTTGAAGACGCCCTTTGGCAGGCCAGCGCGGGTCAGGATGTCGGCGAGCGCCCAGCCGCAGCCCGGCACGAGATCAGCCGGCTTGAAGACGACCGTGTTGCCGTAGGCGAGCGCCGGCGCCATCTTCCAGGCCGGGATGGCGATCGGAAAGTTCCACGGCGTGATCAGGCCGACGACGCCGACCGGCTCACGCTCGATCAGCACCTCTGTGTTGGGCCGGACGCCCGCCAGCAGCTCGCCGGACACACGCACCGTCTCACCGGCGAAGAAGGCAAAAATCTGACCGGCGCGCGTCGCCTCGCCGATCCCCTCGGCAAGCGTCTTCCCCTCTTCTCTGGCGAGCAGCCGGCCGAGCTCCTCCTTGCGCGCCAGAATCTCGTCAGACGCCTTCTTCAAGATCTCGTAGCGCGCGTGGATATTGAAACGCGCCCAACCCGGCGCGGCCGCCTTCGCCGCGGCAATCGCCCGCTCGGCGTCAGCCTTCGAGGCGCGGGCGTAGAGGCCGACGACTTCCTCGGTGTTGGAGGGGTTGATGTTTTCCGTCACGCCCTCGCCTTCGACCCACTCGCCGCCGACAAGATTGTGGTGCAGTTCTTCGGTCATATGAACCTCGTATCCGGAATTTCGGTCAAAGCGGCCTGACCGTTATGGCCTCGTCCGGGCGGCCGGGAACGAGGGGATTGCGGAGCGCACGCCCGAAAAGCGGCGCCTCCACCTCGAACACGTCGCCGGGCTTTGTCTGAAAGCCCTCGGCGCAGCTCAGCGCGCTGGCGCCGTAGAAATAGATGTGCACGTCGCCAGGCCGGCGGAAGCCGGCATACTTGAAATGGTGCTGCTCGAGATTCGCGATCGAATGGCACATATTGACCTCGCCGGAGAGGAGCTCGCCGCTCCACGCTGCCTTGCCGTCCCTGACGACGCGCACCGTGCCCTTCACTTCATCGGGCAGGTCGCCGACGAGAAGCTCCGGCCCGAAGGAGGATTGGCGAAGCTTCGAATGGGCTAGATAGAGGTAGTTTTTCCGCTCCATCACGTGATCGGAATATTCGTTGCCGAGCGCGAAGCCGACCCTCAGCACTTCGCCTTCATCGCCGATCACGTAGAGGCCAGCGATCTCACCCTCCTCGCCACCGTCCTCCGCGTAGCCCGGCAGCTCGATCGGCTGCTCGGGCGCGACGAGCCAGGAGCCGTCGCCCTTATAGGCCCATTCGGGCTGGATGCCGATCTGGCCCGGCTTGGGCTGGCCGCCGTCGAGGCCGAGCTTGAACATCTTCATGGAATCGGTGAGGTCGGCGCTTTGCAGCTTCGCATGCATGGAGTCGCGCGATTTGGCGCTGCCGAGATGCGTGAGGCCGGTCAGCGCCACCACGACGCGCGACGGCTCCGGATGATCGAGCGGCACGAGCAGCCGCCTCTCGGCGACGAGCTTATCGTAGTCGACGGCCTCGCCGAGGCCGTGCGTCTCGACGCTGGCTTCAAGCGAGCGCCCCGACCGATGCGCCTCGAGCGCCAAATCGCGAACGCTCTCCGCGCCGCGGACGATCTGCGGATTGGACCCGTCCGCGATGGCCGCCACGGCGCGCGCACCGCCGGAAGCGACGAACTGGATGAGACGCATCACTCCTCCCCTGAGCCCAGATGCCGCAGGGCCATTTTTTTTTGCGCCCGTCGCGGAAATTGCATGCCAAATCAGGCACGCATGGAGCGGACCCGAAAGGCAAGTCGCGGTGCGCAACGCCTCACTCCTGGATGCGTGCGCGCTATTTGTATGATTTGATGCGACAGGCTCAATCCTCCGTCAAGTGAGGTGGCGGCAAAGAGGGGAATCATGACCGACCGGATCAGTATGGAATCCGACGAGGCGATCGTCGAAGTGTCGCCACGGCTCGGCGGATCGGTCACTGCTTTCGACCTGAAGAAGGGCGCCGAGAGACTGCCGATCTTTCGGCGATGGACGGGGGAATCGGAGAACCCGCGGGCGCTCGGCTCGAGCCCTATGGTGCCCTGGTTCAACCGGATTTCCGGCGGCGGATTCACCTTTGGCGGCACGTTCTATCCGATCGCGCCGAACGACCCCCTGGAGCCGGTGCCGCTGCACGGCGACGGCTGGTTCGCGGCTTGGGAGGTCGTGGATCAAAAGCCCGAGCGTATCGTGCTCAGATTGCGGAGCCGGACCATCCCGCCTTTCGACTACGAGGCGACGCAGACCCTGTCGCTCGCGGCCTCGACGCTCGACATGGAGCTGCGGGTGAAGCATCTCGGCATCCGTCCGCTCCCTTATGGCCTCGGCCAGCATCCCTGGTTCGTGCGCACGCCCGGCGTGAGATTGCAGGCGAAGGCGACCGGCATGTGGCTGGAGCAGCCGCCGGAATTTCCCCCCAAGACGGAGGCCGCGCCGATTCCACCGAAATGGGACTTCAACACATCCCGCGCCTTGCCCGACGACTTCATCGATAACGGCTATGCCGGCTGGGACGGCCAGGCCCGCATCGAATGGACCGACCGCGGCATCGTGCTCGACGTCGAATCCGATCCCGGCACGCGCTACTATCACGTCTATTCGCTCGACAAGGACTGCCCGATCTTCTGCTTCGAGCCGGTAACGCATCCCAACAATGCGCTAGGGAAACCGGGTACGCCGGAGGCGAACGGCCTGCGCGTACTGGCCCCCGGCGCGGAGACATCCATGCTGATGCGCCTCAAGGCTGCACTCCGCTAGGCACGGCAAACGCCCTGCTCGCGAACGAGCAGAAACAATGTCGCCCGCGCGCCTTTTTGCGGCGTCAACCATACGGCCGACGACAATAGACATGCGACCGGCCGGATGCGCTAGGATGAGGGCGGCGGACCGAGCGGGAGAGAGTTGTGCTTCTCGACCTGGCTTGGCTTTCATGACGGCGGCGGTCGAAATCCGCCCGGGCCTGACGCCGCTTGCGGACTGGCGCGCCATCTATCGCGGCGCGACGGTCACGCTCGATCCGGTCGCGCGGGCGGATGTCGAGGCCGGCAAAGCGGCTCTCTCGGCGATTCTGTCTCGCAACGGACTGCTTCCGCCCCAGGACATCGCCGGTGCGTCGCCGTCGATCGCGGAGCTTGTCGAAAAGCGCGGCGAGCCGCTGCCGAGCGGACTCCTCCGCCTCTTCGTCGCACTCAAGCTCGGCTCGCTCGCCCAGGGTATGTCGGGGGTGCGCTGGAGCGTCATCAAGGCGCTTGCGGAATTCCTCTCCCACGATCTTCTGCCGGTCGTCACGGCGGAGGATGTCAATGACCGCATCGCACTCTCCCGCCTCTTCGGCGCCCTGACCGGGACCGGCGAGGTGCTTCGCCGCGGCCGCGTGCGCCCCGCGCAGAAGGCGCTGAAGAAGGCCGATCTCAATCCGCTCACCCTCAATCCGCGCGAGCGGTCCGCGCTGCTCTCGGGCACGCAGCTTTCGCTTGCGGCGGCGCTTGCCGGGCTCTTCGAGGCGGAACGCGTTCTTCAATCGGCAATCGTCGCCGCTGCGCTCTCGGCGGCGGGACGCCTAGACATGCCGCTTCACCCGAGCGTGCACCGGCTCCAGCGGCAAAGGGGGCAGAGGGAGGTGGCCGCCACCTTCCGTCAGCTCCTCGGCCGCGGTGAGATGGAAGCCGCGCCGGCGACGGCGGCGAACGGCGCGGAGGAGCATGCCGGACGTAGCCTTCCCCTTAAGATGGGGGCTTGCCTCGATCTCCTGCGTCAGGCTGGCGCGACGCTCGAACGGGCGGCGAATGGGGTGACGGAGGACCGTCTCGTCCTTTGGCAGAGCGAAGAGATCGTGGCGGGGGTGGCGGACCTTTCGTCGGTCGCATTGTCCGCCGACCTGATTGCGCTCGCTCTCAGGACAATCGGCGATCTCGCCGAAACCCGCATCGCCGCAACCGCGGGCCAAGTTGAGGCGAGCGGACCCGGAGACAACGAGGGGACAAGCGGGCTCAAGGCAAGAGCCGCCGTGTTCGTCGCGGAAAACCGCGAGCGGGCGCGCCCGACAGCGCTCGATCCGAGCGGCGTGTGGCGGCTCTTGCCGATGGCCGGCACGACGGCGCTCGTAATTGCCATCGAATTCCTCGAGGCGACCCGCGGAGCTGAGACCTCGCCGAACGACATCGCGGCCGGCCTGGATTCAGTACGGCGCAGTGTACGCGAGGTGGCACGCCCCGCGAATGAGACCGGCGCTGTCGCCGCCGGCAACCTTGCGTCCGTCGCGGTCCTCGTCGGCTCCGGGACCCTCGCCGCCGCTGCCGGAGTGACGCTCCCCTCGCTTACCCCTCCGCCGGCGGAAAGGCAGCCATCCCGGCTAGTCGGGCACGCAAAACGCACATAGTCTCCCCCGATCCACTTGCCCGGCTGCCGGGAACGGCGGAGAGTCTCCGGGGGAGATTTTTTGTGTCGCTTTACGTTCTGAAGCCAGCGTTTCAGATGTTGCTGCAGCCGCATGTCGGCAGGCTCGCCCGGGCCGGGGTGACGGCGAACCAGATCACGGTCGCCGCCGCGATCGGCTCGGTGGCGGTAGGGGCATTCGTGGTGGCGATGGCACCGGCACGCTGGCCCTTCCTTCTTGTCCCGCTCTGGCTCTTTGTCCGCATGGCGCTCAACGCAGTCGACGGCATGCTCGCTCGCGATCACGGCCAGAAAAGCCGGCTCGGCGCTTATCTGAACGAGATTTTGGACGTCGTTTCGGATGCGGCGCTCTACGCGCCCTTCGCCCTCGTCGCCTCTTTCGGCCCGCTCTGGATCGCGCTCGTCGTCTTGCTCGCAGCGCTGACGGAGCTCGCCGGAGTGCTCGGCCCAACCGTCGGCGCGTCGCGCCGCTACGACGGTCCGATGGGAAAAAGCGACCGCGCCCTCGCCTTCGGCGCGCTCGCTCTGTGGGTGGGCTTGGGCGGGCCGCTTCCCCCCTGGACCGTATGGATCATGGTCGTCCTGTCAGCCCTGCTCGCCCTTACCATCGTCAATCGGGTGCGCGCTGGCCTCAGAGAGGACGGACGGCAGCCGTGATCGAGCAGTTCATCGCAGGCCTTGTCACGCTGTTCGCCCGCGTCGTCACCGCGGTCAGGGCGGAATGGGGAGCGCATCTCCCCGACCTTCGCCCGCGCGTCTATTTCGCCAACCATGCGAGCCACGGCGATTTCGTGCTGGTGTGGACCGTGCTGCCGAAGCCCGTCAGGCGGAAGACCCGGCCTGTCGCCGGTGCCGAATACTGGCTGAAGGACCCGATACGGCGATACATCGGGACGCGCGTCTTCAACGCGGTGCTCGTCGAGCGCGACGCGGAAAAGCGCACCGCAGACCCGATCCAGCAGATGGCGGCGGCGCTCGACGAAGGCTCCTCGCTCATCCTTTTCCCCGAGGGCACCCGAAACCTGACCGAGGTGCCGCTCCTGCCGTTCAAGAGCGGGCTCTACCGGCTCGCACTCGCCCGCCCGGGTGTGGAGATGGTGCCGGTCTGGATCGCTAATCTGAACCGCGCCATGCCGAAGGGCGAGCTGATCCCGGTGCCGATCCTTTGCACCGTCTCCTTCGGCATGCCGGTCCGGCTCCGCGAGGGCGAGGAGAAAACGGCGTTTCTCGAGCGCGCGCGGGCGTCGCTCCTGTCGCTCAGGCCGCGGGAGCATCCACGCCCATGACGGCCGAGCGGCAGACGATCTTCCTGTTTCTCGCCATCGGCTGCGTGCTCGTCGTGGCGACGGCCTTCGGCATGATCCTCGCCCGACGGCGGGGCGGGATTCCCGACCCGATGATCGACAACCTCAACCTGCGCATCAAAGCCTGGTGGTTGATGGTGATCCTGATCGGGATCGCCTTCCTGTTCGGCAGGATCGGCGTGATCCTGCTCTTCGCCGTCGCCTCGTTCACGGCGCTCCGCGAGTTCATCACACTGACGGAGACGCGCCGCGGCGACCACTACGCGCTGGTCGCGGCTTTCTTTGTCGTGCTGCCGATCCAGTACGTCCTGATCGCGGCCGATTGGTACGGGCTCTATTCGATCTTCATCCCCGTCTACGCCTTTCTGTTCATGCCGATCATCGCAGCGATCCGTGCCGATACGACGCGCTTCATGGAACGGGTCGCGGTCACGCAATGGGCGCTGATGCTCGCCGTGTTCTGCGTCAGCCACGTGCCGGCGCTGATCACGCTCAGGATACCCGGCTATGAAGGCCGCGAGCTTCTCCTCATCGCCTTCCTGGTGATCGTCGTCCAATCGAGCGACGTGCTGCAGTACGTGTGGGGCAAGCTCTTCGGCAAACGAAAAATCTCCCCCACTCTCTCACAGTCGAAGACCTGGGAGGGTTTTTTGGGCGGCGTCGGCTCCGCCACGCTAATCGGCGCGCTCCTTTGGTGGATCACGCCCTTCTCGCCGCTGCAGGCGGGTTTCATGGCGCTCGTCATTAGCCTCATGGGCTTCTTCGGTGGGCTCGTAATGTCGGCGATCAAACGCGACCGCGGCGTCAAGGACTGGGGAGCGATGATCGAAGGCCATGGAGGAATGCTCGACCGGCTCGATTCGGTGATTTTTGCCGCGCCGGTGTTTTTCCACCTAACGCGGTATTTCTGGGCGGTGTGAGACGACACGGCGCGATCACACCAACTCTAACCGCAGCTCGCGCCCGACGATCTTCGCCGCCCGCTGCAGGGTCTCGATCGTAGCGCTGCCGTTGTCTGGGTCGAGCACGCGGTCGAGCTGCGCCCGGCTAGTGTGCATCATTTCCGCCATGCGCTTCTTGGTGATGCCCTGCTTTTTCATTTCCTCCGCGAGTTGATACGCGATCACCGACTTAATAGCGGCGGTCGTCACTTCCTCGTAGATGCCCTCCTCCTCGAGCCAGCTCTCGAAGGTCGATCCGACGTGAGGGTTTTTCTTGGTCATTGCGACACCTCCTTCATACGGTTCTGCGCGAGGGCTAAGTCTTCGGGCGGAGTCTTCTGCGTTTTCTTGATGAAGGCGTGCAGCGCGACGAGCATCCATCGTAAAAGCCGAACAACACCCGCGCCTCACGCCCACTTGGGAGAGACGAACGCACTTCCCACAAGCCTCCGCCCAGGGATCGACATAAGGGCAACCCGACGGGCCAACCGAATTGCACCTTTGTCATATCGCGCCCGATCGTCCGCTTGTCTTCGCGAGGCAGGCGCTCAGCCACTCTCGCACCGGTTCGCGGCCACTGGCTGACGTCCAGAACCGAAGAGGGATAGGTTCGAGTCTTTCTGCCATTAAACGTCATGTATCATAATAGATACATAAGCAAGCCGATGCTTTTTTCGACTTGGCTAAATCCCGCCCGCCGCGCCAGAGTGGAACGAGGGGCGCCCGCGGGTCGCGGCGCCCATGGGAGGTTTGTCATGAGACGTGTGATTCTTTGGGCGGTGGCCGCAATTGCGGCCGCTTCCGCGCCTGCGGCGAGCTTCAGCGCCGAGATGACGGCTGTGGGCGACGGCGAGGGCCAGGTCAATATCGTCGCCTGGGCCGGCTATATCGAGCGCGGAGACACCGATGCCGCCTACAACTGGGTGACCGATTTCGAGGCGGCCTCGGGCTGCAAGGTCAACGTCAAGACGGCGGCGACATCCGACGAGATGGTCGCGCTGATGAACGAGGGCGGCTTCGACCTCGTAACTGCTTCGGGCGACGCTTCGCTCAGGCTCATCGCCGGCAAGACCGTCCAGCCCATCAACACCGACCTCATCCCGAGCTGGAGCAGTGTCGACGAGCGGCTGCAGAGCGCCCCCTGGCATACGGTGGACGGAACGCACTACGGCGTCCCCTATCAATGGGGCTCGAACGTCCTCATGTACAACACCGAGGTTTTCAAGGAGGCGCCGACGAGCTGGAACGTCGTGTTCGAGCCGACGGACCTTCCCGACGGTAAGCCGAATTCCGGCCGCGTGCAGGCTTTCGACGGCCCGATCTACATCGCGGACGCCGCGCTCTATCTTATGCACCACAAGCCCGACCTCGGGATCAAGGATCCTTATGAGCTGAACGAGGACCAGTACAAGGCGGCGCTCGAGCTTCTTCGCGCTCAGCGCAAGATCGTCAGCAAGTACTGGCACGACGCCTTCGTGCAGATGGACGACTTCACCAATGAGGGCTTCGTCGCTTCCTCGTCCTGGCCGTTTCAGGTGAATATCCTGCAATCGCAGAGCAAGCCGATCGCTTCGACCGTTCCACAGGAAGGCGCGACGGGTTGGGCGGACACCACGATGATGCACGCCGATGCGAAGAATCCGAACTGCGCCTACAAGTGGCTCGAGCACTCGATCAGCCCGAAGGTGCAGGGCGACCTCGCCGCGTGGTTCGGCTCGGTTCCGGCCGTGCTCGACGCTTGCAAGGGCAACGCGCTCTTGACCGACGCCGGCTGCGATACCAACGGCCTCGGCAATTTCGACAAGATCCACTTCTGGCGGACGCCGGTCGCACAGTGCGCAAGCCAGGCCGCCGGCTGCGTGCCGTACTATCGCTGGGTGTCAGACTATATCGCCGTTCTCGGAGGACGCTGAATCGACGCATGACGAATGGTGCGGCGCGACCCTCTCCCATAGGGAGAGGGTGCCCGCGAAGCGGGCGGGTGAGGGGATGCGGCGTCGACCGGATTCCCTCATTCGTATCCCGCAACCCCTTATTCCCCCGGTTCAACCGGGGGACCTGCTTCGTCGCCACCTTCTCCCTATGGGAGAAGGGTTGCGCTCGCCCGTAGCGCCTCAATGGTCGCCGCCGTCTCCTTCCAGAATGTCTCGCGCCACTTCGGCGCCGTGCGGGCTGTCGACGACGTCTCGCTGGAAATCGCCGAGGGCGAGTTCTTCGCCGTGCTCGGGCCCTCAGGCTCGGGCAAGACGACGTGTCTCAGGCTGATCGCCGGCTTCGACCAGCCGACCGACGGTCACATCGAGATTTTCGGCGAAACGGCGGAGGGGGTGCCGCCCTACCGCCGGAACGTGAACACCGTCTTCCAGGATTACGCGCTCTTCCCGCATATGCGCGTTCTCGAAAACGTCGCCTACGGGCTGATGATGAAGGGCGTCGCCAAGGCGGAGCGCCGGAGCCAAGCGCGGGAGGCGCTCGCTCTCGTCAAGCTCGGCGGCATGGAGACGCGCCGGCCGTCGGAACTCTCCGGCGGCCAGCGGCAGCGCGTGGCACTCGCCCGCGCCCTCGTCAACCGCCCCAAGGTACTGCTGCTCGACGAGCCGCTCGGCGCGCTCGACCTGAAACTTCGCGAGCAGATGCAGGTGGAGCTAAAGGCGCTGCAGCAGCAGCTCGGCATTACCTTCGTCTTCGTCACCCACGATCAGGGCGAGGCGCTCTCCATGGCCGACCGCGTGGCGATCTTCAACGACGGCCGGATCGTCCAAGTCGGAACGCCGCGCGACGTCTATGAGCGGCCGCAGACGCGCTTCGTCGCCGATTTCGTCGGCTCATCCAACGTGTTCGATCCCGATTTTTCGGCGCGCTACTGCGGCAAGCAGGCCTGGACCAGTCTGCGGCCGGAAAGCATCAAGATCGGCCCGCGCGGGATTTTCATGCCCGACGGGCGCCGGATCGACGGGCTCGGACCGGAAGGCGTCGTGAGCGCCGTCCAGTACCAGGGCGCCGTTACGCGCGTTATCGTGGACGTCGACGGGACCTTGATCAGCGTTGTCGTTCCCGCGCTGGAGCTGTCCGCAAGGCCCGGGGAGCGCGTCACGCTGTCCTGGGGGCCGAAGGCGCTGCATACGCTGGAGTCGGCATGAGCGACGCCGCCGCGGCGATCGTCGTCGTCGAGCAGCAGCGCGGCGGCCTGCTCCGCCGTCTGTCGGACTTCCTCTTCCGTCACCCGCGGATGTTTCTCGCGCTGCTCCTCGGACCGCCGCTCGCCTGGCTCGGGCTTGTCTATATCGGCTCGCTCTTCGCCCTCCTCGCACAGAGCTTCTTCCACCTCGACGACTTTTCCGGCCTCATCGTCTACGAGCCGACGCTCGCGACCTATGCCGAGCTCCTCGCCCCGGCCAATCTCGACATCATCATCCGCACCGTGCTGATGGCCGCGCTCGTCACGATCGCGGCGGCGATCATTGCGTTTCCGATCGCCTATTTCGCCGCCCGCTATGCGCGGGGGCGGTGGAAGGCGTTCTTCTATCTCGGAATCATGCTGCCGCTCTGGTCGAGCTATCTGGTCAGGGTCTATGCCTGGAAGCTCATCCTCGCCAAGGAAGGCATTCTCACCTGGCTCGCCGGCGAGCTGCACCTCACCTGGTTGCTCGACGCGGTGCTTTCGATTCCGGTGATCGGCGGGCCGTCGCTTTCGATCAGCTACATCGGCACTTTTCTCGTGTTCCTCTACATCTGGCTGCCCTTCATGATCCTGCCGGTGCAGGCGGCGCTCGAGCGGGTGCCAGTAAGCCTGATCGACGCCTCCGCCGATCTCGGCGCCAGGCCCAGCCAGACGTTTCGCAACGTGATTTTCCCGCTGGCGCTCCCGGGTATCGTGGCGGGCTCGATCTTTACCTTCTCACTGACGCTCGGCGACTACATCATCCCGCAAATCATCGGGAATTCGCGGCTCTTTATCGGCCAGGCGGTCTACGCCCACCAAGGTACGGCCGGCAACATCCCGCTCGCGGCCGCCTTCACTGTGGTGCCGATCGTCATCATGGGCATCTATCTCACCATCGCGCGAAAGATGGGGGCATTCGATGCGCTGTGAGAGCGTCCCCCATGTCTGACGGACCGCGCGCCCCTCTGGGCCTAAAACTCGCAGCGGCGGCGGGGCTGCTCTTCCTGCATCTGCCGCTCGCGCTGATCCTGCTCTACGCCTTCACCACCGAGGACAAGAGCTACCAGTTCCCGCCCCCCGGCTTCACCACGCACTGGTTCGCCGTCGCCTGGGAGCGCGAGGATATCTGGCGGGCCCTCCTTCTGAGCGCGCGCGTCGCCGCGATCTCCACGGCGGCGGCGCTGGTGCTCGGGACGCTCGCCGCGGCGGCCGTCGCCCGCTCGCGCTTCTTCGGGCGCGAGGCGATTTCGCTCCTCCTGATCCTGCCGATCGCGCTACCCGGCATCATCACCGGCATCTCGCTCCGCTCGGCCTTCGCGCTCGCCGACATCCCCTTCTCCTTCTGGACGATCGTGCTCGGCCACGCGACCTTCTGCATTGTCGTCGTCTACAACAACGCCGTGGCACGGCTCAGACGCACGTCGGGTTCGCTGATCGAGGCTTCGATGGATCTCGGCGCCGATGGCTTTCAGACTTTTCGCTACGTGCTCTTGCCCAATCTCGCGACGGCGCTGCTTGCCGGCGGCATGCTCGCTTTTGCGCTGTCCTTCGACGAGGTGATCGTGACGACCTTCACCGCCGGCCAGCAGACCACATTGCCGATCTGGATGCTGTCGGAGCTGATTAAGCCTCGGCAAAGACCAGTCACCAACGTCGTCGCCGTCTTCGTCATCGCCGTCACTTTTCTCCCCATCCTCGCCGCCTATTATCTGACGCGCGAGGGGGAGAGCGTGGCCGGCCAGGGCAAATAGGGAGAAGAAGATGCAGTCCGAAATGCTGATCGGATCGAAATTATCCAAGGGCAAGGGCGAGGCCGAGCCCGTGATCAATCCGAAGACCGGCAAAACGATCGTGAAGCTGAAGGAGGCAACGCCGGATCAGGTGGATCAGGCGGTCGCCGCCGCCGCCAAGGCTTTCGAGACTTGGTCGCGGACGACGCCCATGCAGCGCGCGGCGCTGATGCTGAAGCTCGCCGATCGCATCGAGGCGGACGGGCAGGCCTTCGCGGAGCTTGAGGCGCTGAATTGCGGCAAGCCGATCAACGCGGTGAAGAACGACGAGATGCCGGCGATCGTCGACTGCCTGCGCTTCTTCGCCGGCGCCGGGCGCGTCATGCCGGCAAGTGCGGCGGCGGAATATCTGCCGGGCTACACATCGATGGTGCGCCGCGACCCGATCGGCGTCGTTGGCTCGATCACGCCGTGGAATTATCCGCTGATGATGGCGGTGTGGAAGATCGGCCCGGCACTGATGGCCGGCAACACCATGGTGCTGAAGCCGTCCGAGATGACGCCGCTCACGACGCTGAAGCTCGCCGCGCTCATTGCGGAGATCTATCCGGAGGGGGTCTTCAACGTCGTCGTCGGCCGCGGGCAGACGACCGGAAACGCACTGATCAATCACCCGAAGGTGGCGATGATCTCGCTGACCGGCTCGATCGCCACTGGCCAAAAAGTGCTGGAGGCCGCATCGAAATCGATCAAGCGTACGCATCTGGAACTCGGTGGCAAGGCGCCGGTCATCGTCTTCGACGACGCCGACCTCGAAGCCGTCGTCTCGGGGCTCAGAGCCTTTTCCTTCTACAATGCGGGCCAGGACTGCACCGCCGCCTCGCGCATCTATGCCGGCAAGGGCATCTATGAAAAGCTCGTCGCTGATCTTGCCTCGGCGGCTTCCTCGCTCCGCTACAACAAGCCCGACGATACTGAGAACGAGATCGGCCCGCTCATCTCGGCAAAGCATCGCGAGCGCGTCTCCGGCTTCGTTGAACGCGCGGCGAAGCTGAAGCACGCGGAGATCGCGACGGGCGGACATGCCGCGAGCGGCAAGGGTTTTTTCTACGAGCCGACGGTGGTCGCCGGCGTGAAACAGTCGGACGAGATCGTGCGCCGCGAAGTTTTTGGACCGGTCGTCTCCGTCACCCGCTTCACCGAGGTGGAAGAAGCCGTCGCATGGGCAAACGACTCCGACTATGGCCTCGCCTCATCGGTGTGGACGAAGGACGTTGGCCGGGCGATGGCGGTCGCGGCGCGGCTCCAATACGGCTGCAGCTGGATCAACTGCCACTTCATGTTGACCAACGAGATGCCGCACGGCGGGGTGAAGAATTCCGGCTACGGTAAGGACATGTCGATCTACGCGCTGGAAGACTACACCGTGGCGCGGCACGTCATGGTGAAGCTCGGGTAGAGGCAGCCTACTCCAGCGCCACGTCCTCCACCTTCACGTCGAGGAATTCCGCGAGCGTCCGCGTCAGCAAGTCATGATCATCCCGCTGCGGCAGGCCGGAGATGGTGATAGCGCCGATGCATGTCGGCCCGGCGAGCCGGATCGGAAAACTCCCGCCATGCGCCATGAAATCGTCGGCGCTCAAGCCGTGCTTCTCTTCCATTGTCCGCCCGTCGCGCTTCAGCTCGAGCCCGATCGCATAGGAGCTCCGATGAAAGCGAAGTGTCACGTTCCGCTTTCGCCGCACCCATTCCGCATTGTCCGGCGTCGTGCCCGCCATTGCGTGCGAGAAGAGCGTGTAGGTCGGCGTGGAGATGTCGAGTGCGACGCCGACGCCGCGCTTGTCCGCAGCAGCCTTCAAGGCCAGCCCGAGGTCCCAGGCGATTTCGGCGTCGAAGCGGTCGAAGCGAAGCTTTTGCTCCTGCAGTGCGACCCGCGCGAGATCCTGTTCGATGTCCAACGCCGCCTCCCCCAATGAGCGCGCGGCCCGCTTACGCGGCCTCGGGGCTCGCCGCAAGGCGCGCGTGGTTTCCTCGAGGTGACCGCCACTGGCGCGATCGCGCTTTCGTGCCTAGATTCCGCCGATGCTCGACAAACCCACCGAAGCCCGCATCGCCGAGACCTCGCTCGCAACTCCGATCGATCCAGGAACGCGGATCGGCCATGTCCACCTCAAGGTCGCCGACATCGAGCGCGCGCTCGCCTTCTATTGCGGTGTACTCGGCTTCGAGTTGATGGCGCGTTACGGCCCGAGCGCCGCCTTCATATCGGCTGGCGGCTATCACCACCACATCGGCTTGAACACCTGGGAGAGCAAAGGCGGTTCGCCGCCGGCACGCGGGGCGACCGGGCTCTACCACGTCGCCATCCTCTACCCGACCCGCGCGGCGCTCGCCGATGCGCTCCGCCGGCTGGTCAAGGCCGAAATTGAGCTCGACGGCGCCAGCGACCACGGCGTGAGCGAGGCGCTCTATCTCCGCGATCCGGATCAGAACGGCATCGAGCTCTACTGGGACCGCCCGAAAGAGAAATGGCCGCGCAATCCGGACGGCTCGCTCGCCATGATGACCGCCCGCCTCGACCTCGAGGATCTGCTCAAGGCCTGACGGCCGGTCAGTTGCAGTCTTTGGACCGGCCGGCCGCGCAGGCCGGAGCGGTCGGGCGCGGCGCTCCGCTACACACACGCATTCCGGGTACCGAGCGGACCACCTATCGAAAAAATTGTTCATCGGTGTTGGAGCGCGAAGCGGGGTTCGCGCATTGCATGAGCATGATCGCAGTCGAAATCCCGACCCACGGAGGCGACATGCACATGGCGAACTTCATCCAGGCGATCCTGTTCCTGGTCGCCGTAATGCTTGTGTTCCTGGTGATCCTGACGGACCGCTCGGCTCAGCGAGTGGCGCTTAAGCGGGTCGCGCCGATCCCGGCACGGAAGCTGACCAAGTAGTTTTGGGCCGGATTCAACCGGCGGTTGCCATTCCTGCAGGCCGCACTCTCCCATGCGTTGTGATTGACGAGTGAGGATGCTGAGTTCGGCCAAGGATTCATGATCCGGGCACTTCCCGGGCAATGAAACCGGGGGCTTTCCGTGAAGTTCGCGCGTACGCTTGCGGCGCTTGTACTGGCGGCGATGCTGCCGATCGGCGGCAACGCGGCCGAGGCGGCCGACGTTACCGTCACCAGCGCCAAAATCCAGGCCGGCAAGCTCGTCATCACCGGCACGACTCTGACTGCCGGCATGAAGGTGCGCCTCGACGGCCAGCCCGCGGCCGCCTTCAACCTCACCTCGAACGGTTCGAAGGCGTTCACTTTCAACATCGTCTACCACCCCGGCGACTGCATCGTGGCGGCCTTATGGAGCAAACGCACCAAGCCTTAATCGGCGGAGTGCGGCCATGACTGCCCGGTTAGTCCGCGGCGCGACTCCACAAGGGGTTGCAGCTAGGGCAAGGTGGCGAACATGGCAGACAAGAAACCAAATCTGTTCTTCCGTCTCATCCGGTACGAGCCGGGCATTACGCTTGGTCAATGGCTTTACGACCGCATCACCGCAAACTGGACGACCATCATTTCTCTCGTGGGGTTCGCCGTGACCTATTACACGGCCTCAATCTCCCCATGGGTAGAACGAGTTGGGGTACTCGGCTGGTGGCTGTTAGCCGTTGGCATTTTCCTTCTGCTCTATTTGGGGCTTTCCTATGCCCGCAAACTACGGGCTAACGCGGCTCTCCAAGCGGCGACAGCTTCCTATGTGAGGTTAAAGGAACAAGCTGATAGCGCAAATGTTCTTGCCAGCACTTTTGAAGATCAGAGGATTAATATCCTTGATTTTTATCACCCTGATTTACGGCCAGTGCGTAATGTAGTCTTTCGGAATTGCGATATACTTGGGCCTGCCCTTGTGTACGTACTTGGAAACTGGATAGAAAACGTCTTTGTAAAGTGCGACGCCGCGCTTTTGCACCGCGAAAGAATGAGCGACAATGCACTACAATTCTGGAACTGCTCATTCTATAACTGCCGCTTTTATAGAGTAACGTTTATGGTAAGTGCTGAGCTATATTTCTCCTATGACTCCGATTATCAGAACATGTTACCCATAGTCTCTGATGACCGAGTCACTACGTCAAACGCACCTCAGTTGCCCCTACAGCCTCCAGAACCTGCAACAGAAACGCCGCCGAAAATCCCCCCCGGCTGATCTTATTGTTCAGGTTGCGCTCTGTCTCCCCCACACCTATCGCGGCCAGCTTCTCCGCCAGCTCGCGGTAGCTCAAGCCACGGCGCTTTAGCTCGCCTTTCAGCAGGTTCTTGGCCCTTTCCTCGTACTCCTGCGTGACAGGACTCGCCTTGTACGCGTTCGTTGGCATGTCGGGCCTCTTTCATCATCGCATTTGATGATAATAGCCCTTGCATATGGCTATGTCTATCGTTACATCCAATGGCATACACCATTGGATGCGATGACATGGCCCAACATTTCCTTCTCACAGCCGCCGCCCGGACCCTGAGCCTAAAGGCGATCTACCAGGCCGGCGACGAAGCGGCTTACGAGACGTTCAAAACGATCCGCTGGAATGAGACTGCCGGCGCTCCGGTCTGCCCGCGTTGCGGCTCGCTAGAGCACTACGCCATTCCGACCCGTCGCAAGTTCAAGTGCGCGGCTCCCGAGTGCCGTCACCAATTTTCGGTTACGAGCGGGACCATCTTCGCTTCGCGCAAGATGTCCTTCACGGACCTTCTGGCCTCGATCTGCATCTTCGTGAACGCCGTGAAAGGCATCTCGGCCTGCCAACTCTCGCGTGATCTGGACTGCCAGTACAAGACCGCCTTCGTGCTCGCACACAAACTCCGCGAGTCGCTGAATGCGGAGATCGCCGGCTTGACGCTGGACGATGAGGTAGAGATCGACGGCTCGTACTACGGCGGTCACATTCGCCCGGCGAACAAGGTAGAGGATCGCATTGATCGTCGCCTGTCAGAACATCAAACCGGCACGCGCCGCGTTGTCGTGGCGCTACGTGAGCGCGGCGGTCGCACGCTGCCCTTCGTGACCATGCACGAGCGTGAAGGTGTTGAGATCGCCAAGCGCATCGTCTCCCGCACGGCAAAGGTCTATGCGGACGAAGCGAGCCACTGGGATGCGTTGCACGACGGCTGGACGGTCGGTCGCATCAATCACAGCGAAGCCTATTCACAGGACGGCGCGAACACCAATCAGGTCGAGTCGTACTTCTCGCGTCTTCGCCGCATGGTGGACGGCCAGCATCATCGGGTGAGTGCGAAATATCTTTGGCAGTACGCGAACGAAGCCGCGTGGAAAGAGGATCATCGCCGGCTGTCAAACGGCACGCTGGCGAGCCGCACACTTGGGCTGGCGTTGCATCATCCGGTTAGCCGGAATTGGGCCGGGTACTGGCAGCGGGCGGCGTGAGTTAACGCCCCCTGAACTCGCAAGAGTGGATTTTTGCCGAATCTTATGCTATACTGGAGGGGTCGGGGGAATCGTGTTCCCTTGAACGGAAAAAACCGAGGCGTAGGACCCTCGGCTTTCCGTAGTTTCAACCACCGACCCAGAAAGTGATGATAGTTGCTCAGTTATTTTGCAGTGCGGAATCTAGCTTAAAACTGGCATACAGTCAACCAATTTCCGGGTCCATATAAAGGACTCGTTATATGACTCATTGGCTCCTTTTGGACGACCCGGTTCCCGCACCGACGCCAAACGACCCTCAGGAGACTTTCCAGTACAAGGTTTCACCTGGGTTTGTGAGGCGGAATTTCGAGAACCGAAAAAGGACGGCAATTTTCCAGCTTTGGGCTCACGTTCTTGGCCGGCTTCCGCCAATCAATAACATCGGACGCCTTGCGAGTGCGGAGCCATCTCCGACGCTAACCACATTACGGGATGCCATCGCGTGTTTTAGAGGGCTAAAGCGGCCACATGACGCCGAGCCAGACGGAGCCTCAGTTCTGGTTTACGTTCTTAATCCGGTAATCTCTATCGAGTACTTCCCGGATATGGTGTGTTTGGCAAGAGCGGTTCGCGTGCCAAAGAACACCGTTTTGACGGTGCAAGTGCGCCCAGACTGGCCTTTACAGCCGAGTCTTGAGGATATAAACGGAAGCATCACTCGTTTGGAGTTCGTCTCTTCGCGGGACAATGATCCGACCCTACCCAAAGGGTTTGATGACCGATACGAGCAACTCCTCTGGCGGAGATAGGATGGCGCTCACGGCGCGGGACGCCAAAAAATGGCTTGGCGGCAGATATGTTCCTACTGCCATTTATTTTGCGGACTCCGATTGTGTGGAGTACGTCAAAGAAGATGCGTTTTGTGTTTATGAGCGCATTGATGAGTTCCTGACTCTTATTTTTGACCAAACGAAACTCACCCTCATTGGCTTCAAGCTAAAGGGGTTCAAGCACTTTTTTCAAACCCATTTGAAGCCCGCGTTTGCCCTCAATGACAACCAGTTCCTGGGGCTAGTCACTATCATCGAAGCTATTTGCACATCGGTTGGCGAGTCACTTTTCGAAAACGACGAACGAGCGCAAGCTTACAAGGCTGCCCGTAAGCTTGCCGCAAACGACAATGTGAAATTGCATGGGGCTGAATTCGCCGCAGCCGCCTAATTCAGCCGCCACAAGTTCACGCCGTTCCGCTTCCCAGCCTTCCCCATGCGTCCCCGCTTCGCGGCCTGTGCCAGCGAATGCGTCAGCAAGTGCGTGACGGCGCGGAGCAAAGCCTTGTCGGCGCTATCCCAGCCCTTCGCCTGCATGGCGTAAGCGGCGATCTGGCGCGTGTCGGCAACGCCTTCGGCGGCGGTCGCCAGACAGGCGTCCGTGAGTTTGAGAAGCTCGCCCATCACGAACAGCCGACCGAGCCGCATGTAGACCTTGGGCTTCGTCGTGCTGTCCACCGCGAATAGCCGGATCGTCGCGTTGACGTGAGCAAGGTCTACGCGGGCCTGTCCTAGCTGGCGTTCCAGAGTGGCGATGTAGGCCGCTATCTCGTTTCGCTTCGTTTCGAGGATTGAGACGGAAAGCAGCTCTGCCATCGGGGGATTGTGGCAGATCGGGCTTCACTTCGCTTGGTGCTCTTGATACATAAGGCCGCATCGTGGCGATGCAGAAGTTCACGCCGCCGTCGACGCTCGGCGCTCCAACCAATGCGGTCGTCGCCGACTGCGGGCCGCGCGGCATTGTCCCGCGCGGCGCGTGGAGCGCGGCTACGCCCTATCTTACCAACGACCTCGCCACTGCGGGGGGCTCGAGCTGGCGGGCGAAGCGGAACAACACGAACAAGCCGCCGGCGACGAGCGCGCTGGACTGGGAGAAATTCGTCGCCAAGGGCGATACCGGCTCGGCTGGACCGGGTGGGCCGGTCGGAGCTGATGGTCCACCGGGTGCACAGGGTCAAGGCATACAAGGGCTACAAGGCGACCTGGGCCCAGAGGGCCCGCGGGGCCCAGACGGACAGCAGGGAGTGCAAGGAGCGACCGGGGTCGTAACCACAGTGAGTCTTAATGGACCTGGAGGTACCGTTCCCACCGCCCAAACCGACTATACCTTTATCACTCCGACCGTGAACGTCGTCGTGTTCGCGGGGCAGCGGCTGACCGCATCGGCGAGTGTAGCGGGCAACAGTGCCGCCACAACTCAGGTCCAACTCCACCTCTGCTATCGAGTATCAACGTCGATGGCCGCTCCGACACTGTTCGTCAGCAATGGCTATTTGATTTTGGACGTCACGACCGTCCAGACTTCATTCGCAACCAGCGCGACGGTGGAGCTCGGCCTCCCCGGCACCTATTCAGTCGGCCTGTGCATGAAAAACAACGGCAGTTCAGACGTCAGCTTGGGCCGGGTGAATGGCTGGGTCCAAGTCACCAACTGAGCACGATCGCTCCCGCCACGACGCTGGGGGTGCGTTCCAGCGGCCACGGTCAGTTTTGCCTGTCGGCCTGAAGAACCGCCTCGACCTCGCGGCGTGTCGGAATTGCGGGCTGAGCACCTGACTTCGTGCAGGCAAGGCTTGCGGCGGTCGACGCGAAAGCGAGCGCATTCGTGAGCGCCATGCCTTCCGAGAGGCCGGCCGCCAGATAACCGCAAAAGGTGTCGCCGGCGCCGACCGTGTCGAGCACGGCCACCTGAAGCGCGGAAATGGTTTCGGTCTTCCGGTCCGCAACGGCGAGCGCTCCGTCCTTGCCGAGCGTGACGATGACCGTCACCGCATATTTCTCCGACAGCTCGGCTGCCTGAGTGGCCGGCTGCCCGGCGGGAACGCCAAGCGCCTCGGCGATCAGCCAACACTCGCTCTCGTTCACGATGAGATGCGTCGCTTGGCGTATCAGCGCGAGCGCATCCGCCCTGAAGGGCGCGAAATTCAGGAGCACATGCGCTCCGGCTCGCTTGGCGCGCTGCGCCGCAACATTGATCGATGCCACCGGCACCTCGAGCTGCAGGACGAGCGCATCGCCGGCGCTGACTTCGAGCGCGGAAGCGTCGGCTTCGTTGACGGTTCCGTTGGCGCCGGGAATGACGGCGATCACGTTCTCACCCGCCGCGTCGACCAGGATCAACGCCACGCCAGTCGGGCCCTCGACCGCACGCACGCGGGAGAGATCCACGCCGCCAGCGCGGAGCAGCGCCAGCGCCGGCGCGGCGAACTCGTCTTTCCCGACCGCCCCGACCATGCAGACAGCGGCGCCGGCACGCGCCGCCGCGAGCGCCTGGTTCGCGCCCTTGCCGCCGGGCGCCGTGGCAAATCCGCTCCCCGGAACGGTTTCGCCCGGACGCGGAAGCCTCTCAACGCTCCCGATCAGGTCGAGATTGATGGAGCCGAAAACCGTGATCACCCGTGATATTCCCTGTCCTAATGGGCAGCACGGGCCTGCCGTTCTCCGCCTGCCGCGGCAGCCTATGGCGGGCGTCGCCGCTTTGACACAGATTGGCGGCAGAATTGTCAGGGGACGCGGCTCACCGGGCGGCGTATGCTCGACCAATTGGCGAGCCGACTAATGAAAACCTGCATATCCGCCCTTTTCGGTCTCATGCTCCTCGTCGGAGGAGCGGAGCGCGCCCACGCGGTTACCGAGCTGCAATTCTGGTTCGGCGTCAGCGGCGCGAACGCCGAGGTTATCCAGTCGCTGGCAAGGGAGTTCAACCAGACACAAACCCAATACCGGGTCGTCCCGGTTTTCAAAGGAACCTATCCCGAAACGTTGCAGGCCGGGATCGCCGCCTTCGAGGCGGGAGAGCCGCCGCACATCATCCAGGTCTTCGACGTCGGAACCGGTGTCATGATGAACACCGAACGCGCCTTCATTCCGGTCGCGGAGGTGCTGGAAAAGGCCGGCGGAACATTCGACAAGAGCCAATATCTGCCTGGGATCGTCGCCTATTATTCGCGACCTGACGGGATCATGCTCTCGTTCCCGTTCAACTCGTCCTCGCCCATTCTCTTCTACAACAAGGACATCTACCGGCGCGCCGGACTCGATGTCGACAACCCGCCGGAAACCTGGCTGGAGGTCTGGTACGCGGCGCGGCGGATTGTCAATACCGGCGCCGCCACCTGCGGCTTCACCTCCGCCTGGCTCACCTGGATCCACCTGGAGAACTTCGCGGCGTGGAACAACCTCCCCTATGCTACGAACGAAAACGGCATGGCCGGCTCCGAGATCGAGCTCAAGATCAACGCGCCGCTCTATGTGAAGCACTTTCAGGAGCTTGCGGACCTCGCGGCGGAGGACGTCTTTCGCTACGGCGGCCGTACCTCGGAAGCCAAACAGCTCTTCCTGTCCGGCGAGTGCGGCATGTACACAGACTCGTCGGGGGGCCTTGGCGATGTCGTCAAGTCTGGCATCGACTACGGGACCGGGCCGCTGCCCTACGAGCCGGAGGCGGCGGGCGCGCCGCAGAACACCATTCCGGGCGGCGCCAGCCTGTGGGTCTTTGCCGGGCATCCGGAGGCCGACTACAAGGGCGTCGCCGGCTTCTTCGAGTTTCTCTCGCAAACGGATATCCAGTCGCGGCTGCACCAGGTCTCCGGCTACCTGCCTGTGACCACGGCTGCCTACGGCGCGACGAAGAGCGCCGGCTTCTACGACGCAAATCCGGGTCGCGAGCAGCCGATCTTGCAGATGATCGGCAAGCTGCCGACAGAGAATTCGCGAGGCATCCGCGCCGTCAATCTGCCCGAGCTCCGCGAAATCCAGAACGAGGAATTCGAGGCGATGCTCGCCGGCCAGGAATCGGCCCAACAGGCGCTCGATAACGCGGTCCGGCGCGGCAACGCGGCGGTGAAGCAGGCCCTGGCAGAATAGCCGGCTGCCGGTACATCGTCCTTCGACCGTCGCTTATTCGTCTTTCGCCGCGCGGGGCTCCGCCTCTCTCGCGGCCCACGCATTGGGCGCTTGCATAAACGCTATGAAAACCACGTCGAACGGTGTCCGCCCGATCCGGCGCCATGCCGCTATCCTGCCGCATTGGAGACCCGATCGCGTCACCACCTTCCGTTTACGATCCATGTGTAGGGGGTGGGTTGCTGCTCACGATTCGGCGAATTCGAAAAGGGGCCGGAACGTTCCGGGTTCACCGGTCGTTCACATCGCGCAAGGCTTAAGGAGACTACAATGCCGTTCGCTTCTTCACGCACCGCCGTCGTGGCTCTGGCAATTGTCGCGGCCTCCGTTTCCGTTCCGGCCAAAGCTGCCGAATGGGACTTTCTAAGCCGCTTCGAGGGGTCGTTCTCGGGCGGTGGAACCGTGCAGCGAAGCGCCGAGGAAAGCCCGAACCAGGTGACGTGCAATTTCACTGGGCAGCCGACGCAGACAGGCGTCACCATGAGCGGCAAATGCGGGGCATTCATCTTCTCCAAGCAAATTCGCGCCGACCTCCTCTTCAACCCGGCGACCGGGCGCTACAGCGGTACCTATATCGGCTCCTCGATCGGTGCGGCCGGGCTTTCCGGCAAGCGGCGCGGCGACGCGATCGTCCTCACCATCACTTGGCCGCAGCCGGTGAACGGCGACACGAAAGCGACGATGACAATCCGCAATAGCGGCAACGGTCGGCTCTCGATCACCGTCACCGACGAATTGAAGCCGGGCGGCGCGCGCGCCAACGTGACCCAGCTGGCGCTCAATCAGAGCTGATTTGAAGCGTGCAGCGGCCCGCCGGTCAGGCCGGCCCACTCACACCGTCATGGCCTTTGCCGGCCACGCCGCCCCTTCGGCGGCGCCTAGCACCTGCTGGTCGAAATCAATGATCGACCCGGTCATCATTCCAGATTCGTCGCTGGCGAGGTAAGCGACGGCGCGGGCAACCTCCGCCGGTTTCAGCAGCCGGCCGAACGGCGCGCCCGCCTCGGCCTTCTTTAGCCAATCGTCGCCGCCTTCGTGATAGAGGCGCTGGATGCGGTCCTCGCCGGGTGTGTCCATCCACCCGATATTCAGTCCGTTGATGCGGATGCGGTTCCTCAAGAGCGAGAAAGCTGCGCTCTTCGTCAGCACCGCCAGCGCGCCTTTCGAGCCGGAATAGGCGACGATGTGCGGTAGGCCGCCATGCGCCGCCATCGACAGGATATTGACCATGGTGCCTTTGATCCGCTTGCGGATCATTAATTTGGCAGCGTCCTGCATGAGAAAGAAGGGCGCGCGCACGTTCACGTCGAACATCGAGTCGAACAGCTCGGGACTCGTGTCGACGAGCGTGCCGCGATCGGTGAGGGCGGCGGCGTTCACCAGGACATCGACGCGGCCGAATGCTTTCTCCGCGGCCGGGATGACTTTTCGTGCAGCCTTGAGGTCGGCGAGGTCGGCGGCGACGAAGACCGTTTTGCATCCGCCCTTCGTGATGTCGTCGGCCACCGCCTTTCCGCGCTTCTTGTTGCGACCGACGATGACGAGGCCCGCCGCCCCACGCTCGGCGAACAGCCGCGCGATCGCTTCGCCTAGTCCCTGCGTGCCGCCGGTGACGACGGCGACCTTGCCCTTGAACTGGTTCTTCATGCTCCCGCCCTCGCGCCCGTCGCGCTTCCCGTGTTACGGCACGCCGCGTCCCGCATCGCGGACGGCGCGACCCTAGAGAAACTTCGATACCGGTGGCAAGGTGATCCGCAGGAAGCTCATCCTCGATGTCGATACCGGCACCGACGACGCAGTGGCAATCATGCTCGCGGCGCTGCATCCGGCGCTCGATCTCGTCGCCTGCACGACCGTCAACGGCAACGTCACGGTCGATCACTGCACCGACAATACGCTGCGAGTGCTCGACCATATCGGGCGGAGCGACATTGCAGTCTACGAGGGGTTGTCGCGGCCGCTGGTCCGCGCCGACTTTCCGATCCCGCGCTCGACGGAGGATCGCGCTGGAAAGTTCCACGGCAAGACACTGCCGCTCGCCGAGCCGAAAAGCGCCAAGGCAGCGACGGGCGCCGTCGAATTCCTGATCGAGACTTTTCGCAACGCGACCGACGCGATCGTGCTCGTCCCGGTCGCGCCACTCACCAACATCGCGGCTGCGCTCGCGCGCTATCCGAAGCTCGTCGACCTCGTGCCGGAGGTGGTTATCATGGGCGGCGGACACGAGATCGGCAACGTCACGCCCTCCGCCGAGTTCAACATCTGGGCGGATCCGGAAGCAGCGTCGGCCGTCTTCTCGGCCGGGTTCCGAAAGCTCACGCTGGTGCCGCTCGACGCAACGCACCGCGCGCTCGTCTCGCGCGACGACTGCGCCAGGCTACGCGCGCTCGGCACGCCAGCCGGCCAGGCCGCGGCCGATATCACCGAGCCCCGGATCACCGCGCATGACGAGTCGCAGCGAATGTCCACGTCCGGCGCGGCCCCGGTCCACGATGCGCTCGCCGTCGCCTCTCTCATCGATCCGTCGGTCATAACGACGCGCCGGCTTCACGTCGCGGTGGAGACCGCCGGCGCGCTCACCGTCGGACGAACGGTAATCGACACGCATTTCCGCGGCGGTGGGACACCGCAATGCAACGTCGCTTTCGATGCGGACCCTCGCCGGTTCGTGCAGCTGCTGACGGAGACGTTCGCCATGGCGCGCTAGGTCTCGCGCGGAGCGGCATACCTTACAGCTTCCTCGCCATCGCCTTCTTCAGCGTTTCGTCGATTCTGCTTTGCCAGCCCGAGCCAGTCGCTCGGAAGTGCTCCACGACGTCAGGGCTCAACCTGATCGACACAGGGACTTTCGTGGCCAATTTCTGGGGCCCGCGCGTCTTCTTGAACGCTGACAGGACTTCGCGGGACAGGACCTCATGCGCGGGTTTGGCGCGAGCGAAATCTTCATCGGTCCATTCCGGATTCTCCTCGTCGAATTCGGGGGCCTTCGCCTTCTTTCTCTTAGCGGACATGGCGCCGCATCTCCTTCTTGTGCGCTCGACGGAGGCTGATCGCGCGGACAGTCGAGTCCTGAACGGCAAATACAAGACAGTGCGCTAGGCTGTCGATCAAACCGAATGCCCTGTATCGTCGCTCACCGTAGTCAAACCGATCGTCCGCAATGACCGCTTCGATTTCAATGTCTTTGGCGCGGGCTAAAGAAATGCCGTGCTTCGCCTGATTGGCGCGGTCCTTCACCGGGTCGAAGACAATGTCCATCTTATAAGACGTGCGCCCGCCAAAGTCAATTTGATTGTATATACGATATTCTCGCCCAGTTCACCGCTTCACCAGCCACTCATGCGCAGGTTCGTTGTGGAACTTCCAGATGCGTTTCGGGCCAGCCATGACGTTGAGGTAATAGAGGTCGTAGCCGTGCAGCGCCGCGCAGGGATGGTAGCCGCGCGGCACCAGCGTCACGTCGCCGTCTTCTACCGTCAGCGTCTCGTCGAGCGAGCGGTCGTCGGTATAGACGCGCTGAAAAGCGTAGCCCTGCGGCGGGTTGATGCGGTGGTAGT